>JBHYDO010000001.1:0-44600 GCA_051860645.1 Roseococcus sp.
CCGCGCGCACCGGGGAGAGGGTGCGCGGTGAAAGCTGCGCGCACCGGAGAAGGGGTGCGCGGCGAAAAGGGTGCGCCCGCCGCGGCATGGCGGCGCGCGGGATTCGTCTTCCGACGCATCCCGTGCGGCCACGGCGGCGGGCGCGGGCCGCCCGCGCTCACCCGGGACGGGAAGGGGGGGCGGCCAAGGGCGGGGCGGTGCCCGGGCGATGAGGCCCGAGGGGGCGGCACGCAGCCCCGCCGATGTTCAGCCGCCGACCAGGCGCCGGAACCCTTCGGAGACGCGCTTCACGATCTCAGGCTCACGCGTGCGCCAGTAGCGCGGGTCGCGCATCATGCGGCGCAGTTCGCCCTCATCTTCGGCGGGCGGCGGCTCGACGTCGCGGGCCATCTGCGGCTCCTTTCCCTGCATCATCCGTTCGAGCGCCATCACGCCCTCCTCGGTGGTGGAGAGCGCCTCGAACACCGCGTCGGGCAGGTTCGCGCGGCCCCAGGCGGAGAGCTGGGACGCCACGCGGCGGAACCGCTCCGGCCCGCCATAGCGCGCGTGCAGCTTCTCCAGCTGGCGCTGCGCCTCGAACTGCTGCGCGGCCTCCGCGATCAGCGGCAGCAGGCGCTCGGCCGCCAGGTCATAGACCAGCTGCACCTGCTGGCGGGAGAAGCCGGCCTCGTAGAGCCGGCGGTTCACCTCGATGTCGGGCGAAGTGAGCTCATGGCGGATCTCGATCTCGTACTGGTCCGGCGCCTCGGGGATGTCGTGCACCTCGCGCCAGCGCCGCACATCCTCGGGGTCCGCGTCCGGGCCGGGCGGGGCGAGGCGCTGCGAGAGCCGGCGCTCCAGCTCGCGGTAGCTCTTCACCAGCGCGTCCACGCGCAGCTCGCCACGCTCCGCGTCCCAGAACTTTTCCGGCACGTCGCCGGGGCGGGCCTTGGTGTCGGCGGGGCCAGGGGGGGATGCGATGGCGGCGTCCAACAGGCTGTCTTGCATGGCGGCTCTACTCCGTATGGGTCGGGATCAGGATTTCGGCGGGCGCGCCCAGCGTGCGGGCCAGCCAGCGCGCCGCGGCCGCGGCATCCACCTGGCCGCGCGCGTCCTCGCCCATCTTCGAGACGGCCTCGAGGAAGAGCAGCGTGTTCGCCGCATCCGCGCGGCCCTGCACGCGGGCGAGCGGGCTTTCGTAGCGCAGCGCGACGCGGCCCTGGTCGAGCAGCACCGGCGGCACCTCGCCGCGCCGGGCCAGGATGGAGAGGCTGCGCGCCACCAGCGGCGTCAACAATTCCGATTGCAGGCGGCCATAGGTGGCGCCGAGCAGGCGCGAGGTCTCGGCGCTGCGTTCCAGCACTTCGGTCGCCGTCATCCGGGCGTCGCGCGGGGTGCCCAGGCGGTCCACCAGCAGGGCCTGGCGGATGCGCTGCCGCAGATCGTTCAGCATGAGCTGCGACACGTCGAAATTGCCGGGGGCGGCGAGCGGCGTAAGGCCCGCGCTTCCGGGCGCGCGCGGGATGATGGCGCCGGGCACGAGCTGCACGGTGGCGGGGTTCAGCACCCCGTCATCCTCCGCCTGCCAGATGCCGGTGACGGCGATGGAGGCATTCTTCAGAACCAGCTCCACCACGCGGTTCGCGGTGCGGATATCGGGCAGCGCCTTCACGACCGGGCCGCGGCCATAGACCTCGCCCGGCCCCTTCAGCCAGCGGAAGGCGATGTAGGGCGGGTCGGCGAAGCCGCCCTGCGCCAGCAGCGTGGGCTCCGTGCCCGTGCTCGCGTCGAGCACGGCGGCGTAGCGGTGGCCGAAGCGGTCGGGCCACACCGCCTCCACCACGCGCAGCTTCGCCGGTGCCTCGCTGTCCTTCACGCGCTCCAGCGCGGGCGGAAGTTCGGCGAAGGGGAAGCGCCGGCGGATCTCGGCCAGCGTCAGCGCGGTTTCGCGATAGACATTGTCCAGGCGTCCAGAGGGGCCTTCCTCCAGCACCGCGTGGCGCACCGGCACGGCGGTAAACCGAAGGGCGGAGGCCTCGCCGGGCGGCGCTTCCTCCACCAGGATCACGCCGGTGCCGGTGATGACCAGGTCGAGGAAGGCCTGGTGCATCTCGACGGCGAAGTTGGAGCGGTCGAGGTGGGATTGCAGCACCTCCGCAGTGCCTTCCAGCGCATAGGCCGCGGCCTGCCCGGCCGGCGTGTCGGCCAGGTCACGCGCCGGGGCGAGGCCGAACCAGCGCGACCAGGGCGGCGTCAGCTCCGCCAGCAGCGAGGCGGCGAGCTGTTCGGCCGCGTCCGCCGCTGTCGCGTCGAACAGGGCGGTGGCCTCATGCGGCTTGGGCAGCACATGGGCGTAGGCGTCGGTCCAGATGGCCTCCAGCGTACGGCGCTGGTCCAGCGCGTGGCGCTGGCGGTCGAGGATGTCGCGCGGGGTCATGGCGGTCACTCGCCCAGCAGGGATTTGCGCGCGACGGGGAGTGGCAGCGGCGCCAGCACCCCGCGGGCAGAGGTGGCGATGGTGCCCGAAAGGCCCTGGCGGGACCGCTGCCGCGCCTCGATGCGGGCGGCCTCGGCGGTGCCGTCGGCCACGGCGGAGCTGACCGGCTCGGCGGCCGGCAGCGGCGTGGGCGCGGGCACCACGATGGGCTTCGGGGCGCGGAACAAGCCTCCCATGCGCGCGGTTCTCCTGTTGGTTCTGGGGGTGGGCTGCCTCGTCGCCCGCCACGCAAAAAGGACGGCGGGCCAGCCCGGTGAGGGCGGCCCGCCGCAAGTTGCGGGGAGAGGAGGGATGCCAGCGGACGCAATTCGCCCGTTGACGAGACCTGTCTAGCGGGGGGAGGAGCCGCCAGTCAAGTATTTTTTCCTATTTTCAGCGCGAGTGCTCAGCGCAATATACAACCCGTAGGGGGTCCAGGCGCGGGGCGCGTGCGGCCCCAGCACGGCCCGGCAGACCGAGACGCAGTTCAGCGGCAGCGGCCCGCGCGTGGGGCCGAGGGTGGTTTCATCGAGGGCAAATGGCCCCACCGGAACCATTCCGGCACGACGGTAGAAGGCCGGTGCGTCAAAACCGGACGGTACATCCAGGCGCGTCAGCAGCAGGCGCCCGGTCAGCGCCTCCAGCACCAGCCAGCCCTGCTCGTCCTCGATCGCGGCGAAGCAGTGGCGAAAGCCCGGGCGCAGCCAGCGCTGCCAGGCGTGGTCCGCCCGGCCGCCGAAGACGATCCAGGCGCGCTGCGTGGCCTGGCGCCGATGGCTCGGCCTCATGCGCGGAGGGGCGCGAAGGTCAGCACCTCCGCATCCGCCTCGATACGGGGCGCGCCGGCCACGATCCCTTTGACACGAAGTGGAAATTCAAGCCGCGACATGGCCTCCCGCCAGAGCCGGAAGTCGCCGCGCTCGGTGGCGTGGCGCGGGCTGGGGGGCAGGCCGCGCTCACCCCAGATGCGCATGATGCGGGCGTGACAGAGTTCGATGCGGCGCTGCCGGTAGAGCCGGTCCAGACACTTGATCACGTCGTCCGGATCGCAGGGACGCAGCGCCACGCCCTTGCCGGCGGTGACCCTTGCGCCGTCCCGCCGGGCCGTCAGCGCCGCCATGGTCCAGAACCAGGCCTCCTCGGCGGAGCGGAAGGGCTCGGCCTTCGCGAGGCTCGCATAAATCGGCGAATGGCTGGGGCGGGGGGAGGAAGACATCGGCACATCCTTCTTCGGGGGCGCTTGGGGGGGAGGTGCATCGCCTGGCAGAGATGCATACCCAGGGTTGTGACTCATCTTTCCGGCGAAAAGCAAGATTTTCCTATTGCATCATGACCGCCGACCTAACATCTTCCTGCCCATGCGACACGATGACATCTGGCGGGCGCTCGATTCGCTGGCCGCCGAGAACGGGCTCTCGCCCTCGGGACTCGCGCGTCGCGCAGGGCTCGACCCGACGGCGTTCAATCCCTCCAAGCGGGTGGGCCCCGACGGGCGCGCGCGCTGGCCCTCCACGGAGAGCATCGCAAAGGTGCTGGCCGCGACCGGGGCAGGAATAGAGGCCTTTTCCACCCTGGTCTCTGGCAGCTCCACCCTGCCCAACCTGTCGCGCGGGGGGCGCGGGCTGGTGCGCCGCGTGCCGCTGATCGGCCTCGCGCAGGCGGGCAGCGACGGGTATTTTGACGATGGCGGCTTTCCGGTCGGCGGCAGCTGGGACGAGATCAGCCTGCCCGAGATCGGCGATCCGAATGCCTATGCCTTGGAGATTTCAGGCGATTCCATGTCGCCGGTGTTCCGCGACGGCGATGTTGTCATCGTCTCGCCCGCCGCCCCCATCCGCCGGGGTGACCGCGTGGTGCTGCGCACCCGCCGGGGCGAGGTGATGGCGAAGGAGCTTCGTCGGCAAAGCGCCAAGCGCGTGGAGGTGGCGAGCCTCAACCCGGCCCACCCAGACTACAGCTTCGACCTGCAGGACGTGGCCTGGATGCACCGCATTCTCTGGAGCAGCCAGTAGGCTGCCTTAGGCGGCCTGCACGGCATCGAGGTCGCGCTGGGCGTCGCAGGCCAGGTAGCGGCCGGGGCGCCTGGCATCCACCAGGGTCTGCAGGCCGGTGTCGGCGTAGATGCGCAGATGCTCGGGGCCGACATCCACGAAGGCAGGGCGGGCGCCATGGCGCTCGCACAGGTCGCGGAAGCGCCAGATGGCGGAGATGGCGTCCCGCTCCTCGCCCGCCGGGTCGCCATGCGCAATCCAGACGCGGCCATGGCGGCTGAAGGCGAAGCCGGCGCGCTCCGTCTCGCCCCACAGCACGGCGTCGGCCGTGGCGGGCAGGCGGGCGCCCAGGGCGGCCAGGCGTTGCCTTGCTTCGATGGTGAAGGGCAGCGCCTCGATCCGCGCAGGACGCAGCAATTGCACCGCGCCGGCCAGCAGCAGCACGGCCGTGATGCCCACGGTGAAGCGCAGCTGGGGCGTGGCGTCGCCCATCAGCACGATCTCCCACCAGGTCTCACCTTGCACTTGGCCCGCATTGGCCAGCAGGGCGAGGGTGAGGCCGCAGATGGAGGCCGCCGCCAGCGGCAGCAGGATCTCATTCGACAGCGGTTCGCGCCGCAGCCGGCTGCCCCGGTAGAAGGCGGGCCGCATGGTGGCGAGCAGCGCCGCCACCACCAGGAAGACGCCCCAGGTCCACCAGGCTTCCTCGCGCAGCCAGCCGATGGCGGCGCCGTTCAGCAGCAGGAACAGCGCGCCCCACCACGCGATGGCCAGCCGCCGCGCCAGCCCGAAGGCCATGACCACCAGCAGGGAGCCCACAATGGAGGCGGCGAATTGCGACGCCAGCGCCGCCTCATACCCCGCCCATTGCTTGAGCACGGTGACCGACAGCGGCAGCCCGCCCAGAAAGATCAGCAGCGCGCCGCCGATGGCGACGAGGCCGGCCAGTGCGGGCACCTCCAGCGGCATGGCGCCGCGGCCCAGCGCGCCGAAGCGCGTCAGCAGGTCGCTGCGCTGCGTCACCTCGAAGCCGGCGAAGAGTGCGCCCGAGATGAACAGCGGCACGATGTAGTAGTAGAGGCGGAACACCAGCAGCGCGCCCACGACCTCGGCCGCGCCCATGTAGGGGGCAAGGCCCAGCAGGATGGCACCGTCGAACACGCCAAGCCCGCCCGGGACATGCGCGGCGATGCCCGCCGCATAGGCCGCGAGGTAGATGCCCACGAAATGCAGGAAGGTGAGGCCGGGTGCCGCGGGCAGCAGCACGAAGAAGATCGAGGCCGTCACCGCCACGTCCACCGTGGCGAGCGTGGTCTGCACCAGCGCCATCCGCACGCCCGGCAATTCCACCACATGGCCGAAGACACGGATGGTGCGGCGGAAGCGGCTGAGCAGCACATAGCCCAGCACGATCGTGAAGAGCGGCACGGACATGAGTTGCAGCGCCCAGCGTGGCAGGTGGTCGCCCGCCCAGGGCAGCACCTCCGGCTCGAACAGCAGCACCATCCCGCCCAGCGCCATGCCGCCCAGCCCGAAGGTGAGCGAGGTGAAGCCGATGATCTTGCCGATCTCGACGGTGGAATAGCCCCAGGCCGAATACAGCCGGTAGCGCACTGCAGCCCCGGACACAGCCGCGAAGCCGATGTTGTGCGCCAGCGAATAGCCGCAGAAGGAGGCCAGCAGCGCCCGCGGCCAGGACGAAGGGCGCCCCGCATAGCGGGCGCCCAGCCAGTCGTAGATGGCCAGCACGCTGTAGGCCAGCACCGTCAGCGCCGCCGCCAGCAGCAGGCCGGAGGTGGGAAGTTCCGCCAGCGCCTGGCGCACATCGGCCATGGAGAGGTTGCGGAATTCCCGCTGCACCACCCAGATGGCGCCGACCAGCAGCGCCAGTCCGAAGACGGTGGCACCATGCCGCCGGACGAAGGGCCAGAGGGTCTTCATGGCGCGCGTCTCAAGCGGGCGCGCTCTCCCGCGCCAGTGCGGCCTCGATCATGGCGCAGGCCTCGTCCACCCCCATGATGGCGACGGTGCTGCCGAAGCGCGGGCCTTCGCTCTTGCCCAGCAGCACCTCGTAGAGGGCCTGGAACCAGGCGCGGCCCACGCCGAGCGAGCCGTCCTTCTTGTTCACCACCGCGAAGGGCTCGCGGCGGCCGGCGTCATAGACGGCGTTCTGGATGGCGGCCTCGCGCTCCGGGCCCGGCGGCAGGGCGGCGAATTCCGGCGCGCGTTCGCGCAGCAGCCGTACCAGTTCGCGCATCGCCGCGGCTTCCTCGGGCGTGGCGGGGCGGAAGCTGCGCTCGGGCGCGATCCAATCGCGCCAATAGGCGCAGGCGTTGTGCACCAGCCGGTCCAGCATGGGCTCATGCTCGGGCGCGGCATCGGGGTAGTATTTGCGGATGAAGGCCCAGAGCCGCGCGGGGTCATCGGTGTTGGCGATGCCGGCCAGGTTCAGCAGCGTGGCGTAGGAGATGGGCGGCAGCTTTTCGTTGGGCGCCACGCCGCCATGGATGTGCCAGGCGGGGTTGGCGGCGTCGGGGGCCGTGCGCAGCTTCTCGACCCCTGCCATCCAGTCATCCACCGCGCGCGGGATCACGCCCTTGTGGAGGCGCTTCGCACTCCCGGGCGTGGCGAACATGAAGAAGGCGAGGCTCTCGGGCGGGCCGTATTCGAGCCATTGCTCGATGGTGAGGCCGTTGCCCTTGCTCTTGCTGATCTTTTGGCCGTGCTCGTCGTTGAACAGCTCATAGGTGAAGGTGACGGGCGGCTCGCCGCCCAGCACGCGGCAGATGGCGGAACTCAGCCGGACGCTGTCGATCAGGTCCTTGCCGGACATCTCGTAGTCCACGCCCAGCGCATACCAGCGCAGCGCCCAGTCGGCCTTCCACTGCGCCTTGCAGGCGCCGCGGGTGACGGGCGTCTCGAAGCGCTCGCCGCTGTCGGGGTCGGTCCAAATGATGGTGCCCGCCTCGGGCCGCGTCTCGTCCATGGGCACTTGCATCACGATGCCGCTGCGCGGATGGATGGGCAGGAAGGGCGAGTAGGTGGCCCGGCGCTCCGGGCCCAGGGTGGGCAGGATGACGGCCCGCACCTCCTCATGCAGGGCCAGCATGCGCAGCAGGGCCGCGTCGAAGGTGCCGTCCGCGTAGTAGTCGGTGGAGGAGGCGAACTCGTAGTCGAAGCCGAAGGCATCGAGGAAGGCCCGCAGCCGCGCATTGTTGTGGGCGCCGAAGCTCGGGTGGGTGCCGAAGGGGTCGGGGATGCGCGTCAGCGGCTGGCCGATGTGCCGCGCCAGCATCTCCTTGTTGGGCACGTTGTCCGGCACCTTGCGCAGCCCGTCCATGTCGTCGCTGAACGCCAGCAGGCGGGTGGGCTGGCCGGTCATGGCGGTGAAGGCGCGGCGCACCCAGGTGGTGCGCGCCACCTCGCCGAAGGTGCCGATATGCGGCAGGCCAGAGGGGCCATAGCCGGTCTGCAGCAGCGCCTTCGCCTTCCCCGAGGCCGCCAGCCTATCGGCGAGCTTCGCCGCCTCCTCGAAGGGCCAGGCGCGGACGGAACGGAGGGCAGGGTCGGGCATGGGTGTTGGGATGGCAGGGGGCGGGCCTGGGGTCAATGTGCCGTGGGCGGCGTTTGCACAATCCCGCGCCACCATTGCCAAGAAGGGGCGCATCGGTGGAATGCAGGCCCTGGATGCCCCGATGGCGCCCCCTGGCGCGCGACGGCGCGGGGGCTGAAACAGGGCGGATGTCCACCTTCGACCCTGCAGCCTATGCCCGCCATGCCGCCGCCGCCGTGGGGCTGCCCCTGCACGAGCGGCATCTGCCCGGCGTGGTGATGAACCTGGCCCTGGCCGCGCGGATGGCCGGGATGTTGGCGCAGATGCCCCTCACCCCGACCGACGAGGCCGCGCCGGTCTTCGTCGCGGGCCGGAGCCTGCCGAAATGAGCGCCGCGGCCCTGGCCGCCGAGGTCCGCGCCGGGCGCCGCCGCGCGGTGGAGGTGCTGGAAGCCCACCTGGCCGACATCGCCGCCCGCAACCCGCGCTACAACGCCTTTACCGACGTCACCGCCGCCCGCGCCCGCGCCGAGGCGGCCGCGGTGGACGCTGCTGTGGCCGCTGGCCAGGACCCCGGCCTCTTGGCCGGCGTGCCCGTCGCCGTGAAGAACCTGTTCGACCTGCAAGGGTTGGTCACCCTGGCCGGTGCCAGGATCGAGCGCGACAGCCCGCCCGCCGCGGCCGATGCCTTCCTGGTTCAGCGCCTGACCGCGGCCGGCGCCGTCATGGTCGGCGCGCTGAACATGGACGAATATGCCTATGGCTTCACCACCGAGAACGCGCATTTCGGCCCCTGCCACAACCCGCACGACCTGACGCGCATCGCCGGCGGCTCCTCGGGCGGGAGTGCCGTGGCGGTGGCGGGCGGGCTGGTGCCGATCACGCTTGGCAGCGACACCAATGGTTCCATCCGCGTGCCGGCCTCGCTCTGCGGCATCTGGGGCCTGAAGCCGACCTATGGGCGGCTCTCGCGGCGCGGCGCCTTTCTTTTCGTGGGCGGGCTGGACCATCTCGGGCCGTTCGCCCGCGACGTGGCGGACCTCGCTTTGGCCTATAACGCCTTGCAGGGCGACGATCCGCTGGACCACGCCCAGCAATGGCGGGGTGAGGAGCCTGTTTCGCTGGAGGGCGGCACGGAGGGGCTGCGCATCGCGGTGCTGGACGACCACTTCGCCCGCAACGGCCACCCCGAAGCCTTCGCGGCCGTTGCCAGCGTGGCGCAGGCGCTGGGCGCCACCCGCCGCGTCACCCTGCCCGATGCGGCCATCGGCCGCGCGGCCGCCTTCCTCATCACCATGGCGGAGGGGGCGAACCTCCACCTGCCCAACCTCCGTAACCGCCCCGATGACTTCGACCCCAGCACGCGCGACCGTTTCCTGGCCGGCGCCCTGCTGCCTGCAACCTGGGTGCAGCAGGCCCAGCGCGTCCGCGTCGCCTACCGGGCGCGCGCCCTGGCGCTGTTCGAGGAGGTGGACATCCTGATTGCCCCCGCCACTCCCTATGTGGCGCCGCCCATCGGGCAGGAGATGATCGAGGTGGATGGGCAGACCATCCCGGTGCGGCCCAACCTTGGCGTCTACACCCAGCCCATCTCCTGCATCGGCCTGCCGGTGATCGCGGCCCCGGTGGCAGGCATGGCGAAGCCGGGCGGCATGCCCATCGGCGTGCAGTTGATCGCGGCCCCCTGGGCGGAGGACAAGCTGTTCCGCCTCGCGGCGCATCTGGAACGCGTCGGCGCCTGCGCCGCCCCCCTGCCGAGGAATTGAGCCATGCAAGAGATCAACAACCCCGAGGCGCTGGCCGAACTCACCGCCGCCTTCATGCGCTACGAAGCGGCACTCACGACCAATGACGTGGCCGTGCTGGACGAACTCTTCTGGGTGAGCGAGCACACGGTGCGCTACGGCGCAGGCGAGAACCTGCACGGATACGAGGAAATCGCGGCCTTCCGCGCCGGGCGCCCGGGCCCCTTCGGCCGCGACCTGCTGCGCACGGTCATCACGACCCATGGCCGCGACTTCGGCACCGCCAACACCACCTTCCGCCGCCATGGCAGCGACCAGGTGGGCCGACAGTCGCAGACCTGGGTGCGGAGGCCCGAGGGGTGGCGGGTGGTGGCGGCGCATGTCTCGCTGCTGCCGCCCGGCGTGGGGTGAGGCCCTGGCTGGCGGAAGTGTAACGCACCCTGGCATCCGCCCCGCCGCCGCCCAATTTCCCCCGCAGGCTGGCCCACGCCAGCGACGGGAGAACATCATGGGCAAGAAGGGCATCGCGGCCTGCGCTTTTGCCGCATTGGGTCTGGGGGCGTGCGCCATTCCGCCTCCCAGCGGGCCGACCATCACGGCGCTGCCACCAGGAGGCAAGGATTTCGCGCAGTTCCAGCGCGAGGACGTCTTCTGCCAGCAGACGGCCTTCCAGGGCATTGGCGGCGGCACGCCTCAGCTTGCCGCCAACCAGGCGGCGGTAGGCTCGGCGGTGCTGGGCACAGCGCTGGGCGCCACGGCCGGGGCGCTGCTGGGGGCTGCCAGCGGCAATGCCGGGGCGGGTGCCGCGGTGGGCGCGGGCGTGGGGCTGCTGGGTGGCAGCGCCGTCGGCGCCAACCAGGCGCAAATGGGCGGCATGGGGCTGCAGCGCCGCTATGACGTGGTCTATGCACAATGCATGGCGTCCTACGGCAACACCATCCAGGAACCGCGCACGGTGGTGACCGTGGTCGAGCAGCCCTACTATTACGCCCCGCGTCCGCGCTGGCGCGGCCATTACTATGGAGGCCGCGGCTGGGTCTGGTGAGCGCGGGCCACCCTTGCGCGCGGGCGGGCGCAAAGGTCGAACGCCTCGACGCACCGCGCCTTGCCGCCGGACGGCAAGACCGTGAATCACGCGACATGACAGAGGGATAGACCATGGCCGGCGCTCCGGTCAGCGCCGATGATGGGCTAGCCGCGAACGAGACGCATGGCGAAGAATCCGTCCATGCCGCCCGGAAATCCCTGATCCGGGCGGGTGCGCAGCGCCCCCTGGGGGGTGATGCAGCCCTCCAGCCCCGGCAGTTCCTCGGGGCGAATGGCATCGAGGCGCATCCCCTCGGGCAGCTGCGCCAGATGCGCCTCGCCCTCCTCGGCCTGGAGCGAGCAGGTGGCGAAGACCAGCCGCCCGCCCGGCTTCAGCAGTTTGCAGGCGGCGTGCAGCAGGCGTCTCTGGTCGCTGGCCAGCTTGGCCACATCCTTGGGCCGGCGCAGATGCGGCACGTCCGGGTGGCGACGGATGGTGCCGGTGGCGGTGCAGGGGGCGTCCAGCAGGATGGCGTCCAGCGCCTCGGGGGGCTGCCAGCGGGCCACGTCCTCGCAGACCAGTTCGGGAGCGAGGTTCAGGCGCAGCATGTTCTCGCGCAGGCGGGTCATGCGGGCGCTGTCGCGCTCCACCGCCACCACCCGGGCGCCGGTGAGCGCCAGTTGCGCGGTCTTGCCGCCCGGGGCGGCGCAGAGATCGGCCACGTATTCGCCCGGGCGGGCGGCCAGCAGGCGCGCAGGCAGCGCGGCCGCGGCGTCCTGCGCCCAGAAAACCGGGCAGTTCGGTGATGCGCGTGCCGGCGGGCAGGCGCGCGGTGCCGGTGGAAAGCCGGATGGCGCCCTCGGGCAGCGCGGCGCCGGGGCGCAGGCTGAGGTCGAGGGGCGCTTCTTCGCGATGGGCGGCGGCTATGGCGCGCACGCCCTCGCCATAGGCGGCGTGCCACGCGGACCAGAGCCAGGCGGGGTTGTCCAGCCGCTCGGCGTCCACGCCGTCCAGCGCGGCGGGGCCGGCCTCGGCCAGGCGGCGCAGCACGGCATTGACCAGCCCGGCCAGCGGGCGCGGCGCCAACGAGACGGCCGAGGCCACGGCGGCGTGTGGCGGCGTGCCCAGCAATAGCAGTTCAGCGGCGCCGATCCGCAGCGCACGCAAGGCGGGCGCGGGCGGCGCGCGGCGCAGCCAGGGTTCCATGGCCGCGTCCAGGCTGCCCAGGCGGCGCAGCACGGCGGCGGCGATGCGGTGCCCGGCCGCCTTGTCGCGCGGTTCCATGGCGGGGACGGTGTCCAGCGCCTCTTCCAGGGAGCGCTGCGCCTCCAGCACGGTTTCGAGCAGGTGGGCGGCGGCGCGGCGGGCGGGCGATGCGGACATGGCCGGTTTATGGCCCCCTGGCCTGCCCTGTGCTAGACGCCGCGCCCATGATGGACATGATCACCGAATGGGTCGCCGCCGGCGGGTATCTGGGCGTATTCGCCCTGATGTTCCTGGAGAACCTGTTTCCCCCGATCCCTTCGGAGCTCATCATGCCCTTCGCGGGCTTCGCCGCCGCGCGCGGCGAGTTGTCGCTGTCCGGCGTGGTATTGGCGGGCGTCGCAGGCACCATCGTCGGCAATGCCGTGTGGTTCGAGGGCGCCCGTGCCTTTGGCGCCGAGCGCACCAAGCGGCTCTGCGCCCGCTTCGGCGGGTATGTCGGCGTGAAGCGCGAGGACCTGGACGCGGCCGAGGTGGCGCTGCGCCGCTGGGGCCCGATGGCGGTGTTCCTGGGCCGCATGATGCCGGGCATCCGCACCGTCATCTCCATCCCGGCGGGGCTGATCGAGATGCCGCGGCTGACGTTCTACGCCTGGACCATGGCAGGCACCTTCCTCTGGGTCGGGGGCCTGGCCCTGCTCGGCTTCATGCTGGAGGACGCCTACACGCAGATCGAGCAATCCATCGGCGGGGCAGGCAAGATCTTCGTGGTGGTCGCGGCGGTGCTGGTGCTGGCCTACGGGTTCTACGCCTGGCGGAAGCGGGCGCGCGCCCCGCGCTGAGGCCGGCGCCAGGCTTTTGTTTAATCGCGTGATTCACGCCTCCGGGCGTACCGCCCTCCGGCGATCAGGCTCTATGCCGGCCGGCGCAGCAGCGCCACCACGACGGTGAGGCCGGCCAGCGTGCCGATCAGCCCCGCCGCGCTGAGGGCGAAGTTCATGCCGAGCGCCGCCGGCAGCGTGCCCGCCAGCAGAACGCCGGCGGCGCCCACGCCCGCCCCAAGCGCCGCGCCGCCCCAAACCTGGACCGCGTAGCGGTCGGTCATCAGCCGGAGCGCCACGGCGGGGCAGACCAGCAGGGCGATGACCAGGATGCTGCCCACCGCCTCGAAGGCGGCCACGGCGGCGGCGGCGATCATGAGGTTCAGCAGCATCTCCCAGCGGCCCATCCGCAACCCCACGCTGCGGGCGAAGTCGGGGTCGAAGCACAGCAGCTTCAGCGGCCGCCAGAAGGCCAGCACGAAGGCCGCGGCCGCCAGCGCCACACTCGCGAGCAGCCCCAGCTGCCGCGGCAGCCCCGCCAACGCCGCAGGGTCAAGCAGGGAAGCAAGACCCGTCGCCTCCAGCCAGACCAGGGTTTCCAGCTGGCCGAACAGCACGCAGTCGATGTCGATGTCGGCGTTGCGGGCGCCCGTCACCTCCAGCAGCACGAGGCCCAGTGCGAAGAATGCGGTGAACACCAGGCCCGTGGCCGCGCCCGCCTCCATCCGCGCCGCCCGACGGATCCAGCTGATGGCGATGGTGGCCAGCAGCGCCGCGCCCAGCGCGCCCAGCAGCATGGGCACCGCGCTGCGCAGCCCGGTCAGCGCGAAGCCGGCCACGATGCCCGGCAGCACGGCGTGGGAGAGCGCGTCACCCAACAGGCTTTCGCGTCGCAACACCAGGAAGCTGCCCAGCAGGCCGCAGGTGCCCCCGGCCAGCATGGCGGCCAGCATGGGGGAGAAGTCCAGGCGAAGGAAATCCATCATGCGCGGCGCAGCCGTGACAGGCCGAGGGCTGCCGCAAACACCGTGACGCCGGCCAGCACCACCGCCGCCCCAGTCGGGATGCTGGAAAACCGGGTGGAGACCAGCGCGCCCACCGCGCCCGCGATGGCGCCGAAGGCCGCGGCCAGGCCGAGCATGGCGGGCAGCCGCGGCGCCAGCAGCCGCGCCGAGGCCGCCGGCACCACCAGCAGCGCCACCACCAGCACCAGCCCCACCGCCGGCAGGCCGGCCACGCAGACGGCCAGCAGCAGGCCAAGCAGGGTCAGGTCCAGCGCGCGCACCGGCAGGCCCTGGCTGCGGGCGAAGGCCTCGTCGAAGCAGAGCGCCCGCAGCGGCTGGAACAGCGCCACCGCGACGGCGACGCAGCCCAGCGCCAGCGTGCCGGCCAGCAGGGCGTCGTTCTCGGTAAGCGTCGCCGCCTGCCCCAGGATGAAGTTGGACAACCCCGCCTGGGCGACGCCCGGCAGGGTCTGCGCGATGGACAGCCCCACCGTGCCCAGGGCGTAGAAGGCCGAGAGCACCACCGCGATGCCCGCATCGGGCCGGATGCGGCCGGAGGCGGTCAGCCGCCGCAGCGCCAGCAGGCCAAGCCACCCCGTCAGCGCGCCGCCCAGCAGCAGCGGTGCCAGCGCCCGGCTGTCACCGCCCAGCAGCGCCACGATCATGGCCGCCAGCACCACGCCGGGCAGCGCCGAATGGCCGATGGCGTCTGCCAGCAGGGCGCGGCCGCGCAGCAGGGCAAAGCTGCCCACCACGCCCGCCGCCACGCCGAGCGCGGCGCAGCCCAGCAGGACGACAAGGGTGTTGTGGCCGATCACGCCAGGACCTCGGCCGGCGCGCGGCCAGGCAGGCCGCCGAAGGCGCGGGCGATGGAGATGTCGGTGAAGGCCTCGCGCACCGGGCCGGAGGCGACGACGCGGCCGGCCAGGATCAACACCTCGTCGAAATGTGCCTGCACCAGGGAAAGGTCATGATGGACCATCAGCACCGACTTTCCGGCCCGGACCAGGCCGTGCAGCACGTCCAGGATGGTCTGCTCGGTCACGGCGTCCACGGCCGCGAGGGGTTCGTCCATCAGGAAGAGGTCGGCTTCCTGCGCCAGGGCGCGGGCGAGGAAGACGCGCTGCTGCTGCCCGCCGGAGAGACGGCCGATCTGCCGGTCGGCGAAGTCGGCCATGCCGACGGCGTCCAGCGCGGCGCGCGCCGCCTCGCGCTCGGCGCGGGGCAGGCGGCCGAACCAGCGGGTTCGCGGCAGGCGCGCCATGGCCACCACATCCAGCGCGCTGGCCGGGAAGTCCCAGTCGACGCTGGCACGCTGGGGCAGGTAGGCCAGGCGCGGCCGCGCCTCCGCCAGGGGTTGCCCGAAGAAGCGCACCTCCCCGCCCGCCAACGGGATCAGCCCCAGCACGGCCTTGAGCAGGGTGGATTTCCCCGCCCCGTTCGGCCCCAGGATGGCGGTGAGGCCGGGTGCCGCGGCCCAGGTCACGCCGGTCAGGGCCGGCCGTTCGCCGTAGAGGACGTCGAGGCCCCGGATGTCGAGCGGTGGGGCGTTCACAGGCGGTTGTTCAGCCCGCGCGCCGGCGGGTTGCCGCCCAGCGCGCGCGCGATCGTGGTGCTGTTGTGGTCCATCATGCCCTCATAGGTGCCGGTATAGGTGCCGGGGCGTCCCATCGAGTCGGAGTACAAAACGCCGCCCATGGCAAGCCGCTGCCCGCGCGCGCCCGCGCCCTCGATCAGGGCGCGCACCGCGCGGTCCGGCACGGAGGATTCCGCGAAGACGGCGGGGATGCGCCGCTCCACGATCAGCGTCACCATGGCCTCGATGTTGGCCAGGCTGGCCTCGGCCTCGGTGGAGAGGCCCTGGATGCTCTCGACCTGCAGGTCGTAGCGCGCACCGAAGTAGGAGAAGGCGTCATGCGCCGTCAGCAGCACGCGGGAGGTGGCGGGGATGGGGGCCAGCACCTCGCGCGCATAGGCGTCTATCCGAGCGAAGCGCAGGCGCGTGGCCTCGACGCCGCGGCGGAAATCCTCCCGGGGGAGCAGGCGGGCCAGCGTGGTTGCGACGGCTGGGGCGCAGTCGGCCCAGAGCGTCGGGTCCATCCAGACATGCGGGTCGGCAGCGTCAGGGTAGTCCTCGTTGGGGCGGAGGCGCTCGCGGGGCAGGGTCTCGGCCACGGCCAGCACGGGGCGGCCCTGGGCGCCGGCGCGTTCCAGCACCTCGTTCATGCGGCCTTCCAGGCGGTGGCCGGTGTAGAAGACCGCATCCGCGCGCAGCAGGCGGGCCACGTCATTGCGGGTGGGGCGGAACAAATGCGGGTCCACGCCCTCGCCGATCAACGTCTCGACGGTGACCGCCTCGCCGGCGACGCCGCGCACGAGGTCGGCCACCATGCCGGTGGTGGCGAGCGCCACGGGCCGTGCGGCGCGCTGCGCCCGTGCCGGGGCCGCGAGGGCGGTGGTGGCGAGGGACGCAGCAAGGACCGCGCGGCGCCCAATAGCTGCATAGCTGTTCATGTCTTCATTTCTCCTTTTAAAATCAAGCCATTAGCCGTTGATGTTGCGTGTGGCTCGGGAAACGTCAAGGCTGGGGTCGCGTTGGAGGCGTGGACCGGGATGAAGGCGAAGCTGCGCATCAACGACGATGAGGTGGTGGAACTCGCGGAAATGTTCCGCCTGATGAGCGACCCGACGCGGCTCAAGATCATCCTGGCCTGCCTGGACGAACCGGCCTCGGTCGGCGCGATGGCCGATCGGCTCGACATTTCCCCAAGCCTCGTCTCGCACCATCTGCGGCTGCTGCGCGCGGCACGGCTGCTCCAGGCGGACCGGCGGGGACGCATGGTTTTTTATGTTGTGGGAGACCCTCACATTCGCTCCATGCTCACCGACATGGCAGATCACGTTGCGGAGGATGTGGAGGGCGAAATCGAGCCGGGCTGACGGCAGCCGTGCCAAAGCGGCGCATAAGCCCTCGCTGACACTTGCCGCTTCACAGGCCGGCCACTATGGTCCGGCCGCTCTGCCGGGTGTGCTTCCCTTGGGGGAAACGACCGCGGGCAGGCGCGCAAGAAGGTGGTCATGTGGCCGCCGGGCGGGGTCCGAAGAAGGCCTCGCTTCCAAGTTCGAGGGCAAGGTGCTGCGCGTGATAGGGCGTATCGGACGGATCATCATGATGGCGGCGGTGCTTCTGGCAGGCACCGCATCCGCATTTGCGCAAACGGCGCCGGAAGCGGCCTCCCCCTCAGCGGAGGCACCCATGGTCGGCGCCCCGGTGCCCTGGGGGCTTGGCCTTCAGGCGTCGGGCGGACCGATCAAGGACGCGATCAGCGACTTCAACACGCTGGTTTTCAACATCATCGTGGCAATCACGATCTTCGTGGCGCTGTTGCTGGCCTGGTGCATGTGGCGCTACAGCGCCAAGCGCAACCCGGTGCCGTCGCAGACCAGCCACAACACCACGCTGGAAATCGCCTGGACGGTCATCCCGGTGCTGATCCTCGTGGTCATCGCCATCCCTTCCTTCCGCCTGATCTACTACCAGGACCGCGCGCGCGACGCCGACTTCACGATCAACGTGACCGGCCACCAGTGGTACTGGAACTACCGGATGCCGGATCACGGCAACTTCGCCTTCGACAGCCGCCCCGTCTTCGACGAGGACCTGACTCCTGGCCAATTCCGCAACCTGGAAGTGGACGAGCCGCTGCTGATCCCCGTGGGGGCCACCGTGCGCGTGCTGACGCAGGGTGCGGACGTGATCCACAGCTTCTTCGTCCCCTCGCTCGGCGTGCAGCGCTACAACATCCCGGGCCGCACGCTCGAGACCTGGATGCAGGCGGACCGCCCCGGCACCTTCTACGGCCAGTGCAATCAGATCTGCGGCACGAACCATTGGTTCATGCCGATCGTGATCCGGGCCGTGCCCCAGGAAGAGTTCGAGGCCTGGGCGGCGAGCGCGCGGACGCGCTTCGCGCACACCATCCCCGGGAATGGCGCGCCGGCCCTTGCGGCCCCTGGCGCCGACCCCATCCGTATCGCAGCGGCCCAGCAGTGACCGCCGTAGGCTGAAGAAGAAGAGAAAGGCGACCGGACAATGGCATACGCTGCGGACGCGCATGGTCACGACGACCACAAGCCGAACTTTGTGAACCGCTGGCTGTTCAGCACGAATCACAAGGACATCGGCACCCTCTACATCCTGTTTTCGCTGTTCGCGGCGATCATCGGGGTGGGGCTCTCCTTCCTGATGCGGCTGGAGTTGCAGTCCCCGGGGCTGCAGATCTTCGCCGACGGGCAGATGTGGAACGCCTATGTCTCGGCCCATGGCCTGATCATGGTGTTCTTCGTGATCATGCCGGCGCTGATCGGCGGGTTCGGCAACTGGTTCGTGCCCATCATGATCGGTGCGCCGGACATGGCCTTCCCGCGCCTGAACAACATCAGCTTCTGGCTGCTTGTGCCGGCCTTCCTGCTGCTGGGCGGTTCGCTCTTCGTGGGCGGCGGCGCCGGCGCGGGCTGGACCATCTATCCGCCGCTGTCCGATGACACGTACCAGACGGGCCCGGCCATGGACATGGCGCTGTTCGCGCTGCACCTGGCGGGCGCCAGCTCCATCCTGGGCGCCGCCAACTTCATCACGACCATCTTCAACATGCGCGCCCCGGGCATGACGCTGCACAAGATGCCGCTGTTCGTGTGGTCCATGCTGGTGACGGCCTTCCTGCTGCTGCTGGCCGTGCCCGTGCTGGGCGGCGCCATCACCATGCTGATCACGGACCGGAACTTCGGCACGGCCTTCTTCGACCCGGCCGGCGGCGGTGACCCGGTGCTGTTCCAGCACCTGTTCTGGTTTTTCGGCCACCCCGAAGTGTACATCATGATCCTGCCGGCCTTCGGCATCGTCAGCCACATCATCTCCACCTTCAGCAAGAAGCCGGTGTTCGGCTATCTCGGCATGGCCTACGCCATGGTGGCGATCGGTGTGGTGGGCTTCGTCGTGTGGGCGCACCATATGTACACCTCGGGCATCGACGTGGACACCCGGGCCTACTTCATGGCCGCGACCATGGTCATCGCTGTGCCGACCGGCATCAAGATCTTCTCCTGGATTGCCACCATGTGGGGTGGCTCCATCCGGATGGAGACGCCGATGCTCTTCGCCGTCGGCTTCATCTTCCTCTTCACGGTGGGCGGGGTGACCGGAGTGGTGCTGGCCAATGCGGGCATCACGCAGATCCTGCACAACACCTACTATGTGGTGGCGCACTTCCACTACGTGCTGAGCCTGGGCGCGGTGTTCGGCATCTATGCCGGCATCTACTACTGGATCGGCAAGATGAGCGGCCGGCAGTACCCTGAGCGGCTTGGCCAGATCCATTTCTGGCTGACCTTCGTGGGCGTGAACCTGACCTTCTTCCCCATGCACTTCCTGGGCAACCAGGGCATGCCGCGCCGTTACCCGGACTATCCGGACGCCATGTGGGGCTGGAACATGGTCGCCTCGGTCGGCTCCTACATCGCGATCGCGAGCTTCCTGTTCTTCTTCTACGTGATGTGGGTGACGCTGCGCCGCGGCGCGGTGGCCGCGCCGAACTACTGGGGCGAGGGCGCCACCACGCTCGAATGGCAGGTCAGCAGCCCGCCGCCCTTCCACACGTTTGACGAACTGCCCCGCATCCGCTGAGCGGGGACACTGGACCAGGACCCCGTCATGAGCGACGCGACCATGAGCCGAACGGGGGGGGCGCAAGCCCCCCTCGTCATATCAGCGCCCGGCGCGGAGGCCCTCGCGGGTTCCGAGGTGCGGGACTGGATCATGCTGCTCAAGCCACGGGTTCTCTCCCTTGTGGTCTACAGCGGGGTGGCGGGGCTGCTGGTGGCGCCGGGCGTGGGCGCGATGCCGCTGGTGCTTGCGCTGGCGGCCATCCTCTGCATCACCATCGCCGCCGGCGCGGCGGGCGCGATCAACATGTGGTATGATCGTGACATCGACGCCGTGATGCGCCGCACGCAGAAGCGGCCCATCCCTTCCGGGCGCATCAGCGCCGATGGTGCGCTGGCCTATGGCGTGCTGCTGGGCGTGGGTTCCGTGGCCATGATGGGCCTGGCCACCAACTGGCTGGCCGCCGCGGTGCTGGCGGGTTCCATTCTGTTCTACGTGGTCATCTACACCATGTGGCTGAAGCGCCGCACGCCGCAGAATATCGTCATCGGCGGTGCGGCCGGGGCCTTCCCGCCGCTCATCGGCTGGGTGGCGGTGACGGGCAGTGTCGAGGCGCTGCCGCTTGTGCTGTTCGCCATCATCTTCGTGTGGACTCCGCCGCATTTCTGGGCGCTCTCGCTCTGGGCGCACCAGGACTACCAGCGGGCGGGCGTGCCCATGTTGCCCGTGGTCTCGGGCGCGCGGGAGACGCGGCGCCAAGTGGTGATCTACACCGTGCTTCTCGTGCCGCTGACGCTGGCGCCCTGGCTGATGGGCTTCAACTCCTGGGCCTATGGGCTGGTGGCCGCGGCGCTGGGCGCAAACTTCCTGCGCCACGCCTGGATGGTCTGGCACGACAAACAGGATGAGACGGGCGTGTCCCTCACCAACGACATGCCCGCTAAGCGCTGCTTCAAGTTCAGCATCTCCTACCTGTTCCTGCTGTTCGGCGCGCTGGTGGCCGACCGTCTGTGGCTGGCATGACCGCGCCCCTGGACAGGCCGATGACGCCTGAGGAGCGCGCGGTGTTCGACCGCCGCCGGCGGGCCCGCAACTGGGCCATCCTGGCCGCGCTGATGGGCCTCGTCGTGCTGTTCTTCTTCATCTCCACCGCAAGGCTGCTCCGCTGATGCGCTTTGAACGCCCTGACCCCGCAGTGCTGGCGCGCAAGAACCGGCGCCTGGCCATCGCCTCCTTCGGCTTCGTGGGCTTCATGGTCGGCGTCTCCTTTGCCGCCGTGCCCCTTTACGACCTGTTCTGCCGCGTCACGGGCTTCGGCGGCACGCCGATGATCGGCCAGGCGGCACCGGCCACGGTGGGCGAGGCGACCATCACCGTCCGTTTCAACGCCAACACCCAGCCGAACCTGCCCTGGCAGTTCGCCGCCCAGAGCCAGGCGATGACGCTGCACGTGGGCGAGGAAGGCCTGGCCTTCTACACCGCCCGCAACACCGCCCCCGGGCCGGTGACGGGCATCTCCACCTACAATGTCACGCCCGAGATCGTCGGCCGCTACTTCCACAAGACCGCCTGCTTCTGCTTTGAGGAGCAGACGCTGGAGGGCGGCCAGCAGGTGGACATGCCCCTGACCTTCTGGGTGGACCCGCGCATCGCGCAAGACCCCGCCACGCGCGGCATCCGCACCATCACGGTCAGCTACACCTTCTTCCGCACCCTCCAGGATGCCGAACGTGCCGGCGCCCTCGCGAGTGCCGGGCCGCATGTGGGCCCGAGGAGCACGACGACCCGCTGAAGCCCGTCCGCGGGGTTGATTTCCCGCGGATTTTCCGGGATTGATGCGGCCCATCCAGCGCGGGAACGAACCCGCCGAACGGGTCAGGATTGAGCGATGGCAAGCACCGGCGAGGGCGGCAGCCCCTACAAGCACCCCTACCACCTGGTGGACCCTTCGCCCTGGCCGCTGCTCGCGGCCTTCGCGGCCGGCCTGCTGGTGACCGGCATCATCCTGCAGGCGCATTTCGGCATGGTCTGGCCGCTGGCGCTGGGCGGGGCGGGCGTGCTTGCCTGCATGTTCGGCTGGTGGCGCGATGTGCTGAAAGAGAGCCGCACGCCGGGCCTGCACAGCGCGGTGGTGCGCCTCGGCCTGCGCTACGGCATGATCCTGTTCATCGCCTCCGAGGTGATGTTCTTCGTCGCCTTCTTCTGGGCCTATTTCCACTTCGCCCTCTATCCGGAGCATGTGTCGGGTGCCACCTCGGCCATCTGGCCCCCGGCGGGCATCTACACCTTCGACCCGTTCCACCTGCCCTTCCTCAACACCATGATCCTGCTGCTTTCGGGCTGCACGGTCACCTGGGCGCACCACGCACTGCTCAACAATGATCGCAAGGGCCTGATCACGGGCTTGGCGTTGACGGTGCTGCTCGGCATGATCTTCACCGGGCTGCAAGCTTGGGAATACGCGGTAGCGCCCTTCCCCTTCCGCGACGGCGGCATCTACCCCTCCACCTTCTTCCTCGCCACTGGCTTCCACGGCTTCCACGTCATCGTCGGCACCATTTTCCTCGCGGTGTGCCTGTTCCGCGCCATCGCCGGGCATTTCACCCCGGAGAAGCATTTCGGCTTCGAGGCGGCGGCCTGGTACTGGCACTTCGTGGACGTGGTCTGGCTGTTCCTCGTCGTGTCCAGCTACTGGTGGGGCGCGGGCGAGATCGCGCATCATTGACGGGGCGCCTGCCGCCCCCTCCTCTGACCCGGAACGGGCCGCCGCGCGGCCGGGTCGTCCGTGTGGCGTTGCGTTGAGACCATGACCAGCGGTCTTCCCTGGCAGCGCTTGGTGCTGCCTTCCTTCCTCGCCCTGCCGGTGCTGGCGCTGCTTCTGGCGCTCGGTACCTGGCAGTTGCAGCGGCTGGAATGGAAGAACGGCCTGCTGGCGGAGATCGCTGCCGCGCAGGCCGCGCCGCCGGTCCCGGCGCCCGAGGCGCCCGCCCCCTTCGCCCATATCCTCGCCACCGGGCGCTTCCGCCCAGGGGCCGAGGCGCTACTCGGCCTTGAGGTGCGCGGCACGGTTCTGGGCGCCTCCCTCATCGCGGTGCTCGACCGCGCCGGCGCGCCCCCCTTGCTGGTCGAGCGTGGCTGGGTGCCCATGGAGGGTGGCGAGGTGGAACGGCCCGCGGGCGAGGTCACGGTCACCGGCTATGCCCGCCCCAGCGACCGGCGCAGCCCCTTCGCCGCGGCCGATGATCCGGCCCGCCGGCGTTTCCTCACCTTCGACGCGCCGGCCATCGCGGGGGCGCTCGGCGTGCCGGAGGCGCCGCCCTTCGCGCTCACGGTCGTGCGGGTCGGACAGGGGCGCGGGCCCTCGGGCTTCGGTGCCGCCCCACCCCCCTCACGCGGCCCCCTGCCCGACGCCGCCAGTGGTTTTCCCGCGCCGCACAATCCACATCTCGGCTACGCCTTCACCTGGTTCGGACTGGCGGCGGCCTGGGTGGCCGTCTTTGCGGTCTGGGCCAGAGCCCGACTGAGGTCCACATGAACGCCGCCTACCAGCGCCTTGCCGAACGTGCAGCCCGCCTCGCCGCCCTGGGCGAAGCGCAGTCCATCCTGCATTGGGACGCCAGCACCATGATGCCGCGCGGCGGCGGTGCGGCGCGCGGCGAGCAGTTGGCCGCCCTGGCCGGGCTGAGCCACGAGCTGATGACGGCGCCGGCCGTGGCCGAGGACCTCGCCGCCGCGGAGGCCGCCGACCCCTGGGCCGCCGCTAACCTGGAGCTGATGCGCCGCGCCCATCGCCGCGCCACCGCCCTGCCCACCGCCCTGGTCGAGGCCAGCGCCCGCGCCAACTCCGCCTGCGAGAAGGTGTGGCGCGAGGCCAAGCCCGCCTCGGACTTCGCCCGCGTGCGCCCCGCCCTGGAGGAGGTGCTGCGCCTTCAGCGCGAAACCGCCCAGGCCTATGCCGCCGCCACCGGCCTCACCCCTTATGACGCGCTGATGGAGGGCTACCAGCCCGGCGTGACCGCGGCCGAGGTCGAACCCGTCTTCACCGCCTACGAGGCCTGGCTGCGCGAGGCGCTGCCGCGCGCGGAGGAACTCCAGGCCCGGAGTGGCGCGCCCCTCCCTCTGCCCGGCTCCTTCCCGGTCGCGGCCCAGCGCGAGCTTTGCCGGCGCCTCTCGCTGCGCATCGGCCTGGAGGCGGAGCATTCCCGCCTCGATGAGAGCATGCACCCCTTCTGCGGTGGCACGCCCACCGATGTCCGCATCACCACCTTCTACAGCGAGGCCGACCCCGCCAAGGCGCTGCTGGGCGTGCTGCACGAGACCGGCCACGCCCTTTATGAACGCGGCCTGCCCGCCGCCCATGCCAGGCAGCCCGTGGGCGAGAGCGCCGGCATGGCCGCGCATGAATCGCAAAGCCTGATCGTGGAGATGCAGGCCTGCCGGTCCGACGCCTTCCTGGGCTTCCTGGGGCGCGAGATGCACGCGGCTTATGGCGGGGATGCCACGCCCTATGCGCCGGAGAACCTGGCCCGGCTGTGGCGCCGCGTGGCGCGCGGGTTCATCCGTGTGGACGCGGACGAGATGACCTACCCGGCCCATGTCATCCTGCGCTTCCGGCTCGAACGCGCCATGATCGGGGGCGACCTGGCCGTGGCCGACCTGCCCGGCGCCTGGGCCGAGGGGCTGCGTTCCCTGCTCGGCATCGCCCCGCCCGATGACGCCCGCGGCTGCCTGCAGGACATCCACTGGCATGACGGCGCCTTCGGCTATTTTCCCAGCTACACGCTGGGCGCCATGGCGGCCGCGCAGCTCATGAAGGCCGCCCGCGCGGCCGAGCCCGGGCTGGACGCAGCCTTGGCCGAGGGCGACCTCTCCCCCCTGCTGCGCTTCCTGCGCGCGAATGTGCATGCCGACGGCGCGCGGCTCGGCTTCCAGGACCTGCTGCGCGCCGCCACGGGCAAGCCGCTGGACCCCTCCGACTTCACCGCACACCTCACGGCGAGGTATCTCCATGCCGCATGAAACCGCGCTGATCGGCACCATCGCGCTGGGTCTGACCTATGCGCTGCTGCTGGGCCTGCTGGCCCGTGCGGCGTGGCTGCCGACCATCGTGGGATATCTCGCGGCGGGGATCGGCATCGGGCCCTCCACGCCCGGCTTCGTGGGCGACCTGGCCGCGGTGGGCTAGCTGGCCGGGATCGGCGTCATCCTGCTGATGTTCGGCGTGGGGCTGCATTTCTCGCCGCGCGAACTCGCCGATGCGCAGCATCGCCCTGCCGGGCGCGATCATCCAGATGGCGACCGCCACCCTCATGGGCTGGGGCCTGGCGCGGCTGATGGGCTGGCCGGACGCGGCGGGGCTGGTGCTGGGCCAGTCCACCCTCAGCCAGAAGGCGGCCGAGCAGACGCTGCCGCTGCGCGACGCCTTCGCGGTGCTCTTCTTCGTGGCGGTGGGCATGCTGTTCGATTCCAGCATCATCCGGCGCGAGCCGCTGATGCTGCTGGCCACGGTCCTGATCGTGCTGGTGGGGAGGACGGTGGCGGCCTACGCCATCGCGCGGCTGCGCGAGCTGGACCGGCGGGAGGCCCTGATCACCGGTGCCTCACTGGCGCAGTTGGGGGAGTTCAGCTTCATCCTGGTGGGCATCGCCGTCACCGAGGGCGTGTTGCCGGAGATGGGGCGCGACCTGATCCTGGCTGCGGCCATCATCAGCATCGCGCTCAACCCCTTCACCTTCAAACTGGCCTATCTGGTCGGGCAGCGCTCGGCCGTGGCGGCGGTGGAGAAGCCGGCGGAGCGACGCGGGTCACTCCCCGTTGCGGACTTCCACCAGCGTGAACAGCGAGATGGGCGGGCAGGCCTCGACGCGCTCGATCTGCGTGTCCGGCTCGAAGATGTCGGACAGCTTGAAGTCCGGATGCCAGCCGAGGATGCGCGCCAGCGGGGCCGTGCTGCGCTCCAACCACCAGCGGAACCCCTTGTCGGCGGCGAAGTGGTTCACGAAGAGCAACTGTCCGCCCGGGCGCACCACGCGGGCCATCTCGGCAAACAGCTTCTTCGCATCCGGCACCACCGAGGCGGTGAACATGGCCACGGCGATGTCGAAGCTGTCATCGGCGAAGGCCATGGCCTCGGCGTCCATCTCCATCAGGCCATGGACGGCGACGAGTTTCTCCTCGGCGACGCGCTTCTGCGCCTTCAGCAGCATCTCGCGCGAGAGGTCGATGCCGACCACCTCCAGTTCCGGCCGGTAGTCCGGCAGGGCGAGGCCGGTGCCCACACCGACTTCGAGCACGCGCCGCCCAAGCGTCTGGGAAAGGCGGTTCACCGCGGCGACGGCGCTGCGGCGCCCAGGGGCGGACACGCCGCCGAACACCACGTCATAGACGCCCGCCCAGCGGCGATAGGCGTCCCGGACAGAGGCAGCGTCGAGCGCGGCGCGGGGGTGGGCGCGATCGCCCTCGGAGAGTCCCAAACTGGTCATCTTGGCGCGAGCGCCTTCACATGGAGTGCATGGGTTAACCCGCCGCGAACCCTTGCGCAAGGCGAAGATGACCGCAGCATTTCACTCCCGCGACGGTTTCCAGACGGGCTCGGGCGGGGTCCAAAGCACCGGGTCGCGCATGGCGGCGGCCAGGCGGGTGCAGATGGCTTCCAGCATGGCCTTCCCCTTCTCGGCCGTGGCCGCCCTCGGGTCGCCGCGGACGCCCGTCCGGGGCGCGCGTTCGGCGAAGGAATAGAAGCGCGAGAAGCCCGGCGGGGCCTGCACGCCTTCGTTGTTGGCGCCGGCGGCTTCCTCCAGCCGGTTCATCCGGACCTGGCTGGGGTCCAGCGCCATCCACAGCGCCGTCTCGCCCTCGCAGGCGTGCATGATGCGCGGCTGGGTGGTCAGGATCGCCGCGATCTCGGCGGGCGCGGTGTTTGGCCAGGTGGTGGTCACGACCGGGATGCCGAATTCATGCGCCAGCTCGCGCACCGAGACGCCCAGCGGCTCGATGTTGCCGCCATGCCCGTTCACGATCAGCAGGCGCCGGAACCCCTGCGCCACCAGGCTTCGCACCACGCAGCGCAGCACGGCGTGGAAGGTGGCGTGATCCAGCGTGATGGTGCCGCCGAAGGGCAGGTGATGCTCCGAAAGCCCGGTCCAGAGCGGCGGCAGCACGATGGCCGGCACGTCCTGCGCCTGTTCCGCCGCCGCTACCGCCACGGCATGGGCGATGAAGCTGTCGGTCCAGACCGGCAAATGCGGCCCGTGCTGCTCCAGGCTGCCGATGGGCAGGACGGGCAGGGCGCCCTCCGCCGCCAGGGCCTTCAGCTCGGGGCCGGTGTGTCTTTCCCAGCGGACGTCCATGGCGGTGCCTCCCTCTTGCGATCCGGCAACAAGCTGACATGTCCGGGCGAGATGATCGAGGTGGTCTGGTTCAAGCGGGATCTGCGCGTGCACGACCACGCGGCGCTGGCGGCCGCGCGCGGGCCGGTGCTGCCGCTGTATGTCGTGGAGCCGGATTACTGGCGCGGCGCCGATGCCTCGCCCCGGCAATGGCGCTTCACCCGCGACGCGCTGCAGGATTTGCGGGCGGAACTGGGCAAGCTCGGCCTTCCCCTGGTCGTGCGGGTGGGCGAGGTGGTGCCGCTGCTGGCCGCCCTGCACGCGCGCCACCCCATCCGCGCCCTGCACAGCCATGAGGAGACGGGCAACCTCTGGACCTATGCGCGTGACCGTGCGGTCGGCGCCTTCTGCCGTGCCCATGGCATCGCCTGGACCGAGCACCGGCAATTCGCCGTGTTCCGCCGCCTGGACAGCCGAGACCGCTGGGCCGCCCGCGCCGCTGCCCACCATGGCGCGCCGATGGTGGCGGCGCCGCGCGGGCTGGTGGCGGTGCCGGAGGTGTCGGAGGGCGCCATCCCCGACCAGCCCTTGCCCTGGAACCCCGACGACGGGCTGCTGCGCCCCCAGCCCGCCGGCCGCGCCGCTGCCCTCTCCCTGCTGGACAGCTTCCTGGCCGGGCGCGGGGCCGACTACCGGCGCGGCATGTCCTCGCCCCGCACCGCGCCGCGCGCCTGTTCCCGGCTGTCGCCCCACCTGCCCATGGGCAGCGTCTCGATGCGCGAGGTGATGCAGCGCCTCGCCACCGCCCAGGCGGCGCTGGCCGCCATGGACGCGCGTGAACGGCCCATCCCGCTGGGCGCCGCGCAATCCCTGGCGTCGCGGCTGCACTGGCACTGCCATTTCATCCAGAAGCTGGAGAGCGAACCGGCGCTGGAACGCCGCGCCGCCCACCCCGCCGCGGAGGCCGCCCGCCGCCCCACCGCCCCGGACGACCCCACCCTGCTGGCCTGGGCCGAGGGCCGCACCGGCCTGCCCTTCCTGGATGCCTGCATGCGCAGCCTCATCGCCACCGGCTGGCTGAACTTTCGCATGCGCGCGATGGTCCAGGCCGTCGCCAGCTACCACCTCGCGCTGGACTGGGCGGCCAGCGGGGCGCGGCTGGCCCGGCTGTTCACCGACTACGAGCCGGGCATCCATTGGCCGCAGGTGCAGATGCAGTCCGGCGCCACCGGCATCAACACGCCGCGCATCTACAACCCCGTGAAGCAGGGGCTGGACCAGGACCCGGAGGCGGAATTCATCGCCCGCTGGGTGCCGGAGGTGGCGCATCTGCCGCCCGCCCTGCGCCACATGCCCTGGAAGCTGGACGCTCCGCCCGCCGGCTATCCGGCGCCCGTGGTGGACGTCACCGCCGCCATGCGCGCCGCCCGTGACCGCCTGACCGCCCTGCGCGCCTCGCTAGGCTTCGAGGCAGCGGCCCGCGGCGTCTATCGCAAGCATGGCAGCCGCGCCCGCCGCTTCGGCCAGGACGACCCCGCGAGCGAACGCGCCAAGGCCGCCGCCCGCGCCGCCAGGGAAGGCCGGCAGATGCGGCTGGACGTCTGACGGGCTGGATTTCCTGGACCCTGTTGCCCAGTTGAGCGTAACTTCCGCTCAAAGGAGCCGATCATGACCTACGCCGCCATCTACAACGCGCCCGTGACGGCCCGCATCGGCCTGATCCGCGAGGGTGTGGCCGCCGTGGTCGCCAAGGAATGGCTCGACCTGCCGGAGCTGGGCCGCAACGCCACCCTCAAGGCGCTGGACCTGGCCGTCGCCACCTTCAACCGCAAGGTGAAGGAACGCGGCACCCTCTCGCCCGCCGAGAGCGAGCGCGTGCTGGGCCTGGCCCGCCTGGTGGGCCAGGTGGAGGCCATGGTGCGCGACGCCGGCACGCCCGAGGGCTTCGACGCCCGCGCCTGGCTGGCCCGCTGGCTGCAGGAGCCTTTGCCGGCGCTGGGCCACGCCCGCCCGCTGGACCTGTTGAACACCATGGAGGGCCAGCGCCTGGTCTCCGACACTCTGGCCAAGGCCGCGAGCGGCGCCTACGCGTGAGCGTGACCGCCTGGCGCATCGCCAGCGACACGCGCGACTGGGCGGCGGATGACCTGACCGGCGCCGGCGCCGAGGCCACCGGGGGGCGCTGGAACGCGGCGGGGCAGCCGGTGGTCTATGCCTCGATGAGCCGGGCGCTGGCCTGCCTGGAGACGGTGGTGCACCTGAACGCGGCCGGCCTGCCGCTGAACCGCTATCTGGTGGAGCTCACCGTGCCCGAAGCGCTGTGGCGGGCGGCGCGGCGCGAGACGCCGGAGAGCCTGCCCGTGGGCTGGGACGAGGAGCCGGCGAGTGCGACCAGCATCCGGTTCGGCGGCGATTGGCTGTCGGGCGGGGCGAACGCGCTGCTGCTGGTGCCGTCGGTGGTGGTGCCGGAGGAGTGGAACCTGCTGCTGAACCCGCGCCATGCCGGGGCGGCGGGGGTGAGGGCGCGGAAGGTGCGGAAGTGGCTGTATGACCCGAGGCTGCGAAGGGCTTGAGGTGGGGGCGCTGGTCCGGTATCCATGGCGGTGCGGCGCGGGCGTAGTTCAGAGGTAGAACGTCAGCTTCCCAAGCTGAATGTCGGGGGTTCGATTCCCCCCGCCCGCTCCATCTCCACAACATCCAGGTGCTTGCGGCGCTTTTGCGTAGTGCGCTTCAGGCGGCCCTCACCACAGCCGTCCTCTGCTTCAGCAAGCCCAGGATCACTTGGTGGTCGCGCTCGATGGTCATGAGATAGGCGCGCATGGCCCCCAACGGCCGATGCCGCCCCTGCTCCCATTGCCGGACCTGATGAACCGTGAACCCGAATGAGGAGGCAAACCCCTCCTGCGAAAGCCGCGTCTTCTGCCGGATCGCCCGGACGTCCAGCTCGGCCGGCACGTGCAGTTGTGCAGGCTCAGCCTCGCCACGCGCGATGGCCGCCGCTTCGCGCAGTCCCTCTGCGATCTTGTCGAATGCCTTCTTGCTCATCTTCTTGCATCCATCCTGCTGACTCGGTTCGCGTAGCCGGTCACGATGTCCTTGGTGATGGCGGCCAGCGCGTTCTGTTCCTTCTTCGACAGGTCCGAGCGCTCGCCCTTCCCAAAAACCGTGATCAGAAAGACCGGCAGGTCATCTCCTGAGAAGAAGGTGATGCTCCGGTATCCTCCGCGCTTGCCGCGCCCGGGCGCAGCCCAGCGAAGCTTGCGGCACCCACCCGTTCCGGGAATGACATCGCCCTCGTCAGGGTTGTTGGCGAGGTGATTGACCAGCTCCGCGATCTCCTCCTCCAACATGCCAGCCGCCTTGGCCGCACGTCGAAAAGCATGAGTCTCGCAGACGCTGTGCATCGAGGGGTATATGCGTGTTTCACGCAGTGTCGTCAACTCTTTTGGTGACCCGCCCGCTCCCCACTCACCCCTCCGCCATCGCCACCGCCTCCCCCAAATCCACGCTCAACAACCGCGACACGCCGCGCTCCTGCATCGTCACGCCGAACAGCCGGTGCATCCGCGCCATGGTCAGCGCGTGGTGGGTGATGATGAGGAAGCGCGTGCCGCCCCCCACCCGCGCCTCGCCCGGACCCTCGGCGCCATCCGCCTCGACGGGGCGTGACATCACGTCCAGCAGGTCGCACAGCCGCTCCACATTCGCGTCGTCCAGCGGCGCGTCCACCTCGTCCAGCACGCAGACGGGTGCGGGGTGGCAGCGGAACACCGCGAAGATCAGGGACAGCGCCGTCAGCGCCTGCTCCCCGCCCGACAGCAGCGACAGCGCCGAAAGTTTCTTCCCCGGCGGCTCCGCATAGATCTCGAGGCCGCCTTCCAGCGGGTCCTCGCTGCCCACCATCGCCAGATGCGCCCGCCCGCCGCCGAACAGCCGGGTGAACAGCGCCCGGAACTCCCGGTCCACCTGGTCGAAGGTGGCGCGCAGCCGCTCCCGCGCCTCGCGGTTCAAATGCCCGATCGAGCCGCGCAGCTTGGCGATGGCGGCGCCGATCTCCTCGCGCTCCCGCATCAGGGTGGCGATGCGCGCCTCCAGCTCCTCCAGCTCCGCCTCCGCGCGGAGGTTCACGGGGCCCATCTCCTCGCGTTCGCGCGCCAAGCGTTCGGCCTTGCGGCGGGCGCGGTCCTCGGCGGCGTCGGTCAGGTCGGCGGGCGGGTCCGGCAAGGTGGGCGCCTCGCCAAAGCGCTCGGTGATGCGCTCGGCCAGGGAAGCGCCGGCGCGCAACGCCGCCTCCCGCGCCGCCTCGGCCCGAAGCGCCGCCTCGCGCGCGGAGGCCAGCGCGGCATCGGCCACCCGCCGCGCATCCTCGGCCGAACGCGCGCGGGTGCCGGCGGCCTCCAGCACGTCCACCGCCTCCGCATGAGCCGCTTCGGCGGCGGTCAAACGGGTCTGCGCCTCCGCCGTCAGCCGCGCGGCCTCCTCCGGCCGGCGGGCCAGGGCGTCGCGGCGGCTGGCGGCATCGGCGACTCGGGCGGTCAGCGCCTCGCGTCGGGCGGTGGCGTCGGCCAGGCGCTGCGCCCAGGCGGCGCGCTCGGCCAGGGCCGCCTCGCGCCGCGCGGACAGGCCCTCGCGCTCGGCCCGCAGGGCGGCGGCGCGGCCACGGGCCTCGGCCTCCCGCCCGCGAATGTCGGACAGCGACAGCCGCGCCGCCTCCACCCCCGCCCCCCCGGCCGCGGGGGGGGGCCGAGGGGGACCGGCGGCGCGGGCGGGGGCCCGCGCGCCCACCCCCGCCGCCAGGTCGGTGGCGCGGCGCTCTTCCTGCGGGGCCAGCGCGGCCAGTTGCGCGGCGGCGGCCGCCTGCCGTTCGGTCAGGCGCTGCAATTCGGTGCGGCGGGCGGCGAGCTCTGTCTCCGAGGTGGCGCGGGCGCGGCGGGCGGCGTGCTCGGCGGCCTCGGCGCGGGTGGCGGCGGCGGCTTCCTCGGCGGCACCGCGCGGGGCGGGCAGGGCGGCCAGCGCGGCCTCGGCCTCGTGCAGGGCCGCTTCCGCCTCGGCGCGTTCGGCGGCGGCGCGGCCGGCCTGGGCGGTGGTCTCGGCCAAGCGGCGTTCGGCGGCGTCGAGGTTCGCGGCCAGTCGCGCGGCGCGGGCCTCTGCCTCGCGCGCCTGGGTTTCGGCGATGTTGCGGGCGCGGCGGGCCGTCTCCTCGGCGGCTTGCGCGGCGCGGTCGGCGGCGACGGCCTCGGCGCGGGCGGTCTCGGCGGCGCGGGCGGCGGGGGCGGCCTCGGCCAGCTTTGCCTCGGCCTGACGCAGACGGGCCAGCGCCTGCAACCGCGCGGCCCCGGCCTGCGCGCCGCCCGGCGCCAGCACATAGCCATCCCAGCGCCACAACGCCCCGCCGCGCGAGACCAGCGCCTGCCCCGGCCGCAGCGCCGCCTGGTGCGGCGCCCCATCCTCCGCCAGCCCGATCTGCGACAGCGCACGCGAGAGTTCCGCCGGCGCCTCAACCAGCGAGGCCAAGGACACCACGCCTGAAGGCAGCGGCGGCGGCTCGGCCAGGGGCGGCAGGGCACGCCAGAAGCGGCTGCGCCCGCTGCCGCGCCCGCCCTCCAGCCCCTCGCCCAGCGCGGCACCGAGGGCCGCTTCCAGCCCGGCCGGCACGCGCAGGGTGCGGGCGATGGGATTGGCCTCGGCGGCATCGCCCGTCGCGGCTTCCAACCCCTGCAACTCGGCCTTCAGGCGCGATTCGGCGGCGAGGGCGGCGGTTTCCGCGGCGCGGGCCTCGGTGGCGCGGCGGGTGGCGGCGTCGCGGGCGGGGAGGGCCTGGGCCAGCGCCGCCTCGGCCTCTCGCAGCCTGGCAGCCGCGGCATCGGCGGCGGCGCGGGCCTGGGCGGCCTCAGCGGCATCGGGGCGCGCGGCGGCGAGGCGCGCCTGTTCGCCCCGCGCCGCCCCGTCGCGCGTGCGGGCGGATTGCGCACGGGTGGCGGCGGCGGTGCGGGCGCGGTCGGCGGCGGTGCGCTCGATCTCGGCGGCGCGGGTGGCGCGCTGCGCCTCGGCGGCCTGTTCGGCGGCCTGGCGACGGGCGCGCTCGGCGGCTTCCAGCGCGGCGCGGGCCTCGGTCAGCGCGGCCTCGGCGGCGGAAACCGCCTCAGCGGTGGCCAAGCGGACGGGCTCGGGGACGGATTGCGCCTCGGCCGCGCGACGCTGGGCGTCGAGCTGGGTGCGGAGGTCGTGCAGCCGCTTCGCGCGCTGGTCGGCGAAGGCGAGTTCGGAGGCCAGCTGGTTCGCCCGCGCGGCCAGCTGCGCCGCGGCCTCGGTGGATTCCTGCAACCGTGCCTCGGCGGCGGCGATCTCGGCGGAGAGGGCGTCGGCGGCGGGCGCGGCCTCGGCGATGCGGGTGGGCAGTTGGCCGTAGGCACCGGCAAGCCCGGCGGCCTCGCGCCCTGCGCGGGTTTCGGCGGTGCGGGCGTCCTCTTCAAGGCGTTCGGCATCGGCCACGTCGGCGCGGAGCTGGGCCAGGTTGGCCTCGGCCTCGCGCAGCGCCTCGGCGGCGCGGGCGGATTCGGCGGCCAGGTTCTCGGCCTCGACGCGCCGGCGTTCCAGCAGGGTGCGGGCCAGGCCTTCCTCGGCCCGGGGCGCGTCCAGCGCTGCGGCAAGCACCTCGGCGGCGCGGGTGGCCTGGGCGGCGCCGGCCTCCGCCTCGCGCAGGGCCTCGCCGCGCCCGGCCAGGGCCGCGCTCGCGTCCTCGATGGCCGCCTCGGCGCGGGCGACGAGGATGGCGAACCAATCCCCTTCCGCCTCGCGCACCAGGGTGGAGAGGTTGCGGTAGCGGGCGGCCTGCCGGGCCTGCTTCCGGAGCGATTCCTGCTGGGTGTTCAGGTTGTTGAGCAGGTCCTCGCTGCGCCCGAGATTGGTCTCGGCTTGGCGAAGCTTCAGTTCTGCCTCATGGCGGCGCGCGCGCAGGCCGGCGATGCCCGCCGCCTCCTCCAGCACCGAGCGGCGTTCCTCGGGCTTGGCGCCGATCAGCATGGCGACCCGCCCCTGGCTGACCATGCCCGAGGCGCGTGGTCCGCTGGCGAGGTCCGCGAACATGGTGTTCACGTCGCGCGCCCGCACCTCGCGGCCATTGATCCGGTAGGAACTGCCGGAGCCACGCTCGATGCGGCGGATCACCTCCAGCTCGGCGGCGCGGTCCATCGGCGGGGGGGCGACGCCCAGCGCGTCCTCCAGGCGCAGCACCACCTCGGCCAGGTTGCGGGCGGGGCGGGTGGCGGTGCCGGCGAAGATGACGTCATCCATCTCGCCGCCGCGCAGGGATCGCGCGTTGCTTTCGCCCATGGCCCAGCGCAGCGCCTCCACCACGTTGGACTTGCCGCAGCCATTGGGGCCGACAATTCCCGTCAGCCCGGGCAGGACGGGCACCTGCACGGGTTCGGCGAAGCTCTTGAAGCCGGCGATGGACATGCCGGTGAGGGTGGCGGAAAGGCGGCGCCGCGCCTCTTCCGGCTCAGGCGTCGCCTCGCTCACGTGCGCGGGGCGTTGCGCACCTGCCGCTCGAACTCGCCGAAGGAGAGCCCGCCCGTGTGCAGCCGCCCGTTGAAGGTGAAGCTGGGCGTGGCGCGAATCTGAAATTCCTGCTCCGCCGCCAGGCGCTGGGCCAGGATGCCGCGGTGGAAATCCTGGTCGGCGGCGACGGCGTTGAAGGCCTCGCGGTCCATGCCGGCCAGGGCGGCAAGCCGGGCGAGTTCCTCCGCCTGCCGGCCCTGGGCGAAGGCCCAGCGCGGCTGGGTCTGGAACAGCGCGGTGAGGAAGGCCTCGTAGCGGTCGGCCGGCATGGCGCGGGCGACGGCGGAGGCCAGCAGGGCGATGCCATCCAGCGGGAAGTCGCGCCAGACCATGCGGATGCGGCCGCTCTCGACCAGTTGGCGGCGCACCTGCGGCCAGACGTCGTTGTGGAAATTCGCGCAATGACCGCAGGTGAGGGAGAAGAACTCCTGCACCACCACCGGTGCATCGGCCTGGCCGGTGCTGCGTTCGGCGAGGCGCGGGTCGCTGGGGGCGGGCGTCTGGGCAAGCGCCGGCGAGGCGACGAGGCCGGTGCCGAGGACGCCGAGGATACGACGGGAAATCCGCATGGAATTTAGTCTCCTGTGCTTTGGCTGGAGTTTACCCGCCGCCGCGCCGCGGCACAAAGAATCACCCGCGGCGGGCGAAGACCCCGCGGGCCAGGCGTTCGAGCGCGGCGCGCAGTTCGCCCTCCGGCAGGGTGCCGAGGCGGGCGGTGGTGCCCTCCGGCAGGGTGACCGGGGCGGGCGGCGGTGCCGGCGGGGCGGGCAGGGCCCTGGGTGCGCGCTGGATGAAGGCCAGCTTGCGCACCGCCACCCGGCCCAGATGGGCGTTGATGCGCTCCATGACCATGGGGCCCATCAGGGTCAGTTCCATGGCGGCCGGCCCACCGCAGGCCAGCGTCAGCGTGCCGGCGGACAGCTTGACCGGCTCGGCCATGGCGCCCAGCTCCGCCCCCATGATGCCGGGCCAGTCGGCCATGATCTGCGCGGCCTCGGCGCTGCGGCGGCGAAAGGCGGGGCGGGCCAGGCGCGGGATCAGCGCGCCCAACTCGTGCGGGCCGCGATACTCGGGGGCCGGGCTGGACAGCGGCGCCGGCGCGCCTTCCTTCTTCGCCACGATGAAACCCTCCGCCCAAGACCTGCTGGCCTGGTATGACCGCACCGCGCGCCGCCTGCCCTGGCGCGGCACGGCCGACCCTTACCGCATCTGGGTCAGCGAGGTCATGCTGCAACAGACCACGGTGGCGGCGGTGGGGCCGCGTTATGCGCGTTTCCTGGCGCGCTTCCCCGACGTGGCGGCGCTGGCACGGGCCGAATGGGCCGAGCTGGCGGAAGAATGGGCCGGGCTGGGCTACTACGCCCGCGCGCGGAACCTGCACGCGGCGGCCCGGGCCATCGCGGGCGGCGCCATGCCGGACACAGTCGAGGCCTGGCGCGCCCTGCCCGGTATCGGTCCCTACACCGCGGCCGCCATAGGGGCCATTGCGCTCGGCGCGCCTGTGGTGCCGATGGATGGCAATGTGGAGCGCGTGGTGGCGCGGCTGCACGCAATGGAGGCCCCGCTCCCAGGCGCGCGCCCCGAACTGGCCCGCTTGGCGCAGGGCTTCACGGCGCAGCCGGCCATGCGCGCCCGCCCCGGTGACTTCGCCCAGGCGCTGTTCGACCTCGGCGCCACCATCTGCACCCCGCGCAATCCGGCCTGCGCCCTGTGCCCCTGGCGCGAGGCGTGCCGGGGGTTCGCTTCCGGCCTGGCGCCCAGCCTGCCGCGCAAGGCGCCGAAGGCCGCGCGGATGGTGCTGCATGGGGTGCATTTCGCCCTGCTGGACGCCGAGGGCCGCCTGCTGCTGCACCGCCGCCCCGAAACCGGCCTGCTGGGCGGCATGCTGGCGCTTCCCGGCACCCCCTGGCGCGCAACGCCCTGGCAGGAGGCGGAAATCTCGCCCCATGCCCCGGCGCCGGGAGTGAACTGGCGCGCCCTGCCGGGCGAGGCCCGGCACGGCTTCACCCATCGGGAGTTGACCATGCGGCTCTGGGCCGCGCGGGCGTCCCGCCTGCCCCAGGGCGCCGAGAGCCTGTCGCTGGACGAGGCCGCCCGCCACCTGCCCAGCGCCATGCGCAAGCTGCTGCCGCTCCTCGCCGCCGGATTCATGGCGCCTTAACCGGCCGGGGTCATGGTGCCCCCGCGGCAGGAGGCTGCGGACGGGGAACATCTTGGCCAAGCGCGGCAAGGACAAGGGCGGCACGATCGTCATCAAGCGGATCGAGGAGGGCGGCCATGGGCATCATGGCGGCGCCTGGAAGGTCGCCTATGCCGATTTCGTGACCGCCATGATGGCCTTCTTCCTGCTGATGTGGCTGCTGAACGCCACCACCGAGGAGCAGCGCCGCGGCCTCGCGGACTTCTTCAACCCGTCCAATGCCCTGGCCTCCGGCCAATCCGGCCTCGGCCAGCCCTTCGGCGGCACCACCCCGCACAGCGTCGGAAGAATGGCCGCCGACACCGGCTCGCCCCGCGTTGAACGCGGGCCGCGCCCCACCCAGTCCGAGGCCGAGGAGGAGGAGGAGGAAGTGCTCCCCCCCATCGCCGATCAGGCCAACCCCAATGCGCCCCCCGGCGAGGAAAGCGCCCCGCCGCCGCGCCGCGTGGCCGAGGGCGAGGCCGGCAGCATCGAGGGCACGGCCGAGCCCGGCGCCGGGCCGATCACGGAACTGGGCACGCCCGGCGCCGAGAGCGAGGCCGCCCCGCTGGGCGAGGCGGCAGCGGCAGAGCAGGCCCGCCGCATCGCCGCAGTGGAGGCGGAGCAGGCCGCCTTGGAGGAGGCCGCCGATGCGTTGCGCGCCGCCTTCACCGCCGACCCCGCCCTGGCGGAACTCGCGCGGCAGATGCTGGTGGAGATCGTGCCCGAGGGTTTGCGCATTCAGATGCTGGAAAGCGACGGCACGCCGATGTTCGGCACGGCCGGCGCCACGCCCAATGAGCGCACGCGCCGTGCCATCCGCCAGGTGGCCGAGACGGTGGCCGGCCTGCCCAACCCGTTGACCGTGACCGGCCACACCGACAGCACGCCCTTCCGCGGCGGCACCCGCACCAACTGGGACCTCTCGGCCGACCGCGCCAACGCCACCCGCCGCCTGCTGACGGAGGGCGGCGTGGCCGAGGAGCGCCTGCGCGGCGTCATCGGCATGGCCGACCGGGAGCCGTTGCTGCCCGCCGACCCCCGCGCGGCGGGCAACCGCCGCGTTTCCATCACCCTTCTGCGCCAGGCGGAGATGCCGCGATGACCACGATCGGTGGCTTCATCTTCCTGCTCATCATGGTGTTCGGCGGCTATCTGATCGCCGGCGGCAAGTTCGACATCATCATCAAGGCGCTGCCCTTCGAGATGATGATGATCGGAGGTGCCGCCATCGGTTCGTTCCTGATGGCCAATTCGATGCACGACGTGAAGCACACGATGGGCGGCATCGGGAAGATCATCAAGGGCGGGCGCTTCAAGAAGCAGGACTACACGGATCTGTTGTCGCTGCTGTACTTCTTCGTACGCCTCGCCCAGACCAAGGGCGCGATGGCGCTGGAGCCGCACATCGAGAAGCCCAGCGAGAGTGCGGCCTTCGCGAAATTCCCCAAGATCCTGGCCGACCACCACGCGACCGACCTGATCTGCGACTATCTCCGCATGGTCGGCATGAACGCCGACGACCCGCACCAGATCGAGGACATGATGGCGCGGGAGCTGAAGAAGATCAAAGAGGAGGAGCTCCACTCCTCGCACGCGCTGCAATCCGTGGCGGATGCCTTCCCGGCGCTGGGCATCGTGGCCGCGGTGCTGGGCGTGATCAAGACCATGGCCTCGATCGACCAGCCGCCTGCGGTGCTGGGCAAGATGATCGGCGGCGCGCTGGTCGGCACCTTCCTGGGCGTGCTGCTGGCCTATGGGCTGACGGGGCCAATGGCGGCAAGGCTGAAGGGCGTGGTGGAGGAGGAGTCACTCTACTACGAGGTGATCCGCGCCGTCATCGTCGCGCATCTGCACGGCAATGCGCCGCAGGTCTCGGTGGAGACGGGCCGCAAGGTGGCCCCCACCCAGTTCATGCCGAGCTTCGCCGACATGGACGCCGCCCTGCAGGAGCTGACGGTGGCTTGACGCGACCGGGCGCGGCCCCTCCCCTTCCAGCCCATGGACCTGCCCGAACATTTCCGCGCCCAGGCGCATTCGCCCTTCCACGACCTGCTCGGGATCGACATCATCCTGTGGGAGGAGGGCCGGGCCCGGTTGCGCTGCCTCCCCGGCCCGCTGCACGGCAACCGCTCCGGCATCGTGCATGGCGGCGTGATGCTGGCGCTGCTGGACCAGGCCAACGCCTTCGCAGGGCTGTTCTGCCCGACGCCCGGCCGCCGCCGCCATGCCGTGACGCTGGACCTCGACACGCGATTCACCGGGCAGGGCAGGCTGGGCGTGCCGCTGATCGCGGAGGGTATGCTGGTCACCGCCGGCCGCAACATCTTCTTCGCGCGGGGCGAGGTGCGCGACGAGGGCGGTGCGCTGGTGGCCTTCGGCGCCTCCACCCACCGGTACCGGTCGGGCAGTCATGAACTGCAGGGCGTGCCTGCGGCCGGGGCTGACGGAAGCGCTTGACGCCGGGCCGAACTCATGTGGATTGTCATGGAAATGGCCACCCAGGCTGCATGACGGAAGAGAAACAGATGATGCCGAGCCTCCCCAAGCGCGCCCTGCTCTCCGCCGGCGGTGCGGCCCTCGCCGCCGCCGCCCTGCCCGGCGCGCGGGAGGCGCAGGCCCAGACGCCGCGCACCGCCCTCGTGATCGCAGATCAGATTGACGGCCTCGTTGCTCTCGACCCGCACCACTCCTTCGAGGTCATTGGCAGCGACCTGCTGAAGAACGTCTATGACCAGCTCTTCACGCTCGATCCCACCAAGCAGACGGCCGAGCTGCAACCCGGCCTCGCCGAGAGCTTCACCGTCTCCGACGATGGCCGCACCTTCACCTTCCAGATCCGCCAGGGGGTGCGCTTCCACTCGGGAAACGCGCTGACCGCGGCCGACGTGGTCTATTCGCTGCGCCGCCCGCTGCTGATCAACCGCACGCCCTCCTTCATGTATCGCAGCGTCGGCCTGACGCGCGACAATGTGGAGCAGACGGTGCGGCAGGCGGGCGAGTTCACCGTCTCCGTCACCTTCAACCGCGCCTATGCGCCCAGCCTCATCCAGAACCTGTTCACCGCCACCATCGCCTCGGTGCTGGACAGCCGGTTGGTGCAGCAGAATGCCGGCGAGGACATGGGCAACGCCTGGCTCAACCGCAATTCCGCGGCGTCGGGCGCCTACCGCATTGCGCGCTACCAGCCCAATGAGAGCTACACGCTGGAGCGCAACGACAATTGGTGGCGCGGCCGCGCGAACATGCAGCGCGTCATCGTCCGCCATGTGCCCGAGGCGGCGACGCAGCGCCTGCTGCTGGAGCGTGGCGACGTGGACGTGGCGCGCAACCTGACGCCCACCGACATCGCGGCACTTCGCGGCCGGCCCAACCTCACCATCGCGGAATTCCCGCGCGGCACCATCCAGTATTTCAGCGCCAACGTGACCTTCCCGCTGTTGCAGAACCCGAAGGTGGTGGAGGCGCTGAAGTATCTGGTGGATTATGACGGCATCGCGAACAGCCTGCTGCCCGGCCAGGTGTTTCCGCACCAGAGCTTCATCCCGCGCGCCATCCTGGGCGCCGTGGACACGCGGCCCTACACCTACGACCCCGACCGCGCCCGCCGACTGCTGGCCGAGGCGGGTCACAACAACGGCATCGCGCTGACCATCGACACGGCCAACAGCTTCCCCTCGCTCGACGTGGCGCAGACGCTGCAGGCCAGCATGGCCCGCGGCGGCGTTCGGCTGGAGGTGCTGCCGGCCACCGGGGCCCAGGTGCTGGCCAAGTTCCGGGCCCGCAACCACCAGCTGTTCATCGGCATCTGGGGCCTGGGCTATCCGGACCCGCACTACAACGCGGACAGCTTCAGCAGCAACCCGCCGGGCGCCGACAACCCGGGCAAGCTCACCTGGCGCAATGGCTGGGACATTCCCGAGCTGACGCAGCGCACCGCAGCGGCGATGAGCGAGCGCGACCAGAACGCCCGCGCCGCCATCTACCGCCAGATCCAGGAGGAGTTCATGAACACCTCCCCCTTCGCCATCTTCGCGCAGCAGCAGGTGCAGGTGGCGCACCGCTCCAACCTGAGCGGCTACATGGCGAGCTCGCCCGGCCTGTCCGCGATCTACTGGCTCGCGACCAAGGGCTGAGTTCATGAGCGCCACGACGAGCGGGGCCGGCGCGCTGCGGGGCGCCCGCCGGGGGGGCGAGTTCGTCCTCCAGGTGGCGCTGACACTGCTGGGCCTGCTGGCCGTCACCTTCTTCATCGGCCGTGTGGTGCCCATAGACCCGGTGCTGGCCGTGGTGGGCGACCAGGCGCCGCGCGACGTCTATGAGGCGGTGCGGATCGAGCTGGGGTTGGATCAGCCGCTGTGGTGGCAGTTCTGGCTCTATGTGCAGAAGATGGCGGTGGGGGATTTCGGCAATTCGCTGGTGACGAACCGGCCGGTACTGGACGACATCGCGCGCGTGTTCCCCGCCACGCTGGAGCTGGCCACCATCGCCACCATCATCGGCGTGGTGCTGGGCGTGCCGATGGGCATCGCCGGGGCCGTCTATCAGGATCGCTGGCCGGACCAGCTGGTGCGGGTGATCGGGCTTGTCGGCTATTCGGTGCCGATCTTCTGGCTCGGCATCATGGGGCTGCTGGTGTTCTACGGCATCCTGGGCTGGGTCTCGGGGCCGGGGCGGCTCGGCGTGTTCTTCGAGGACATCGTGGACCCGGTGACGGGCGTGATCCTCATCGACTCCGTCATTGCGGGTGAGTGGGAGGTGTTCTGGAACGCCGTCAGCCACGTCGTGCTGCCGGCGGCGGTGCTGGGGTATTTCTCCATCGCCTACATCGCGCGCATGACCCGCAGCTTCATGCTCGACCAGCTCAGCCAGGAATATGTGGTGACGGCGCGGGCCAAGGGGCTTTCCGAGGCGCGCATCATCTGGGTGCACGCTCTGAAGAACATCTCCGTCCAGCTCATCACCGTCATTGCGCTGTCCTATGCGCGGCTGCTCGAAGGCGCGGTGCTGACCGAGACGGTCTTCGCCTGGCCGGGCCTCGGCCGCTACCTCACCACCGCGCTGCTGGCCGGTGACATGAACGCGGTGCTGGGCGGCACGCTGGTGGTGGGCGCGGTCTTCGTGGGGCTGAACCTGTTGTCGGATGCGCTCTACAAGCTGATGGACCCGAGGGCACGATGAACCATCCGCGCGCCTCCGGCGAAATCAACGATCCGCGCGCCTCCGGCGCGACGACCACCTGGCGCGCGCAACTCCTGACCGACACGCCGGCCTCGCGCAACCAGGCGCGGATGGGGCAATTCTATCGCGGCTGGTTGCAGTTCAAGCGCAACAAGCTGGCGGTGCTGGGCCTGCTGATCGTGCTGCTGCTGATCGTGGTCGCTGCCTTCGCGCCCTGGATCGCCACGCATGATCCCTACGCGCAGGACCTGGCGCGGCGCCTGCTGCCGCCGGGCACCTCGGGCCACTGGCTCGGCACCGACGAATTCGGGCGCGACACCTTCTCGCGCCTGGTCTATGGCGCGCGCATCACGCTGATGATCGTGGTGCTGGTGGCGGCCATCGCGGCCCCCATCGGGCTGCTGGTGGGCACGGCGGCGGGCTATGCGGGCGGCTGGCTGGATGCGGTGCTGATGCGCGTCACCGACGTCTTCCTGGCATTCCCGAGCCTCATCCTCGCGCTGGCCTTCGTCGCCGCCCTGGGGCCGGGCATCGAGAACGCCATCATCGCCATCGCGCTCACGGCCTGGCCGCCCTATGCGCGCATCGCCCGCGCCGAGACCATCACCATCCGCAACAGCGACTACATCGCGGTGGCGCGCATGCAGGGGGCGCGGACGGCGCGCATCCTCTGGGCCTACATCATGCCGCTCTGCGTGGCGTCGCTGGTGGTGCGCGTGACGCTGGACATGGCGGGCATCATCCTCACCGCGGCGGGCCTGGGCTTCCTGGGCCTCGGCGCGCAGCCGCCCATGGCGGAGTGGGGGGCGATGATCTCGGCCGGGCGCCGCTATGTGCTGGACCAGTGGTGGGTCGCGACCATCCCTGGCATCGCCATCATCACCGTCAGCCTCGCCTTCAACCTGCTGGGCGATGGGCTGCGCGACGTGCTGGACCCGCGCAAGTCATGACGACGCCCCTGCTGGAGGTCGAGGACCTCCGCGTCACCTTCCCAACCCCCACCGGGCCCTTCCGCGCGGTGCGCGGCGTGTCCTTCACACTGGGCCGCGAGCGCCTGGGCATCGTGGGCGAGAGCGGCTCGGGCAAGTCGCTGACGGGGCGGTCGCTGCTGCGGCTGCTGCCGGCGCATGCGAAGCTGGAAGCCAAGCGCCTGCGCTTCGACGGGCAGGATTTGCTCTCGGCCAGCCCGCGCGAGATGCGCGCGCTGCGCGGCAAGCGCATCTCTCTGGTGCTGCAGGACCCGAAGTATTCGCTCAACCCCGTGATGCGCGTGGGCGAGCAGATCGCCGAGGCCGTGCGCGACCGCGGCGACCCGAAACGCCGTGCCCTGGAAATGCTGGAGGCCGTCCGCATCCGCGACCCGGAGCGCGTCTATGGCCTCTATCCGCACGAGGTCTCGGGCGGCATGGGCCAGCGCATCATGATCGCGATGATGCTGGCGCCGGAGCCGGATTTGCTCATCGCGGACGAACCCACATCCGCGCTGGACGTTACGGTTCAGATGCAGGTGCTGGCCATCCTGGACGATTTGGTGGCCAGGCGCGGCATGGGGTTGATCTTCATCAGCCATGACCTCGACCTCGTCGCCTCCTTCTGCGATCGCGTGCTGGTGATGTATGGCGGCCGCGTGATGGAGGAGCGCAACGCGCGTGACCTGCGCGCCGCCATCCACCCCTACACCCAGGGCCTGCTCAACAGCCTGCCGCGCATCAACGACGACCGCGCCGAACTGCCCACCCTCAAGCGCGATCCCGCATGGCTGGAGGAATGACCGCATGATCAACGTGCGGAACCTCACCGTGACATTCGGCCAGGGCGCGCAGGCCGTGCAGGCGGCGCGCGACGTCACCTTCACCGTGGCCGAGGGCGAGAGCTTCGGCCTCGTGGGCGAAAGCGGCTCCGGCAAGTCCACCGTGCTGCGCGTGCTGGCGGGGCTGAACCCGAGCTGGAAGGGCGAAGCCGCGGTGGCGGGTGTCTCGGTGGGCGCGCGCGATGCGCGGCTGCCGCGCCTCGTGCAGATGGTGTTCCAGGACCCCTATTCCTCGCTGCACCCGCGCCACACCGTGGACCGTGCGCTGTCCGAGCCGCTGGAAATCCAGGGCATCGGCGATGTGGGAAGGCGGGTGGAGCGGGCGCTCTCCGATGTGGGCCTCGGCCCCGCCTTCCGCTTCCGCTACCCGAACCAGCTTTCCGGTGGGCAGCGGCAGCGCGTGGCCATCGCGCGGGCGCTGATGCTGGAACCCAAGGTGCTGCTGCTGGACGAGCCGACCTCCGCGCTCGATGTCAGTGTGCAGGCGGAAATCCTGAACCTGTTGCGGAAGCTGCGCCGGGAACGCGGGCTGACCATGCTGCTGGTGAGCCACAATCTGGCGGTCATCGCCCATATGTGCGACCGGCTGGCGGTGATGAACCGCGGCGCCATCGTCGAGGAGATGGACGTGGCCACGCTGCGCCGGGAGGCCCCGCGCGAGGCCTATACGCGGCAGCTTCTCCTCGCCAGCCGCGGCTATGACCGCGAGGTGGCGGCGGGAATCGTCACCTATGATTGATGGGGCCGTGCCGGCCGCCCGGCGCCCAACCCTGCTGGCGGTTGTGTCCTGGCCGGACCGCAAGCGGCGCTGAACCGCGCCATGAGCGACGCCCTGCGCCGGCCCCGCCCCGCTTCAATCCTGCCGCGCCACGTAGCGCGCCAACCCCAACAGCGCCGGCTGCGGGTGCGCGATGACGTGCACCGGGACGCGCGAGAGATAGGCCTGCATCTTGGGCTTGTCGCGGAATCGGTTGAGGAAGGCCTCCACCGGCAGCAGGTCGAACAGCTTCTGGGCGGCGCCCCCGGCCAGATATACGCCGCCGCGTGCGCCCAGCAGCAGCGCCGCGTCGCCGCAGAACCCG
>JBHYDO010000002.1:0-5271 GCA_051860645.1 Roseococcus sp.
GCGAGGGGGTGAAACCCCCTCGCGAAACCCAACCAGACTGAACGAGGTCCAGGAGCCCACCGGCTCCTGGCGGGGTGGGTCCGGGAGGGGCGGCGCCCCTCCCGCGGCGCGCCCCACCCACATCGCCACACCGAGAGGCCCCCGATGCCCCATGTTGTTCTCCTGCGTCCCGTCCATGCCGATGCCCTGGCGCGCCTGGAGGCGGAGCCTGGCTATACGGTCGAGACGCTGCTGAACCCGAACAAGGACACGCTGCCCGCCGCCATGGCGCGGGCGGATGCGATCATCGTGCGCGCCACGCCGATCAATGCGGAGTTTTTGGCGATCTCGCCCAAGCTCTCCATCGTGGCACGGCATGGCGTGGGCTATGACGCGGTGGACGTGCCGGAGCTGACGAAGCGCGGCATTCCCCTGACCGTGACGGCGGATGCCAATGCGCTCTCGGTGGCCGAGCACGCGATGATGCTGATGCTGAACATCGCGAAGCAGCTGAAGGTCTTCGACATCAACACCCGCGCCGAGAAATGGAGCACGGTGGACGCGCCCCAGGCCTATGACCTCTCGGGCATGACGGTGCTGGTGGTGGGCTTCGGCCGCATCGGCGGGCGGGTGGCGCGGCTGTGCCACGCCTTCGGCATGGATGTGCTGGTGCATGACCCCGCCATCCCCATGAACACCGTGAAGGGTGCGGGCTTCCGCTACGCCAAGACCATGCAGGAGGGTCTCGCCCAGGCGGATTGGGTGACGATGCACTGCCCCTCCAACGCGCAGAACCGCGGTATGGTGAACCCGGAATTCCTGGCCGCGATGAAGCCCGGCGCGCGCCTCATCAACACCGCCCGCGGCACGCTGGTGAACGAGGAGGCGCTGGCCGCCGCCCTTCGCACCGGCCATGTCGCCGCGGCCGGCGTGGACGTGTTCTGGGAGGAGCCGGTGAAGGCCTACAACCCGCTGCTGAACGCGCCCAACGTGATCGCGACGCCGCATTCGGCCGCCGGCACGGACCAGGGGATGCGGCGGATGGGCTTGTCGGCCGTGTCCTCCATCATCGGCCACTTCAAGGGCGAGCTGGACGAGGACATGGTCATCAACAAGGACGTGCTGCGGGGGAACCGATGAACCCGCTTCTGGTCCTCGCGGACCATGCGGCGTCCTGGCGCACGGCGCCACTGGATGCCGACCTCGACCGCCACGCTCGCCGCGCGCTGATCGACTGGTTTGCCTGCGTGCTGGCCGGGGCGCGCAAGGCACCCGCCACGCTGATGGCGCGCGCTTTGGCCGCCGAGCGGGGCGCCGGCCGCGCAGTCAGCTACACCGATGGCGCCCTGACGGGGCTGCGGCACGCCGCGCTGATCAACGGCACCGCCAGCCACATCGTGGAGTTCGACGACATCTGGCGCTGGGGCGTCTATCACCCCGGCTGCCCGACCATTGGCGCGGGGCTGGCCGCGGCCCAGGCGCAGGGGGCGGACATGGCGGCCCTGCTGCGGGCCATCACGGCGGGCTACGAGGTCTCCTGCCGCATCGCCCAGGCGGTGCAGCCCAGCCATTATGATTACTGGCACACCACCGGCACGGTGGGCACCTTCGGCGCGGCCGCGGCGGTCGCGGTGCTGCTGGATTGCGACGCGGAGCAGACGGCGCACGCCATCGCCACCGCCGCCACCATGGCGGGCGGGCTGCAACAGGCCTTCCGCGGCGACGGCATGAGCAAGCCGCTGCACCCAGGCCACGCGGCGGAGGCCGGCGCGCTCGCCGCCATGGCCGCACGCCAGGGCATGACCGGCGCGCTGGACGTGCTGCACGGCGAGGCCGGCTTCGCCGCCGCCACCAGCGAGGACACCGGCAAGTGGGACAAGCCGCTCTCGCTCATCGGCAAGCCGCTGGCGATTACGGAAATGACCATCAAGAACCATGGCTGCTGCGGACATATCTTCGCCGCCCTCGATGCCGTGGGCGAGTTGCAGCGCGCGCACGGCTTCAGCGCCGATGACGTGGCGGGCGTGCATGTCGCCGGCTATGCCGCGACCAAGAACGTCTGCGACCGGGTGGACGCCCGCACCGAGCAGGAATGCCGCTTCTCCACCCAGTTCACGGTCGCGACTATGCTGCTGCATGGAGCGGTGCGGCTCTCCGCCTTCGACGAAGCGCGCCTCTCGGACCCCGCCATCCGCGCCGTGATGCCCCGCGTCACCGTCAGCCAGGACGCCGAGTGCGAGGCCGCCTTCCCCGCCCAGCGCAGCGCCAAGGTGACCATCAGGCTGCGCGACGGGCGGGAGCTGTTCCAGTTCCAGCCCACCCGCAAGGGCGACCCCGATGCGCCGCTGACCGACCAGGACCTGTCCGAGAAGTTTCTCGAACTGGTGGGGCCCGAGACGGGCGATGCCGAGGCGAAGGCGCTGCTGCAGGCGCTTTGGACGGGCGCCACCCTGCCCGGTCTTGTCACGCTGCGCCCATGAAAAAGCCCGCGCGCCGGACCGCCGGCGCGCGGGCCTGATGGGTTCGGGGCAAATCAGCCCGAGCGCGTGGCCGTCAGGCGCCAGGCCGGATCATCGGTGCCGACATCGCGCTGGAACGTCCAGATGTCGATCACCTCGGTGATGGCGTCGGAGCCGGCGACGATGCCGCCATCACGGCCAGTGGTCATGTTAACCTGGTCGGAGATGAAACGCACGGTCACGTCGGCCACGGTGCCGCGAAGCTCCGCACCCTCGATCACCATCTCATGCATGGAGCGCAGTTCGGTGCGCTGGCTCTCGCCGGCCTGCTCCCGTGCAGTGATGGCGCCCTCGAAGCCGGCATAGGTGTCATCCGACAGCAGGGCACGCAGGGTCTCGCGGTCGCCCTGCGCGAAGGCGCTGACGATCATGCGGAAGGCGCCCTCGGCGCCGTCGAGGAAGCCGTTCGGGTCGAAATTGGGGTCCGCCGTGGCGATGCGGGACAGGCCCTGGCCCACCGGCGTGCGCACATCAGGGATCACGCGGCGCGTGTTGCTGCGCTGCGCGGGAACAATCTCCTCCGCCACACCCTCGGCGCGGGCGGCCGGGCCGCCCGGAACGCCCTGGGCTGCCGGCGGACGCTCATAGCCGGTGCGCTTTCCGAGCACGCTGCGCAGGCGCAGCACCAGGAAAGCGGCCACCATGGCGAAGAGGATCAGATCAATCGGGAAACCGCCCTGCATCGGGACCTCCTCTGGAACCGCCTACTTAGGCATGACGTGGCGTGGCCGCAATGTCCCAATCCCGACTTGCGGGCCGCCGCACCCGCCGCTAGGCAAATCCCCGCCCCTGAAGGACATGCCGCCCGATGATCTTCCTGCGCCACGGCCAGAGCGAGTTCAATCTTCTCTTCACCCAAACGCGACGGGACCCAGGCATCATCGACCCGAAGCTGACCCCGCTTGGCGAGGCGCAGGCCCGGCAGGCGGCGCAGACCCTGGCGCTGCGCGACATCCGGCGCATCGTCGTCTCGCCCTACACCCGTGCCCTGCAGACGGCCACGCCGGTGGCGCAGGCGCTGAACCTTCCCCTTACGGTCACGCCCACGGTGCGGGAGCGCTACGCCTTTTCCTGCGACGTGGGGACACCTGTCAGTCATTTGCAACGCGACTGGCCGGAGGTGGGTTTCCACGCCATCGACGAAATCTGGTGGCCGCCCATCGAGGAACCGGAGGACCAGGTCCTGGCCCGCGCCGCGCTGTTCCGCGCCGAGATGGCGGCCCTCGATGACTGGGCGCACACCCTGGTGGTGTCGCACTGGGGCTTCATCCTGGCCTTCACCGGGCAGTCCGTCATGAATGGCGACATGATCGAGGCCGATCCGACCGCAGGCGCGCCCGAGAAGGTGGTCTGGCGGCACTAGGCGAACCCCCTACACTCCGGCGGCATTTCGCGCGGAGCCCCCATGTCCAGCCTTCTCATCACCGGCGGCGTCCTGATCACCCTCGACGCCATGCGCCGCGTCATCGCCGATGGCGCCGTGGCCGTCGCGGACGGACGCATCACCGCAGTTGGCCCGCGCGCCGAGGTGGAGGCCGCCCTGCGCGCGCCCCACTGCGTGCTCGACGCTCGCGGCAAGGCCATCCTGCCCGGCCTGGTGGACACGCACGGCCATGCCGGCCACGGGCTCATCAAGACCTTGGGCAATGGCGACAGCGCGGCCTGGATGGAAGCCTGCCGCGTCATCTACACCAGCGCCTCGCCGCCCGAGTTCTGGCATGCCGAGGCGCAGCTGGCAGGGCTGGAACGGCTGCTGGCGGGGGTCACCACCGGCGTCTCGCTGCTGGGCGGCGGCGATTCCATCATGCGCGTGGACAGCCCCGCAGCCGGCGAGGCGCGGGGGCGCGCCATCGCGGAAATCGGCCTGCGCGAGATCATGGCCATCGGCCCAACGCGCCCGCCCTTCCCGCGCCGCTACGACAACCGCGAGGTTTCCTTCGAGGAACAGCTCGAGGTGATGGGCCTGCTGTTCGAACGCCTGCACAACCGCAACCTGATGCGCCTTGCCACCATCATGCCCGTCTACCGCGAAGCCACGCATGACGCGGCCAAGGTCAGGGAAATCCGCGCCCAGGGGGACGCCGTCCGTGCGCTCGGCGCCCGCTTCGGCGCGCGCTTCCACCAGGACGGCCATCGCAGCGGCAGCATCGCCATGGCGGACGCCATGTTTGGCCTGCTGGGGCCGGACGCCTTCCTCTCGCACTGCGTGGACCTCACCGACGGCGACATCGAGACCCTGGCCCGCACCGGCACCCATGTCGTCCACAACCCGACGGCCATCGCCGCCGTGCGTGGCTTCTGCCCCGTGGTGCGGATGCTGGAGGCCGGCGTGAACGTCGTCATTGGCAGCGACGGCACGGCCCCAGACCGCAGCGGCGACATGCTGCGCCACGCCTTCGCGGCCATGCGCTACGCCCAGCAGCACGCCCGCGACGAGCGCCTGCTGCCGCCCGGCCGCGCGCTGGAGATGATCACGATCGACGCCGCGCGCGCGCTGGGCATGGAGGACGAGATCGGCAGCCTCGAGGTGGGCAAGCGCGCGGACGTCATCACCATCGACCTCACCGCGCCGCACATGGTGCCGGCCAACATGCCGGTTGCGCGCATTGTCCACTTCGCCACCGGGGCCGATGTACGCGACGTGGTTGTCGAGGGCCGCTTGCTGGTGGAGGCCCGGCGGACGCTGCATCTTGACCAGGCGGCCATCGTCGTGGGGGCGGGGGGGGGGCCCCCCCCCCCGCCGGGCGCCTGCGGGCGCGGGGGCGTGGTGGGG
>JBHYDO010000002.1:5281-24585 GCA_051860645.1 Roseococcus sp.
GCTGGCACGTTCCGGGCTCGGTGCCTTGGTGGCGGAGGACCCGGGCTGGGGGCGCGTGCGGCGCACCAGCGTCTGAGGCCGAGCTGGGATCAGCGCGATTTCACCAGCCCGGAAAATCCCGCGACCGCGAGCAGGCTGAGCGCCCAGCCGATCAAGGACTGGAAGTAGAAGAACATCATCACCAATGCCCCGCCCGGCCGCAACGAATCCACCCGCCAGAACGCCTTTTGGCCGATCTCGAGAATGGGAAACAGGGTTTCCAGCGAGAACATCCACGGATTGAATGGGGGATAGCCGCTTGCCTCGAACTGGCTCTTGAAGCAGTCGAGTTGCGCCTGCCCCTCCGCCGCCAGCCCATTCAACTCCTGGCGAGCCGTGATGAGAAAGCGTGACTGGCTGCGCTCCAGCCCGCACAGGGTCCATTCCAGCGAACGAAGCACCACGGGGCTGTTGGGCATGATCGCCCGGATGCGCTCGGCATGCAGGAACACGCCGGCACCCAGAAGCCAGAACGAGAACAGCCAGGCGAACACGAGCAGTGGTTGCCGCCCGTACAGCAACGTCACGGCCAGCACCCCGTCGGTGACGCCCAGCAGGAAGCGCACAAGCCGGTTGGGTGCCCTCTGGCGCCGCGCGCGCCGCTGCAGTCGTTCCTTGGCGATGAGGACGCGGCGCGCGTCTTCCTCATGCCCCAGGTCGCGAAACACCTTGGCCAGCTGCTCATAGGGCTGCGGCCAGAAATCCTCTCCCCATCGCGAGGGTCGCTGAAGCGCCAGCCAGCCAATGCGCGTGCCGGCATCGGCCGGGCCTTCGACGATCGCTTGGTACAGGCAGCGATTCAAGAGCAGGTCACCCGCTTCCGGCCAGGCCTCGATCGTGTCCTGGATGGTGCCGATCGTGGCACCGGTCAGGTCCAGCACGCCGGATACCTTGGCGCGCCCATTGAGCATCAGGACGCCGTCGACCACCGCGTTGTTCAGCTGCAGGGCGTCCCGGCCAGGATTGGCCAGGTTGGCGTTCTCCAGGATGAGGTCAGAGCTGATCCTGGCGCTGACGAGACGCAGCGTTCCCTCCACGCGCGCATTCCGCAGCACCACGCTGCCGCGCGTCTCGATCGCACCGGCGTCGATCGCCGGCTTCTCCTCGCTGGTCACACGCACATTGAAGGCGTCGATATCGGCCGAGAGCCTAGCGCCCGACAGGCGGATGCTGCCCCTGATGACCGCACCCCGAAGCAGGACACTGCTGGCAATCAGATCCTCAGCATGGATGGCGTGCTCCTTTGCCGCGTCGATGACGGCGCCGTTGGCATCGAGGTTGCCGCCGATGCGCCCGCCCTCCAGCAGCACGCCCCCCGTGATCGTGGTGCCGCGCAGCGAGATCGTACCCCTTGCCTCGATCCGGTCGGCCTGGAGGCCAGGAATGACCGATCCGTCCAGGAACACGCTGTCCAGGATGGCGGAACGCAGGATCGGCGCCGCCTCGAAGCGGCATTTTTTCAAGCCGATGTCGCGCGGGATTCGGCAGCCTTCCAGGTCAAGTGTGCCAGTGACCCATGCGCCCTGGACGCGGATCCCCTTCTCATGGGGACGCGCGCCCTCCTCGCCGCCGAGCAGCAGGAAGCGCAGGAGGTCCGCGCGAACCGCGCGGCTCGCATCGCCCAGCTCCGGCAGCGACCCCGCGGCCTCTTGGCCGAGCCTGTCGAAATCACCGCTGCGAAGCGTGGCGATCACCTCCCGCTCAGCCGGAAGCAGCGGATGGAAGTCGGCAAGGGAGGATTCCATCATCTCGCGAGTTCACCTGGTTCTGGCGATTGTTGATCGAGCACGCCATGCCGTCGTGCAACGGCCGAGCGTGTTGCCGGTGTGCCCCACATCGAATGCCGCGGTCCGGGCGATGCACGAGGCCCCCCGCGCGCCACCGGTGCAGAAGGCCCATGCGGCCAGGCTGACGTGGCGCAGGAGCCTCGCCACCGATGCGCGGCCGGCCTCGCCTGGCGCCTGCCTAGGGGACGGGCTCCCAGCCCGGCCCCGGGTCGAAACGCCGGATCTGCGCCGCGATGCGCGGCGTCTGCGGACCCAGATCGCGCTGGTAGACCGTACCGTGGTGGCTCACGAGGAAGGACTGGATGCCCGAGACGCCGTATTGCGCCGGGAAGGCCAGCACGGCGAAACCGCCGATCATGCGGTCGCCCACCACGTAGTCGATCTCGCCACCCGGTGCGGACGGCCCCTGCGCTTCCAGCATCCTGAAGAAATAGCCGTGGAAGGGCTGTGGCCGGTCGTTGACCTGCCTGGGAGAATGGCCCTCCGCGCTCGCCGCGGCGACAAGTGGACCGAGCGGGCTTGGCGGCTCGTCCTCGGCGGTGGCCCAGTAGAGCCCGTCGCGCTGCCCCGGCGTCGAGAACAGGCGGCGCGCGTAGAGGCGCAGGGCGCCCTGCCGGCCTGCCGTCATCGCATATTCGGCCTGCGCGTCAGCCAGCGCGCGCAACGTCTCGATGGTGTCCAGTTCATTGCGCCCGATGCGGCGATCCAGGATCTCCTGCGCACCCTGTCGCGCATCGAACCGCCAACCGCGGCCACGCTGGACCATCGGGATCGGCAGGGGCCAGTCATCCTCGCCGATCACCAGGATGGCTCGCCGCGGCGCGGGACGTTCGATCACGTTCCTCGCGGCATGGGCCGCGGTGAACCGGTCCCGCGCCGCGCGATCCGCCACGGGATCCCCCGAGCGGATGAGGCGGCGCCCCGCCTCGCCGAGGATACGGAGCAGGCGGCGCTCGTCGTGGCGGGCGAGGGCTTCGGCGAGGGCGGCGAAGCCGGCCTCGGGGGAAGCGAAGGTCTGCGGTTCGACCACGGCGGGAGCCGCCTGGGCGGGAGCGCCGCCCTCGGGGGGCGCCACCTGCGCCCCGGCCAAGCCGACCGAGAGGATGAGGACGAACCCGGCGAGGACGCCGCAACGGAACATGCCGGTCATCGCCCCCTCACTCCCGCACCGTTGCCGGCGGCTCGCCCGCCGCCCCGCTCCCCGCGTGCGCTCACCTGCCCTAGGCGGCTGGCCTGTCCGCGCTGCGCGGCAGCCCGGACATCGCGCCCCTGGCCCTGGCCCTGCAAGGCCGGTGCCTGGGGTCGGGCTCCGCCGGGCCTCGCCTGCTGGCCGACCGCCGGTCGGCCGCTCGGCAAGGTGGACACGCCGCCTGCACCGGGCCGGGTGACGCCTCCCGATCCGCCGGGCCGGCTCACGCCGGCGCCGGGACGATCACCACCGCCAGGGCGGGTCACACCCGCGCCGGGACGATCACCACCGCCAGGGCGGGTCACGCCTGCGCCGGGACGATCACCACCGCCTGGGCGGGTCACGCCCGTGCCGGGACGGTCGCTGCCGCCGGGGCGGGTCGCGCCGGCCCCCGGCCTGTCGGTGCCGCCCGGCCGCCCCGTGGGGCCCAGGCCCGGGCCACCACCCTGCGTGCGCCCGCGGAACTCCTCGCGGCTGCGCTCGCGGCCGAGGGCATCGCCGCCACGAACGCGATTGCTGACGGTGCTGTTGCGATAGGCGACGCCATGGCGGTGGGTAGAGTCGTGCCGCCACGTGTTGCTGGTGATCTGGTTGCGGTTCACGTTGATGTTGTTAACGCGCGTCGTGTTGATGTTGACCGACCCGCTTCCCCAGCCAGGCCGTGCCCAGCCCCAGAGCGAGTTCACCACCGCCACCCCGCCTGCAAAGGCCATGCCCGTGAGGAAGGCGTTGCCGACGCCCCAGGCAGGGGGCGGCGGATAGAAGACGGGCGGGAAACCCGGATGCGGCCAGGTTCCGAACACGATGTTCGGGTTGTAGACCGGCACATAGACGCGCTCGGGATGCGCGGATGCGATGACGATGATCTCGGGGGGCGGCGCCACCACCCGCGCGGCCTGCGGCGCAGCCACGTAGACATTCTGGACAACCGAAACGGTCTGCTGCGGCCCGCTGGCCAGGGTTCCGGCTGCCTGCGCCCGCCAGCGCAGCACCTGCACGGCGTTCAGCACATCCTCCTGCTGATCGAGGACGGCATCGCCGAGTTGCTGCGTCCACTCGAGCTGGTCGTTCATCATCTTCAGCACATTGGGAAACGGCACGAGCGACTTCACCGACGGATCCCATCGCTGCGTCTGCAGCGCCTCCACCAGCGCATCGCCCTGCAGAGAAGCGTTCCGGCCCTGTCCGAGCCATCGCGTCGCCTGAACGACTTCGAGCGGGTAGGTGGCCGCCATCAGCATCTGCGTCAACAACTCGTCAGGAAAGAGCGCGATCGGGGCGAGGAGTTGCTCAAGCTGCGGTTGGCTGAGCAGTTCCGTATCCGCGGCGACCGCTTGCGGGACAATCCCGACGCCCTGGCTGGGCGGCAACTGGGCCCGGGCATGTGGTGCGTACGCGCTCCAACCGCCAAACGCTGCGGCGAGCAGCAGAAGCGCGGCACGGGCGGAGCGCGCGCGCCCCCGGCTCATCCTTGGCATGTCGCTCCTCCCGCTCTTCCAACATCGGCAAGCTTGCGCGGGGCGGCGAAGACCGGGCCGCTCCAGCGCCACCCTGGCGTTGGCAGCATGCGCCACCGCGCCGCGTTATGCGAGTCGAACATTGCGCGCCCGGGCCCGGGCGCCGTGACCGCATCGGTTGATGCCCTCGGCCCGTATCGAAGCCTGCGGCAACCTGAAGCGCCGAGCCGCGCAATGCCCTGGCGACCCTGCGCCAACACCAGCCCACCCAGGCGCCCACTAAGCGCAGTCGGACCGCATCGCCAGGCCGCCGACGCTGAGGGGGACCCATGTCCAGGCCATCGGCACCTCGCGCGGCAGGCCCCCGCGGACATCGAGGGAGAGCGCGTCATCGGGGCGTTCAAAAGGGCCAGATCAGCGGCACGAGGAACACCGAAATCACGAAGAACCAGATCAGGAGCGGCAGGCCAAGCTTCCAGTAGTCGCCGAACTTGTACCCGCCCGGCCCCATCACCATCAGGTTCGTGGGCGTTGCGATCGGCGTGAGAAAGGCGCCGGCCGCGGCCACGCAGACGCACATCAGCACCGGCAGGGGCGAGACGCCCATGCCCACGGCCGAGGCCACGCCGATGGGAATGACGATCAGCGCCGTCGCCGTGTTGCTGATGAGCTGGCCCATCACCGCCGTCAGGATGAACAGCCCCGCGAGCAACGCGTAGGGGCCGGCATCGCCCACGACCAGCACCAGCTGCTCGGCCAGCATGCGGGCGGCGCCCGTCTCCTGCATGGCGGTGGAGAGCGGCATCATCGCCGCGACCAGGATGACCGTGGTCCAGTCGATCGCGCGGTAGGACTGGTCCACGCTCATCACGCCCGTCAGCACCAGCGCGAAGGCCGCGAGCAGGCCCGCGATGGCCGGCGGCACGATCCCGGTGGCCAGCATCACCACCATGCCCAGCAGGATGGCGATGGTCTGCTGCGCCCCCATCCCCAGCGGCACCGCCTGGCGGCGCACCACGTCGGGCGAGTTCACCACCAGCACCTCGGGGTCCGTCAGGCGGATGTCCAGCGCCTTCCAGGTGCCTTGCAGCAGCAGGGTGTCGCCGGCCTCCAGCGGGCCGCCCTGCGGGCCGAGGTCGGCCCCGCCGCGCTGGACGGCGATGATGATGAGGTCCCCGCTTTCGGTGATCATGCCGGGAAACACCTCGGTGCCGATCATGGCCGAGCGCGGCGGGATCATCACTTCGGCGAGGCCGGACTGGCGGTTGAACAGGGTCTCTTCCAGGTCCTCGGCCGCGTCTTCCTGGCGGAAGGCGAGATGCGCCTCGCCCGCGAGCCGCGCCGCCTCGTCCGCATCGCCACGCAGGATCAGGTGGTCCCCCTCCAGCAGCACGGCGCGTTGCAGGGTGCCCCCGGAATCGCCCTGCTGGATCGCCACCAGCTTCAGCGAAGGATAGGCGGATAGGTCCACCGCTTCGGGCCGTTCGCCGGCGTAGGGCGAGGTGCGCCGGAGGCGCATGCGGAAAACGCCGTCCGTGAGACCGTATTGCTCGACCAGCGTGCGTGCGTGACGGCTGAAATCGAGGGGCATGGAGGGACCGCTGCTCTCGGGCAGCAGCTTCTGGCCGAACAGGATGATGATGGCCACGGTGCCAATCAGCAGCGGCACACCCACCAGCGTGAAGGAGAAGAAGCCGAAGGCGTCCATCCCCGCATCCGCCGCCGCATTGGCGACGAGCACATTCACCGGCGTGCCGGTGAGCGCCAGCATGGATCCCGCATGGGCGGAAAACACCAGCGGCATGAGCAGTTGCGAGGGCGAGCGCTTCAGCCGCACCGCCATCACCACGACGACGGGCAGCAGCGCGGCCACCGCGCCGTTCACGCTGATCAGCGCCGTCAGCAGCGCCACCAGCAGCGAGGTGAGCAGCAGCAGCCGAGTCCGGCTTTCCGCCCCCGCGGCCGCGATCAGCCGCTGCCCGGCCCAGGCCGTGACCCCGGTGACCTCCAGCGCGGCGCTCACCACGAAGAGCGACGCGATGAACAGCACGGCCGGGTCGCCGAAGCCGGCCAGCGCCGCTTGCAGCGTGAGCACGCCCGTCGCCCAGAGCGCCACCGCCACGCCCATCGCCACCAGCACAACCGGCAGGCGGTTCCAGACGAAAAGCACGACGGTGACGGCGATGATGATGCCGGTGATGGTGATGTCGCTCATTGCGGGCAATCCCGGCGCCGGTGGGTCATAGCGGCAGCAGCCAGGGCACCAGCACCAGGCTGGCCGCCATGACGATGAGTGTGAAGGGCACGCCGATCTTGGCGAAGTCCGCGAAGCCGTAGTTGCCCGGCCCAACCACCAGCGTGTTCACCGGCGAGGAGACCGGCGTCATGAAGGCGGCCGAGGCCGCGATGGCGATGATCATGGCGAAGGGATAGGGCGAGGCCCCCAGGTCGCTCGCAACGGCCAGGGCCACGGGCGCCATCAGCACCGCCGTGGCGGTGTTGGAGATGAACAGGCCGAGGGCCGCCGTGATGATGAACAACAGCCCGAGGATGACGGTGGGCGTCGCCTCGCCGGCGATGGCCGTCACCGCGTCGGCGGCCATCTCCACGCCGCCCGTGCGCTGCAACGCCAGCGAGAAGGGCAGCATGCCCACGATCAGCACCAGGCTCTTGAAGCTGATGCTGCCATAGGCGGAGTTGAAGTCCACGCAGCGCAGCAGCCCCATCAGCAGGCAGCCGATCAGCACGGCATGGGCATTGGCCACCACGCCGCTCACCATCATGCCCACCGTCAGCGCCAGCACGGCCACCGCCTGGGGGGCGAGGTTGGCGGCGGGCAGCACCTCGCGATACTCGGCCGGCAGGTTGAGCACCACGAGGTCGGCCACGCCGGTTTCCAGGCGCCTGATGTCGGACCAGAAGCCCGTCAGCAGCAGCGTGTCGCCGGGCTTGAGTCGTTCCTCCAGCAGCCCTTCGCGCACCACCGCGCGCCCGTGGCGCAGGCCGAGGATGGTGAGGTTCAGCTCGCCGCGCGCGCGCACCGCGGCAAGGTTCTGCCCCACCAGCGCGCTTTCCGGCGGGATCAGCACCTCGACCAGTCCGATTTCCTGCGAGAGCGTGACGTAGGGCGTGGCATCGCCCGCCGGCATGGCTTGCAGCCCATAGGTTCGACGCTTGCTTTCGCTCTCGGTGGTGGGCAGCAGCACGTCCAGCAACAGGATATCGCCCTCGCGCAGTTCCATGCCGGTGCCGGGGCGGATCACCTCCTGGCCGAAGCGGCCCGGGCGCTGGATGGCGATGAGCTCCAGGCCCGGCATGGCCGGGGCCTGATGGCCGATGCGCTGGCCGATGAGCGGCGAGCCGGGCAGGATGCGCTCGCGGTAGGCGCGCTCGGCCAGGCCATATTGCTCCACCCAGTGGGCGAGGCTCGGCGGCCCGCTGCGCGCCGCACCCTGCGTGCCCTTGGGCAGCAGCCGGCGCGCCACGAGCATGAAGGCCACGCCCAGCACGAGGATGGTGGCGCCGAAGGGCGTGAAGCTGAAGAAGCCGAACCCCTCATGCCCCTGGCGGATCAGCTCGGCATGCACGACCAGGTTGGGCGCGGTCGCCACCAGCGTCATCATGCCGCTGATGAGGGCGGCGAAGCTCAGCGGCATCATCAGCTGGCTGGGCACGGTGCCGGTGTTCTGGCAGATGCGCAGCACCACGGGGATGAAGATCGCCACCACCGCGGTCGAGCTCATGAAGGCCCCAAGCCCGGCGGCGGAAAGCATGAGCAGGACCAGCATGCGCGTCTCGCTCGAACCCGCCACGGCGTTCAGCCAGTCGCCCAGGCGGCGCGCGACGCCGGTGCGCACCAGCCCCTCGCCGATCACGAAGAGTCCGGCGATGAGAATGATGGTAGGGTCGGAGAAGCCGGCCAGCGCCTCGTTGATGGTGAGCACGCCGGTGAAGGGCATGAGGACGATCATCAACAGCGCCACGGCATCCATGCGTGGCCGGTTGGCGATGAACATGACGATGGCCGCCCCCAGCAGGAGCAGGACGAGGGCGAGTTCGGTGTTCATCGGACGGCTCCATGCAACCAGACTACGGGACCAGGCAAACAGCCTGCCGGGAGGGAGCGTGTGTGCGCCGGTACGTCAAGCGGCGTCATCTCGGCGGCGCCGAAGGGCTCCCTTCGCCATCGGAGGCCCCGTGCGGGCGCTGGCGGCTTCCCGCGAGCGTCCGCAGGGAGCGTGACCTGGAGGCGAAGGCGGGCGGCCTCACCCAATGCCCCAGGGCAGGCCAAGGAGATACCAGCCCGCGAGGAAGGCGGGCCAGAGCAAGCAGAGCACCACCACATAGGGCAGCATGAGGGCGATGACCGTGCCCACACCGGCTTCCTTCTGGTACTTGATGGCGAAGGTGACGATCATCGCGAAGTAGGCGTTCAGCGGCGTGATGGCGTTGATCGGGCTGTCGCCCACGCGATAGGCGGCCAGCACGGCCTCCGGCTCCATGCCCAGCTGCATCAGCAGCGGGACGAAGACCGGCGCGAAGATCGCCCATTTGGCGATGGCCGCCGTGATGATGAAATCCAGCCCGAACACCACGATGACAAAGCCGATCATCAGCGTGAGCGCGTCGAGGTTGGCCTGCTGCAGCAGCCCCGCGAGGGAGACGGCGGCGAGGGTCGCCATGTTCGTGTAGTTGAAGAAGGCGATGAACTGGCTGATGACCAGCAGCAGCAGGATCAGGCCGGCCAGCGAACCGATCGCCTTCTGCATCGCGCCGATCGCCTCCTGGGTCGTGTTCATGGTGCGGGCGCCCTTGCCGTAGGCGATGCCGCAGACCAGGAAGACCAGCGCGATGGTGACGATCAGGCTGTTCATGAAGGGCGAGTTGGCGATCATGGCGCCCGTCTCGGCGTTGCGCAGCGGCGCCCCCGGCGGCAGCAGCAGCAGCAGGATGAAGGCGACGACCGCGCCGAAGCCGTACAGCGCATAGCGCAGGCCGCGGTATTCGTCCTCCGACAGCGTGTTCTCGCCCGGCACCTGGTAGTCGCCCGAGTATTTGCCGAGGCGCGGTTCGATCACGCGCTCGGTGATGAGGGCGATGACGATGGTGAGCAGCACCGTCGAGCCGATCGAGAACCAGACATTCGCCGCGAGGTCGATCGTGCGGTTGGCGTCCACCGCGCGGATGGCGTCATTCGTGATCTCGGTGAGGATGCCGTCCACCGGCACGATCAGGATGTTCACGAGGAACGCCGCGGCGACGCCAGCGAAGGCGGCCGCGAGACCGGCCAGCGGATGCCGCCCCACGCTCATGAAGGCCGCCGCCGCCAGCGGGATCAGCACGAGGTAGCCCGCATCCGCCGCCACCGAGGAGAGGATGCCCACGAAGACCAGGATGTAGGTCAGCGCCCAGCGCGGCGCGATGATGACCAGCTTGCGGATGAGCGCCTTCACCAGCCCCGCTTCCTCGGCGACGCCCACGCCCACCATCGCGATGATGATCACGCCCACGGCGTTGAAATTCATGAAGTTCTGCACCACGCCCGTGTACATGAAGCGTATGCCCTCGATGGTGAGAAGGCTTCGCGCCGCCGTCGTCACCGGCTCGATGTCGCCGGTGGCCACGTTGTACGCCTGGTAGCTGACCTGCGCGCCGAGCATGCCCAGGATGGCCGAAAGCACGACGATGAAGACGATGAGATAGACGAAGATCATCACCGGATGCGGCACTTTGTTGCCCACGCGCTCCACACCGTCGAGGAGCTTCTGCATCATGGTCTTCTTGGTCTCGCTTGGGGCGGCGGGGCTCACGTCACTCATCGGAAGGTGTCTTTCACGTCAGGTGCTGTGGCGGGTGTTTACTTGGACAACGCATCCAGGATCCGCGCCCAGGAGCGGATGGCCTTGTGGAAGCTGGTCAGGTTGTACTTCTCGTTGGGGCTGTGGATGCGGTCATCCTCGAGGCCGAAGCCCGCCAGGATCACGTCCATCCCGAGCGACTGCTTGAGCATCGCCGTCACCGGGATGGAACCACCGCCGCCGACGAACACCGCGGGCTTGCCCCACTCGTCGCTGAGCGCCTGGCGCGCCTTGGCGAAGGCCGGCGCGTCCTCGGGGAAGCGGATGGCGCTGCCCGAGCCATGCTCGATGAACTCGGCGCGGCAATCGGCCGGCAGGCGGTCCATCACATGCTTGCGGAAGGCGGCGCGGACCTTGTGCGGGTCCTGGTCGAACACCAGGCGGAAGGAGACCTTCGCGGAAGCCATGGCGGGGATCACGGTCTTGAAGCCCGCGCCCTGGTAGCCGCCGCCCATGCCGTTGATCTCGCAGGTGGGGCGCGACCAGGTCTGCTCCAGCACGCTGCGGTCCGTCTCACCCGCGGGAACGGACAGGCCGATGGCACCCAGGAACTGCTCGGCCGAGAAGCCCAGCGAATCCCATTGCTCCCGCAGGGAATTGGGCAGTTCGGGCACGCCGTCATAAAAGCCGTCCAGCGTGACGCGGCCGTTCGCGTCGTGCAGGTCGGACAGGATGCGCGCCAGCACGCGGTTGGGGTTCGCGGCGGCCGAGCCATAGAAACCCGAATGCAGGTCGAACTCCGCCGCGTGGATGATGACTTCCTCGCCGCACAGCCCGCGCAGCATGGTGACGATGGCCGGCGTCTGCGCGTCCCACATGTTGGTGTCGCAGATCAGGCCGATGTCGGCGCGCAACTCATCGGCATGGCTCTTCAGGAAGCCCGGCAGGTTCACGCCGCCCGACTCCTCCTCGCCCTCCAGCAGGATGGTGATGGGGATGGGCAGCTTGCCGGTGACCGCCTTCCACGCGCGGCATGCCTCGATGAAGGCCATGAGCTGGCCCTTGTCGTCGGCCGAGCCGCGGCCGGTGATGATCTTGGTGCCGTCGGCCAGGGTCTGGATGGTCGGCTCGAAGGGGTCGCGGTCCCACAACTCCAGGGGATCGACCGGCTGCACGTCGTAATGGCCGTAGAACAGCGCCGAGGGGCCCGGGGCGGAACGGTCATGCGCGACGACGATGGGGTGGCCGGGCGTGGGGTGCGCCACCGCCTCGAAGCCCATGGCGGAGAGGTCGGCCGCGTGCCAGTCCGCATTGGCCTGGCAATCGGCGGCGAAGGCGGGGTCCGTCGAGATGGACTTGATGCGGATCAACGCGAAGAGGCGCTCCAGCGCCGCTTCGAGATTCGCATCCACATTCGCGAGCACGTCGTCGAGCTGACTCATGAAGCCTCCCCAAGCTTGGTTTCGAGCGGCCAGCGCACGGCCCCAACATCTGCTAACGATAGGTTAATCATTCTGCCGTCGGAAGCGTAGTGCAACGGAATCCCGAAGATTGGCCGTCCGTCCCAAGCCAGCCCGTCATGGCTCGACCCGCGCCGGAAGATTGCCGACGATCGCAGGCTCCAAGCGCCAGTGATCTCCCGCACGGCCCAGCGCGAAGCCGTAATCGAACAAGGCGTTCATGTAGACGGGATCGAAGGGCTGGCGCCGCTCTGCATGGAAGTCCCGGCCGATATAGGCGACGCGGAAGGCCACCCCATCGCGCTGCGCGGCAAGGTAGATGCGGCCGATGTCGCCGATCCCGCTGAAATGCAGCAGCGTGGAGGCCGCACGCCTGGTGACGCTGAACACGCCGCGCACGGTGTTGCCCGCCTCCACATCCACTGTGCCGTTGCGGATGACGTAGGCCGTGCGTTCCCGCTCCACGCCGCGCCGCCGGCCCTCGGCGCGGAGGTTGATGGAGGGCGGGTACAGGAACACCTGCGTCGCCGCCCCGCCATCCACGTGCATTTCCTGGAAGTTGCGCCCGTCATGTTCCACATCCACCAGCACCGGTGGGAAGGCGCCGGGGATGGACGCGGAAGCGAGCAGGATGCTGCGGAACAGCGCCAGCGCATCGGGATGGCCGCTGGCCGCGATGGCGCCCACGTTCCACACCACGGGGCGCTGCATGTCGAGATTGGTGGTGCCGATCAACAGCAGCCGACCCCTCGCATACTCGGCGGCGATGGCGGCGAGCATCTCCTCGTTCGCGTGCCGCGCGATGAGGCGTCGGAGCGGTGAGGTATCCGCCACCGCCTCGCCGAACAGGAGCGAGAAGACCGCAAGCGCCCGGCGCGGCAGGAGCAGGATGTCCGTGGGTTGCTGCCCAGTGAAGACATCGCGCAGCTGGGGGTCGTAATTGGGGCCGAGGAAGGCGAAGGGGGCGATCAAGGCGCCGGCCGAAATGCCCGTCACCACGTTGAATTCGGGGCGGGTTCCGGCGGCCGTCCAGCCCAGCATGACCCCGGCGCCGAAGGCGCCGTTGTCGCCGCCCCCCGACAGCGCGAGGAAATTCTGGGGCCGCAGTGCCGTGCCCGCGCCCGCCTCGCGCTCTGCCATCAGCGCGCCTTCGCGGATCAGGGGCGCGGGGTCGCCATCGAGCCAGAAGCGCACATTGGGCACGCCGAGCACGGGCAACTGCTCGGTCACGTCAGGCGGCGGGGCCTGCAGGCGCAAATTGCTCGCGCAGCCCGTGAGGGCGAGGAACACAAGGCACAACAGGAGGACGCGGTTCGCCGCCTTGTGGTTCTTCACGTTGAATTCCCGAGGTGATGCCAATCTGGAATTTCAACCATGCGCCCGGTGGGCCGAAACTGTCGCGCCATCACGCAAGACAGTTGGATGAAAATCAAGGTCAAAAGCGCGCGATCGTGGCGAAGAGCACACGGTTCGCGATGCCACGCCCCGATACTCCAGGCCCCGCCGCAGCCGAACCGCCGAAGAGATCGCGCCGGGTGAAGACATACTCGACCCCGACATCGAGCCAGCCGCTGCCGAAGATGCCATTGCGCACCTCGCCGAAGGGGCTCCAGATCAGGTTGGCGAACACCTGCTGCACGTCGCGATTGAGCCCCGTCGCGGCGGCCGAGCCGGGTGCGAACGCCAGCGCGTAGCTCGGGAAGTCCTGCCGCGCGAAGGAGTAGGACAGGTTGCTGCGCAGCTGCGCTGTCCAGAAGCGGCGATAGGCGGCGGTCAGGCCCCAGGAGGGGATCGGGTCAATGCTCGCACTGCCCGTCACGCCGCGCAGCCCGATGTTGGAGAGCGCGTCCTGGCCGATGGTGCTGCCGAAGTGATACCGCCCGATGCCCTCGCCGTAGTAGGCGAGACCCATCACCTCATCCTGGCCGAAGGAGCTGGAAAGCCAGCGCATCGGAAAGCGGACATGGCCCGCGATACCGAAACCCGTCGCGCTGCGGGAGCTGGGCGCGGGGAATTCCAGGGCCGTTCCCGCAGGACGAATGCTCAACTGACGCACCATCCCCCGGCCGACGACCTCCAGCCCATTCCTGCGATAGGTCAGGCGGGCATGGATGTCGGGCATGGTGTTGAAGGCGGGGCTGGCCCCGCCGTCCAGGCGGTTGTCGGGCGTGAAGACCCCGGCGGCGGAGGTGTAGTTGGTGTCCGGCGCCTCGAGCGAGACCTGCCCGGTCAAGCCTGTCGCCAGCCGGCCCGTCAGGCGAAGCTGTGCCTGCCGGATGAAGGACTGGTTGAGGTTCGTCGCATCGATGAGGGTCTCGTACAACCCCTCGTTCCACAGGCTGTTGGTCTGCCCGATGAGCACGCGCACCCGCTCGTCGCCCAACTCGCCCCAGGCCTGGCGCAGGCGGAACACCGCGTTGCTGGAAGTGGGCGAACCACCACCGAAATCACCCTCCAGGCGGGTCTCCAGCGTACCCCAACTGGTGAGCGTACGCGTGTCCACGCCGAAGCGGCTGAAGCGCGCGGTCATGCCAAAGTCGCCGCCCTGGCGTTCACCGGGGCTGCCGCGCAGCGGAATGCCGCCGGGCAGCGGGGCGTCGGTCTGGTTGCGGCCGTTGAAATCCTGCCACGCGCTCAGCTTCGCCCAGCCGTAGAGCCGGACTTGCGTCTGCGTCTCCGGCACGCGGAAGGCGATGCCCGGCAGGTCGGAGCGCAGCGCGTCGCCGGTCGCGGTCTGGTCACCGACGGCCGCGGGCGACCTCAGGCCAGGAACGTCGCGCTCGGTCGGCGCTCCGGCGGCGGCGGGCAGCGGGGCACGGGCGAGGTCACGCTGCACGGCCTGTGCCGTGTCGGCTGCGGCGCGGGCTTCGCGGGCGGCCTGCTGCGCGGCCGCCACTTCCGCCTGGACCGGTGCGCGCGTTGGCGCCGCGCGGGCCGCAGCCGCACGGGCCGGCGCCGCCACGGCCGCCGGGCGCATGTTGCGCGCAACAAGCGCCTCCAGTTGCTCCATGCGCCGTCGGGTCTCGTCGTCGCGCCGGCGCATCTCGTCCAACTGACGGCGAAGTTCCGCGATGGTTGCGGCATCATCGCTCTGCGCCAGCGCCGCAGGTGCCGTGCCAGCCAAGCCGACCGCCGCGGCAAGCGCGATGGCAGGCAGCTGGCGGGCACGGCGCCCTGGGGCCGGCCGGGGCCTCACCGCGGTGCGGCCCGGCCGCTTTCCACGCCGCGATCATAGGCGCGCTGCTGGCCACGGCGATGCTGGTCGAACGCAAAGCCGCCCAGGGCGCCGGCGCCCGCGCCAATCAGCGCGCCCGTCCCGGCATTGCCGGAAATGGACCCGATGGCGAGGCCCGTCAGGGCGCCGGCCGCGGCACCGCCGCCGACACGTTGCGTGGTGGGGCTGATGCTGCGCGGCTCATCGCAGGCGGCGAGGCCAAGCAGCAGGACGGCGGGCAGGGCGAGGCGCAGGGTCATGTTCATGTCCTTGATCTCCGCTCAGCGCCGACGGGCGCGGGCAGGCGCCGGCGGCGGTGTGGGGCAGGGGTAGGCCGCGGCAGCCCAGCGCAGCACGCCGTCCGAGGCCGGGATGCTGGCGTATTCCGGATTGGCCTGGGTCCAGGCGACGAAGGCCACCTGCGCCTCGCCCAGGGTGGGGGCGGCTTGCGGCAGGCAGAAGATCGGCGCGAGGCCGCCGGGGCTGGAGATCACCGTGTGGTACTGCCAGACGCCCACGATGAAGCCGCGGCAGTAGCCCACACCGATGGCCGCGTCCCCCTCGGTGCCCGAGGCTGAACACAGGGTGGCCAGCGTGGACGTCGCGAGCGGCGTCGGCGTCTGCGCCATCGCAGGCAGGGCCAGCAGCGCCAGCGCGCCACTGACGGCGGAAAGGAAACGCATGGTCATACCCCCCGTGTTTCGGGCCATTGACTGGTCCCGTGCCGAACATGCGGACGACCGATTGGGATCAGAGACGCCCACCGTCGCGCAATTTCTGATGATGTGACGCTAGCGGTTCAGCAGCGCGGGCCACAATAGGCTCGTGTTCCCGTGCCAGTGCCGAGTGTCCCAGCCGGGGTTGACCCAGCCCAGAATGGCCCAAACCCAGGTGCCGCAGGGCGCCCGCGATGTTCTGCGGCCTCCGCGCGGCCCGCTCGCGCCTGGGCCAGGCAACCTCGCCCGCCGCGGCCCGCATCCGGATCGCGCTCGGTGATTGGCCGAATTCGCGCCGGAAGGCGCGGCTGAAGGCGGACGGGTCGAAGAAGCCCACGCCATCCGAAATGGCCTGGATGCTTTCCGTGTTCCCCGGGTCTGTAAGGCAGCAGTGCGCCCGCGCCAGGCGTTCGATCTGGATGTAGCGCGCCACGCCACCCAGAGGCTCGAAGAGACGGTAAAGCTGGGAGCGCGACATGCCCGCCATCTGCGCAAGCCGCTCGGGCCCCAACCGCGCGGAGGTCAGGTTCTGCCGCACAAGCTGGCGCACCCGTCCGAGCCGCGCCTGCGCGACCTGCGCCTCGCCGGTCGGGGAAAGCGGCGCGCCGGCGCCAAGGCAGGCCGCGACCACGGCACGGGTCGCCTCCGCGAGATGGGGAAGTTCGGCCTCCGTCACCAGCGGCAGTTGCTGGTGGAGGGATTCCAGATAGCTCGCCAGCAGCCCCGCCATGGCGCCCTGCATCGGCATGGCGCGGCATTCGTCGATGCGGGCGCCTAGATCGGGGAAGGCATCGCGGGCCACGAACAGGCAGAGCCAGTCCACCTCCGTCCGCTCCATCTCCGTCACCTGGTCCAGGGAACGGATCAGCGGGCGGCCCCGTGACACCGACGCTTCGGCGCCCTGCGAGCGAAATGTCAGGGTGCCCCTTCGAGCCACATGGATCACCCAGTGATCGAGCGAGTCGCGTCGGATGTGGGCGTGCGTGCGACGGGAATGGAGAGGCGGCGAGGCGGTGGCAGTCAGCGCGAAATGGCCGAATGACCACATCTGGAACCGCGCGGCGTAGCCCGGGCTCCCTCCAGGCGGCTGGGTGAGGTCCTTCATGCAGTGGAACCGCTCGCGCCAGGCGTCGAATTGGTCCTTCTCGGGAAGGCCGGACGTGCAGAACTCAATGGCGCGCAAGCCTAACATTCCGAAATCGGAATGTTCCGCCCTGACATCTCCTCCCCGAGTTGTCTTCATCTACCGAACGTAGCTGAGCTTCAAAGGCACAATCAACACGAGAAGTCTCGATGGGACGTTGCGCCATGGCAGGGGACGCCCAGCCTCTATCCGGACATGGCCCTCATGAAATATTGGTCTCAGGCTGCATGGAGTGACGACATGGACCAGCGCCTGCACCAGGAATCCGGCGAACAGCCGGCCGCGATCTCCACCGGGCAACTCCCGGCACCGGCCACCGTGCGGTCCCTCGTCCAGGAGGCCTGGGATCGCTACGCGAGCGTCGAGGAAGGCAAGGTGGCCGACTACATCCCGGCCCTCGCCAGCGTGCCGCCGGGCCTGTTCGGGCTTTGCGTCGCGGGGGTGGATGGCGCCGTGTTCTCCGTGGGCGACGCGGCGCACGAATTCTCCATCCAGAGCATGTCCAAGCCCTTCGTCTTCGCCCTGGTCTGCCAGGCGCTGGGCGGCGGCCTGGCGCGCGAGCGGATCGGCGTGAACGCGACCGGCCTGCCCTTCAATTCCGTGATGGCGATCGAACTGAACGGCGACCGCACCATGAACCCCATGGTCAATGCCGGCGCGCTGGCGACGACCAGCCTCGTCCCCGGCGCCGATGCGGCGGAGAAGTGGGAATTCATCCGCAGCGGGCTCTCCCGCTTCGCCGGCCGCAAGCTGGTGATGGACGAGGATGTCTACCAATCCGAGGCCGCCACCAACCTGCGCAACCAGGGCATCGCGCATCTGCTGCGCGGCTATGGGCGCTTCTACTGCGACCCGCTGCAGGCGACCGACCTCTACACCCGCCAGTGCGCGCTGCTGGTGACGGCGCGCGACATCGCGGTGATGGGCGCCACCCTGGCCGATGGCGGCGTGAACCCCATCACGGGCGAGCGTGTGGTGGATGCGGACCGCTGCCAGCGCGTGCTGGCCGTCCTGGCCACGGCCGGGCTCTACGAACAATCGGGCGACTGGCTGTACGAGATCGGCCTGCCGGGCAAGAGCGGTGTCGCGGGTGGCATCTTCGCCGTCGCCCCCGGCAAGGGCGCGCTGGGCGCCTTCTCGCCCCCGCTGGACGAGGCCGGCAACAGCGTGCGCGGGCAACTGGCCGCCAAGTTCCTGTCCGAGCGGCTGGGCCTCAACCTCTTCGCGTCCCGTCCCGCCCCCACCCAAGCCTGAACGCCAGGAGAGACGCATGAGCACCACCACCGCCACCCCTGTCGACGAGCCCCGCGAATCCTGGGTGCCGATGATCGCCATCGCGCTCGGCCAGGTGCTGATGTCCTTCAACGTCGCCTCGCTGCCGGTCTCGCTGGCCGGCATGGTGTCGAGCTTCGGGGTCCCGCCCACCACCATCGCCACCGGCATCGTGATGTATTCGCTGGCGGTGGCGGGGTTCGTGATGCTGGGGGCGAAGCTGGTGCAGCGCTTCGGCTCCACCACCGTCTTCCGCATCGTGGTGTGCCTGTTCGGGGTGGCGCAGGTGCTGATGGTGATCAGCCCGGTGGCGACCTTCATGCTGGTGGCGCAGTTGCTGGCGGGACTTTCGGCGGCGGTGATCGTGCCCGCGCTGGTCGCCTTGATCGCCAACAACTACCGCGGCCAGCAGCAGGCGACGGCCATCGGCGCGCTTGGCTCGGCGCGGGCCGGCGCGAGCGTGGTGGCCTTCCTCCTTGGCGGCGTGCTGATCAGCCTCACCGGCTGGCGGCCGCTGTTCGGCATCCTCGTGCTGCTGTCCGCCCTGGTCTTCTTCCTCAGCTTCCGCCTGAAGCCCGAGGCCGCGCGGCCGGAGGTGAAGATCGATCTGGTGGGCGTGGCGCTGGCCGCGAGTGCCATCATCCTGATCGTCTTCGGGTTCAACAACCTCAACCGGTGGGGCTTGGGTGTGGCCCGTCCCGCGGCCCCCTTCGACATCTTCGGCATGTCGCCGGCCCCCGTGATGATCGTGGTGGGCATCGTCATCCTGCAGTTCTTCCTCCGCTGGTGCCGCCGGCAGATGGACGCGGGCCGGACGGCGCTGCTGGACCTGCGGGTGCTCTCCTCCGGCCAGGAACGCGCCGCCGTCTACGCCATGTTCACGGTGGTGGGCCTGGAGGCGATGCTGAACTTCTCGGTGCCACTCTACATCCAGATCGTGCAGGGGCGTTCCGCGCTGCAGACCTCCATCGCCATGCTGCCCTTCAACCTGACGGTCTTCTTCACCGCCCTGCTGGTGGTGCGGCTGTACAAGCACGTGACACCGCGGCGCATCGCGCAGGGTGGCTTCGCCCTCTGCTTCCTGGCGCTGCTCTGGCTGGCCTATGTGGTCCGCAACGACTGGTCGGCCATTCCGGTCATGTTCGGCCTCATCGCCTTCGGCATCGGGCAGGGCGCGCTGGTCACGCTGGTCTTCAACGTGCTGGTGACCAGCGCGCCGAAGGAGTTG
>JBHYDO010000002.1:24595-44447 GCA_051860645.1 Roseococcus sp.
GGCGGGCGACGTCGGCTCCCTGCGCGGCACCACGCAGAACCTGGCGGCCGGCGTGGGCACCGCGCTCGCGGGCGCGCTGCTCGTGGGGCTGCTCAGTTCCGCCATCCTGACCAACATCGCCGCCAATCCCGAATTCCCGGAGGAGGTCCAGTCCCAGCTCGACCTCGACAGCATCAACTTCGTCAGCAACGACCAACTGGCGACCATCCTCGGCCGCACCACGGCCACCCCCGCCCAGGTGCAGGAGGCCGTGCGCGTCAACACCGAGGCGCGGCTGGTGGCGCTGAAGATCGGCCTGCTGATCATGGCGGGCGCGGCGCTGCTGGCGCTGCTGCCGGCCAGCGGGCTGCCCAATTACCGGCCGGGCGAAATCCCGACCGGTGCCCGGCCCGGCCCGGCCCCCGCAAGGCGCGAGGAGGAGGCCGCGTGAGCCGTCCGCGCCTGCTGTTCCTCTCGCTGGGCGGCACCATCACCATGGTGCCGAGCGAGGGGGGCGGCATCGCGCCAAAGCTCGGCGCGGCGGAACTGGTGGCCTCGGTGCCCGAGTTGGCCGAGGTGGCCGAGATCGAGGCGCATTCGCCCTTCCGCCTGCCCAGCCCCTCGCTGGAGCCCGCGCAGCTTCTCCACGTGGCCGAGCGCATCGCGGCGGGGTTCGAGGCGGGGTTCGACGGCGCCGTGGTGATCCAGGGCACCGACACCATCGAGGAATCCGCCTTCATCCTCGACATGCTGGTGCCGGGCGACAAGCCCGTGGTCATCACGGGTGCGATGCGCGGAGCCGATGCGCCGGGTGCGGATGGGCCGGCCAACCTGCTGGCCGCGGCGCGCGTGGCCGCCAGCCAGGAGGCACGCGGCCTGGGCACGCTCGCGGTGCTGAACTACGACATCCATGCCGCGCGCTTCGTGCAGAAATCCCATACGGCGCTGCCCTCCGCCTTCGCCTCGCCGCTCGCCGGACAGATCGGCCTCGTGGCCGAGGGGCGCGTGCAGATCTACGCCCGTGTCGCCCGCACGCCCTGCCTGCCGCTGGCGGGTGGCCCTCCCGCGCCGGTCGCGCTCGTCACCTGGGGCATGGGCGATGACGGCAGGCTGCTGGCGGCCCTGCCGGGCCTGGGCTTCGCGGGCGTGGTCGTGGCGGGCATGGGGGCCGGGCATGTGCCCGCCGGCGCTGCGCCGCTGCTGGGCGAACTCGCGCAGCGCATGCCCGTGGTGCTGGCCACGCGCTCGATGACCGGGCCGGTCTTCACCTGCACCTATGGCTATCCGGGGGCCGAGATCGACCTCATCGGCCGGGGCCTCATTCCCGCCGGCATCCTGCCGGCGCTGAAGGCACGGATGCTGCTCGGCTTCGCGCTGCGGGGCGGTGGCGGAGCAAATGCCGCCCGGGCGGCCTTCCTGCCATATCAGTAGAGCGGGATGCGGTGAGGCCGGATCACCGAAAACGCTGAATCCCGCGACCGAGCAACGGCTGGGGCAAGCTGCGTGAACGCAGCCTGCTCCGCCTTTACCGCCGTCCGCCCAGCAGCCCCCCAATGCCACGAAACACGTCCTGCACGGGCGATTGAAGCTCGCGCGGCACCAGCGGGATCACGGTGGTGGCCGGCGGCGGCGGGGCGCGGCCGGCCCGGCCGAGCCGGGCGAGGCGGAGTTGGCTGGCGCATTCCCCGCCCGCGGGCCCGCCCTCCCCGCCACGCAGCCATTCCAGCGTGGTGTTGCGGGAGAGTCGGTTCGACACGGTGTCACTCATCATCTGCAGCACCGCCTGGCCGGGCTCGACGCCCACGCGCGGCGCCGAAAGCGTGCCGCCGATGCCCACCGGCGCGCGCATGTTGGCGCCGAGCACGCGGATGTCCGGGCGCAGCTGCGCGGCGATGACCTCGTTGTGGAAATTGACGGCCAGCGTCCCGTCGATCCGCCCCGCGCTGCTTTCCAGCAACAGCGCCTCGCTCTGGCCAAGGCCGTCCCGGATGTTCATCCGCAACGCCAGGCAGCGGATGGTGATCCCCTCGGGCGGCGCATTGCCCAGCAGCAGGATGCGCGTGAGGTCCGGCCCCACGCGCAGCATCCCGGCGCGCGAGAAGCGGCCGCCCACCATGGCCGCGCCGGCCTCGCCGTTCAGGGTCGCGGCCAGGGCGCGCGTGCTCGCCCCGCGCCCGCGAAGATCCATGGCGATCTCGACGAGCCCCTGCACCCCGACGCCCGCGCCCAACTCCCGGCGGATGGCGGTCAGGTCGAGTCCCGCGCCGCCCGATTGCAGCGCGAGAGTGGCGGCGGGCGGCGTGGCCGTGGCGTCGAGCGTGAGCCTCCCGCTGACCGGCCCGCCCGGCGAGGTCGCCGAGAAGGAACGCAAGCTCAACAACCCGCTCGCGAGGGACACATCGGCGCGCACCGCCCGCCAGGTGAGGCCGCCCGCCGCCAGCGTCTCGGCCGAGAGGTTGAGGGTCGCGTCCATCGCGCGCAGCGGCGCGACCGGCAAAGCGAGATCGGGAATGAGCCGCCCATCACGGCGCGGTGTGGAGGGGCCGCCCAGCGCATCGAGATCGAACCGCGTGAAGCTGATCTGCCCCGTCAGCGCGGGGCGCGGCGCCCAGGTGATCTCCAACGCGCCGCTGGCCTGCAAGGGCGCCGCCGCCACGCGGATGGCCGTGGCGCTGACCACGCCGGACGGGCCGCGCTCAACCTGCCCGCTGGCCCGGACATCGCGCAGATCGGGCAGTTCTATGTCCAGCAGCCGCCCGAGGGTGCTGAGGTTGGGGGCGGCGAGCGTCACTTCGAAGGGCGCCGCGCCGAAAGGATCGGCCCGACTGGCCTGGCCTTGCGCTGTCAGACGCGCCGGCCCCGCAGCGAGGCTGGCGGTGACCGGCCAGAGCGCGGTCGCAGCACCGCCGAACACCAGGCGCGGCGCACCCATACTGGCCTCGAGCCGGGCCTCGGTGCCGGCCCTGCGGCCCTGGGCGGTGACTTGCAGGGGCGCGTCCAGCCCCGCGGCGCTCAGGCTGCCGCGCTGGATGCGAAGCCCGGGCACCAGGGTGCCGAGATCGGCCTCGCCCGTGGTGATGGTGATGCTGCTCAGCACCAATCCGGGGCCGAGCGTTGCCGTGCCGTGCAAGGGGCCGAGCGGCGGGTCGGCAGGCGGCGCGCCGACCAGTTGCAACAGCCGCGCGACGGATTGCGTCTCCGCCTCCAGCGCCAGCGACAGGCCCGGGTGGTCCAGCCGGCGCGCCACCGCGCCGCGCGCCGCGAGCCGGACACCCGTGCCGTTGATGCTGGCGATGAGGCCGGGGGTCTCGTTGGACGGATGGTCGAGGTCGACCGCAAGTGTGAGCGCCTCGCCACGCAGGGTCACGCTCGCGTCGAGGCGCAGCGCATCGCCCTCCGGCTTGCGGCGCAGGGTGAGGGAGGAAATTTCGATGATGCCGAACCACGTCCCGGACAGATGCAGGCGGGCGGCTTCCATCCGCAGCGCTGCGACCGTGACGGCCCCACCCCCGCCGCCGGCCGGTTGTGCCGGCCAACTCGGCTGCCCAGCCGCATCACGTTCCAGCAGCAGGTCCGAATCCCGCAGGACGATCTCGCGAATGTCGAACTCCCCCGCAAGGAGCGGCCGCAGCGCCAAGGTGAGGTCGAGCTGGCCAATCCGGGCGAAGCCCGGCGTGGACCGACCCTCGTGATCGGCGATGGTCACGTCGCTGACCGAGAGCACGGGCTGCCACGCCAGCCGCAGGCCGATGGGGCCGAGCGTGACGGCGCGGCCGGTGGCGCGCTCCAGTGCCGCCGCGATACGCGGCGTGAAGGTGCCGGCCTGCAACGCCGTGTGCAGGCCGAGCAGGCCCAGCCCGACCACCACGGCCAGCCCCATCACAAAGCGGAGGGCGGCCTTCATGACGCGGCCAGGAACATCGCCCCACCAAGGACCACGAGCAGCATCAGCAGCGCGAGCCCCGCACCCGGCCAGGTGCGCAGCCAGGCCTCTATGCCGTTCGCACGCTCGGCAAGCGGCGGGGCGATGCGGCCGAAGCCCCGCGCGGCGTAGATCAGCACATCGCCTTCGGGCGGGCGCGGCAGGGCCTCGCCCCAACGGCGCAGCGCCAGGAAGAACGCGACACCGAGCAGCACGGGCCAGAGCGCCGGCCAGAACTTGGTCGCGTCCAGGGCGTCGCCGGGATAAAGCCACCAGGGCAGCAGCAGCGCGGCCAGTGTCATCGTCACCCAGGGGATGGTCAGGCCCAGGGGCGCGAAGGCATCCGGCGTCGGTGCCGCGCGGACCTGCAATTGCCGCGCGAAGTGCAGCATGAGCATCGTCGTCCCCGCCGCGGAGAGGGCGGAGAGAAGACCCAGGACGCCCGTATCCAGCTGCCCCTTCGTCGCCGCCTTGGCGAGGCCCCCGCCCGTGAACGGCAAGCCGCCGAAACTGAGCACCAGCAACAGCACCGGCACCATCACGAGAAGGATGCGCCGCGCGCCCGCGGCATAGGCCACGCCCACGGCCAGGAACAGCGCGCCCTTCGCCAGCACATGGTGCGAGGCGTAGAAGGCCGCGCTGATCGGCGCGGTCAGGTCGGCGGTGGCGAGGCCGAAGCCGATGGCCGCCACCACCACGCCCATCTGGCTGACGCTGGAATAGGCCAGGATGGTCTTGGGGTTGGCCTGGGTGATGCCGAGCGCCACGCCATAGAAGGCGGTGATGAAGCCCATGGCGCCCAGCGCCTCGCCCCAGCCTGCCATGCTGCCATCCCAGGGCAGGAAGCGGATCAGACCGATGACGCCCCCCTTTATGATGGCGCCGCTCAGCACCGCCGAGGCCGGCATGGGTGCGGCGGGATGTGCCAGCGGCAGCCACACATGCAGCGGCACCAGCCCCGCCTTCAGCCCGAAGCCCGCGATCAGCAGCACGATGGTGGCGTTGCGGGTGGGCGAGGTGGGCAGCGCCGCCACAACTTCGCGGATGGCGAGCGTGTCGCCTGGAGCATGCACCGCCAGCAGCGCGAAGGCCAGCAACAGGCAGACCTCGGCCAGCACGGCCAGCAGAAGGTAGACCGCGCCGGCGCGGCGCGCGTTGTCCGTGCGGTCATGCACCACAAGCCCATAGGCGGCCAGGCTGAGCAGGGCGAAGGTGAAGTAGAAGGTCACCAGATCGCCCGCGACGAAGACGCCGAGGCTTCCCGCCAAGGTCAGCAGCCACCAGATCGCGAAGCCCTGCCCCGGCCGCTCCCGCCCCAGATAGGCGCGCGCATAGGCCCCCGCGCAGGCCCAGAGCAGCGCGGCCACGCCGAGCAGCAAGGCCGAAGGCGCATCCAGCGAGAGGCTGAGGCGCAGCCAATCGGCGTAGAAGACGACTTCCCCCTGCCCCTCCCCCATCCAGGCGGCGAGCAGCCCCGGCAGCGGCGCCACCACACGCAGGCCCGGCAGATGGGCGCGCAGGCGCGCCGAAATGCCGGCGGCCGCGAGCAGCAGCGGCAGCAGGATGGTGGCCAGGAGCATCACGTCAGGCCGATCCGGATCAGGCCGAAGGAGGCGAGTGGCATCAGCCCCAGCACCACCGAAATGATGGCGAGGCCAAGCGCCACCCGCTCCTGCGTGGCGTCCACCGGCCCCACCTTGGTCACCGGCGCATCCTGCCCGGCGAGTGAGCCGGCCAGCACGCGGAATACATAGGCGCCTGTCAGCAAGCCACCGCCGACGACGACCAGGGCCCACCACCACTGCCCGCTGTCGATCGCCGCCTGCAGCAGCAGCCATTTCGCCGTGAAGCCGCCGCTCGGCGGAACGCCCATCAGCGAGAGGCCGGCGAGGCCGAAGGCCAGCACGCTCAGCGGCGCGACGCGCCCCGCGCCGTTGAGGTCGGCGATGCGGTCATGCCCGAAGGCCCGGGCGATGACGCCGGCCGCCAGGAACATCGCCGCCTTGGCGAAGGCGTGGCTGATGCATTGCAGCGCGCCGCCCATCCAGGCGCGGGCGGCGATTTCGCTGGTGGTCCCGGCCATCAGCGGGAAGGCAAGGAACAGGTATCCGATCTGCGCCACCGTCGAGTAGGCGACCAGCAGCTTCAGCCGCGCCTGGCGCAGCGCCACCAGGCTGCCGAACAGGATCGCCGCCGCGCCCAGCGCGGCCAGGACGGGCGCCACCGCCATGGTCAGCACCACCGGCAGCACCACGAACCACAGGCGCAGCAGCAGGACGTAGCTCGCCTTCACCACCAGCGCCGAAAGCAGCGCCGAGGCCGCGGGCGGCGCGCCCGCATGGGCGGCCGGCAGCCACAGATGAAGTGGGAACAGCGCCATCTTGCCGAGCAGGCCGACGGTCATGAAAGCCGCCGCGATGATGGTGGGCGGGTCCGCCCGCGCGACCTGGGCCAACAGGAGAATGTCGAGCGTGCCATAGGCGCCGTAGAACAGCCCGACGCCCAGCAGGTACAGCACCGAGCCGATCAGCGCGAAGAGCAGGTAGCGCAGGGCCGGCTTGAACTGCGTGGCCTTGCCATCGAGGCAGACCAGCGCGACGGCGCCGAAGGTCAGCATCTCCAGCGCCACGAACAGGTTGAACAGGTCGCCGCCGAGGAAGGCGAGGTTCAGCGCCGCCCACAGCGCCAGCAGGAAGCACCAGAAGGCGAAGGGCCCGCGCGCTTCCGGCATGCCGGGCCGGGTTGTCGCCTCGGCGCGCGCGTAGAGCCCGATGGCGCCCATCAGCAACGCGGTGGTCAGCAGCATGGCCGCGCCCAGGCCATCGGCGCGCAGCGCGATCCCCAGCGGCGGCGCCCATCCGCCGATGAACACCACCACCGGCGCGCCCGCATGCAGCAGCCCCGCCACCAGGACGACCGCCATGGCGATGCCCACCGGCAGCAGCCACAGCGCGATTCGCTCGGCACGGCTGCCGCCGAGCGCAAAGGCCAGCAGCAGGCCCGTCACCGGCACCACCAGCAGCAGCACCAGCAGGAATGCGCCCGGTGTCTGTTCCATCAGGGTGTCTGTTCCATCAGGCGGGCGGGTCTTCGGAGATGGTGACGGTGCCGGCCCGCTGATGCAGGCGCAGTACCAGGACGATGGCCAGCGCCGTGGCGGCGAAGGCGACCACCAGGCCCGTGATGACCAGCGCCTGCGGCACCGCGTCCACCATGGAACCACGCCGCGCCACCACGCCGAACACCAGGAACACCCCGCCACCCAGCAGGTTGAAGGAGAGCACCTTTCGTAGCAGCGCCGCCTGCGTGACCAGCCCATAGAGCCCGAGCGCCACCAGCGCCGAGGCCGCCAGTCCGAAGATCATGCCCGGCCCTCCGGCGGCCCGGCCACCAGCAACGCGATGCCCGCCGCGACGGAAAGCGTCATTGCCACCTCGATCAGCAGGATGAGCGGCTTGGCGAAGCCCGCGGGGTAGGCGAGGAACCCATCCGCCACCACGAACCCCAGCAGCCCCACCAGGAGGAAGGTCAGCGGCCCGGCCACCACCGCCCAGCGCAGCCACGGCGTGTCCACCCGGGGAAAGCGCGCGAGCCCGGCCCCCCAGGCGAGGATCCACATGGCCGCCAGGATGGTGCCGCCCTGGAACTTGCCGCCCGGCGCATCCGCGCCCACCCAGGCGATGTAGATGCCGATGACGATGCCGATCGGCGGCAGCAGGCGCGCCATGAGCGAGAGCGGCCCGTCCTCCTGCGGCGGAAACACCCGCCCCGGCACGCCGCCCCAATGCTGGTCCGGCGCCATGGACCAGACGGCCAGCACGGCGAAGACCACCACCACCGCTTCCAGCAGCGTGTCCAGCCCGCGATAGGCCATGAGCACGCCGGTGATGGGATTGGCCACGCCCAGCCCGGGCAGGTGCTCCGCCACCTGCGGCGCGAGGCTGGGCACGGGCTCTGGCAGCGTTAGCACCGCGACGGCGAGTGCCACGCCCACCACGGCGCAAAGCCCGCCCACCACCCAGCGCTGCGCGAGGCTGGGCGTCGCGGCCAGGATTTCCGCCCGGCCACCGCGCACGCGCATGCCTGCGAAGAGCAGCAGCACGCCCGTGGCCCCCGCCCCGATGGCGGCCTCGGTCAGGGCGATGTCCACCGCGTCCAGCCGCACCCAGACGAGGGCCAGCAGCAACCCGCAGGCGACGAAGCCCACCACCGCCGCGAAATCCGAGCGCGCGGCCAGCGTCCAGCCCGCGACACCCAAGAGGCCGAGCGCTAGCAGCACGTCGAAGGCTACGTTCATCGGCCCTGTCCGCGCTGCCGCTGCCGTTCGGCGATCATCTGCGTGGCGGTGGCGCCCGCCAGCAGCACCAGCAGCCAGACCAGGAGGAGCTTCAGCCCGCCGAGCCAGCCCTCGGCCAGCGGCAGCAGCCCCAGCACGATCAGCCCAAGGCCCAGGCTGTCCGCCTTGGTCAGCGCATGCAGCCGGCTGAGCGGATCGGGAAAGCGCAGCAGCGCCACCGTGCCGGCGATGAAGAAGACCACGCCGGCCGTGATCACGATGATGCTGAACAGGTTCATCGCTGCGTCAACACGCGCGCCGCGAGCAGGACAGCGACCGAGGCAAAGCCGCCCAGCAGCGCCAGCACCAGCGCCACATCCACCACGCCCTTCTGCCCGAGCCCCGCCGCGATCAGCAGCAGCGCCGCGATGCCGCCCGAGGAGAGAAGCTGCACGGCCATCATCCGGTCCGCCATGGCCGGTCCGCGCAGGGCGCGATAGAGGCCGACCAGCGCGGCCAGCAGCACGAGCCCTCCGGCGCCGATCAGGAACTCAGCCATGGCCCGCCGCGCGCCGGTACAGCGCCTCGGAGTCCGACAGGTTCCGCGCGATGGGCAGGCGGGTGTCCAGCGCGTGGATGACCAGCGCGCCTTCGGCGTCCGTGCCGCTGGGCAGCGCGCCGGGGGCGAGGCTGGCCAGCGCGGTGAAGCCATCGCGCGCCGCGCCGGGCGCCAGCGCGGTGGCCTGCGCCACCAGGCCCGGTTGTAGCGGCAGGCGCGGATCGAAGGCCCGCCAGGCGATGTCTACGCCCGCCAGCAGCGATTGCCACAGAGTAAGCCCGGCCAGGCGAAGCGCGGCCCACGGGGCCAGGGACATCCGGCCCGGCATCAGCCGCAGGCTGGCCCAGGTGGCAAGGGCCGCAGCCACAAGCCCGAACACCAGCCCGCCCGGGTCAAACCCCGCCAGGATCAGCCAAAGCCCGAGGAAGAGGGCCATGCGGGCCAGCATTCAGGGATTGCCCGCCTTTGGCGGACGGCCCCCGAACACCGTCACGTAGAGGGTGGGCAGGAAGACCAGCGTCAGCAGCGTCGCCACCGCCAGCCCGCCCATGATGGCGAAAGCCATCGGGCCCCAGAACACGGTGGGCGCGATGGGGATGAGGCCCAGCACGGTGGAAATCGCCGTCAGCATCATCGGCCGGAGGCGCGAGGAGGCGGAGGTGATCACCGCGTCCCAGACCTCACGCCCCTCGGCGCGGTCGCTCTCGATCTGGATGATCAGGATGATGGCGTTTTTCGCGATCATTCCGAGAAGCGCGAGGACGCCCAGGATCGCCACGAAACCCAGCGGCCGGCCGAAGATGAGCAGTGCCCCCACCACGCCGATGATTCCCAGCGGCAGCAGCGCCATCACCAGGAACAATCGCCGGAAGGAGACGAGCTGGAACATCAGCAGCGTCACCATGATGAGCAGCATCATGGGCACCACCGCGAGCACCGAGGCCTGGGACAGCGCGCTTTCCTCGGCGATCCCGCCCAGGTCCACGCGATAGGACGCGGGGAGCGTCGCGTTGAGGGCATCGATGCGCGGCTGCATCAACGCCACCACGCTGTCGGGGAGGGTGCCGGCCGTGACATCGGCCCGCACGGTCAGCGTCGGCACACGGTCCCGTCGCCAGACCAGGGGAAACTCCTGGGCGTAGGCGAAGGTGACGAACTGGGTGAGAGGCACGGTGCGCCCGCCGGGCAGCGGCATCTGCAGGGAGCGCAGGGTCTCCAGCGAGAGGCGCTCCTCCGCCGTCGCCCGCGCAACCACGTTGACGAGGTAGATGTCGTCCCTGATCTGCGTGATGGTCGTGCCGGTCAGCGCCGCGTTCAGCACGGAGGCGACGGCGGCGGAGCTGAGACCGAGGCGGCGCGCCTCGTCCTGGTCGACCTGGATTCGAAGCTGCCGCGCGGGCTCCATCCAGTCGAAGTGTACATGCCGCGAACCAGGCGCCTCGGCCATGATGCGCGCCACATCCTGCGCGATCTCCCGCACCCGCTCGATGTCGGGACCGTTCACGCGGTATTGCAGCGGCCAGCCCACGGGGGGGCCGAGCTCCAGCGGGTAGACGCGGCTGACGGCGGCGGGGAACTGCTCGGCCAGCAGGGCCTCCAGGCGGAGCTGCAGCCGCTCGCGCCCCGGCAGATCCTTCGCGACGACCACCACCTGGGAGAAGAAGGGCAGCGCGAGCTGCACGTTCAGCGGCAGGTAGAAGCGGATCGCGCCGCGGCCAACATAGGTGCTCCAGCGTTCGACATCCGGATCCTGCGCAAGGGCCGCATCCAGCCGGTCCGCCACATCCTGGCTGCCGAAGATGGAGGCGCTCTGCGGCAGCGTGACTTCCACCAGCAACTCGGTGCGGTCCGACGAGGGGAAGAACTGCCGTGGCACGAACTGCATCGCGTAGACCGCCACGACGAAGACGCCGAGCGTGACGGCGATCGTCAACCAGCGCGCACGCATGGCGAGGCCCAGGAAGCCCGCGTAGGAGCGCAGCACGATGCCCGGCTTGGAGGGTTCCGCCTGGGTCGGCGCCTTGAGGATGGCCATGCCCAGCAGCGGCGCGAACAGCACGGCGACGAACCAGGAGACAATGAGCGAAATGGCCACCACGGCGAAGATGGTGAAGGTGTATTCGCCGGCCGAACTCGCCGCGAACCCGATGGGGATGAAGCCGGCAATCGTCACCAGGGTGCCCGTCAGCATGGAGGCGGCCAGCGTGCGGTAGGCGAAGGTCGCCGCATCGCGCTTATTGTCGCCGGCCGCCAGCCTGCGGATCATCGCGTCGATCGTCGTCATCGCGTCGTCCACCAGCAGGGTGAGCGCGATGATGAGGGCGCCGAGCGAGATGCGCTGCAGGTCGATGCCAAAGACCAGCATGATGGGAAAGACGATGGCCAGCGTCAGCGGAATGGAGAGCGCCACCACCGAGCCCGCGCGCATGCCGAGCGCCACGAAACTCGCGGCCATGATGATCACGATGGCCTGCCAGAGATTCTCCGTGAAGTCGCCGATCGCTTCGTCCACGGTCACGGCTTGGTCCGCCACCAGCACGGCGTCGATGCCGATGGGCAAGTTCGCCCGGATGCGCGCGATCTCGGCCCGGATGTTGTCGCCCAGGGCCAGGATATCGCCCGACTCGCGCATGGCGACGGCCAGCCCTATCGCAGGCACGCCGTTCACGCGGAACATGGGCTGCGGAGGATCAGCGAAGCCGCGGCGCACGGTTGCGATGTCGGTCAGGCGGAAGATGCGCTCGCCGATCACGAAGTTCACGGCCAGCAGATCCTGCTCGCTCTCGAAGGCGCCGGAGACGCGCACCGCGACCCGCTCCGTCCCCGTCTCGATCAAGCCGCTTGGGCGCACCACGTTCTGCGCCTGCAGGGCCTGCAGGATGGCGCCGTAGTTCAGGCCCAGCCCAGCCAGCCGTTCGGTCGAGAATTCGATGAAGACGCGCTCGTCCTGTTCGCCAAGAAGCTCCACCTTGGAGACGTCGGGCACCAGCAGCAGGCGCGAACGCGCGGCCTCCACGTAGTCGCGCAGCTCGCGCTGGGTGAAGCCGTCGGCGGTGAAGCCGTAGATGATGCCGAAGGTGTCGCCGAAATCATCGTTGAAGAAGGGGCCGGCCACGCCTTGCGGCAGGGTGTGGCGGATGTCCCCCACGCTTCTCCGCACCCTGTACCACATGTCGGGGACCACGTCCGCCGGGGTCGAGCCCTTCAGGTCCACGAAGATGACCGTCTGCCCCGGCACGGTGTAGCTGCGCAGCCGGTCGAGGTTGGGCGTCTCCTGCAGCGTGCGCTCCAGGCGCTCGGTCACCTGCAGCAGCGTCTCCTCCACCGTGGCCCCCGGCCAGACGGCGGAGACGATCATGGTGCGGAAGGTGAAGGCGGGGTCCTCGTTGCGGCCGAGCTTGTAGAAGGCGAAGCCGCCCGCGATCAGGGCGACGATCATGAAGTAGATGATGAGCGACCGCTTGCTGATCGCCCATTCGGAGAGGTTGGGACCGATCATCGGAGCAACCGCACCTGCTGGCCCGGCCGCAGCGTCTGCACGCCGGCCGTGACCACGATCTCGCCCGGCTCCAGCCCCTGGCCGATCACCACGGTCGCGGGATCATGCCGCACCAGTTCAACCGGGCGAAGGGCCACCGTCTCCGTCGCCGGGTCCACCACCCAGACGGCCGGCTGACGCTCGGAGCGGGCGAGGGCAGAGGCGGGGATGGTGATGCCCGGGGTGTCGCCCAGGCGCAACTGCCCGGTGATGGTGGAGCCGAGGCGCATCTCGACCGGGGGATCGATCAGCCCGACACGTACCTGGAAGGTGCCGGTTACCGGATCGGCCTGGGGCGAGACCTCGCGCACGCGGCCGGTGGTCCGCACATGCGGGGCGCCGGTGACATGCACCTCGATCACGGGATTGGCCGGCGCCTTGTCCTTCAGCGAGGCCGGCACGTCGAACACCGCGTCACGGCCCTCGGTGCGCGCGATGCGCACGATCATGCGGCCGGGCTGCACCACTTCGCCTGGCTCGGCACCGCGATGGGTGACGCTGCCTGCCACGTCGGAGACAAGCTCGGTGTAGCCCAGCCGCGTCTCCGCGATGCTGAGCTGCGCCTCCGCCGCATCCACCGAGGCGCGGATTGTCTGCAACTGTTGCGCCGCCTGGTCATACCGCACACGGGTGGTGAAGCCCTCGCGCAGGAGTTGCGCCTGGCGCCAATAGTTGTTCTCCGCCTCGCGGAGCTGCCCCCGTGCAGCCACGACCGCCGAGCGCGCCGCGCGCACGCCGTTCTCCTCATTGTCGCGGTTCAGCCGGGCGATCGCCTGGCCGGGCGTCACCTGATCGCCGACATTCACCAGGCGCTCCACCATCCGGCCATCAATCCGGAAGGCCAGGTTGACCTCGGTTTCCGCCTGGACAGTGCCGGTCAGCGTGGCGGTGTCGCCGCCCGCGCTCTGCTCGGCTGAAATCACGCGCACGGGCCGGATTTCCGCGGCGGGCGGAGGGGGCGCATCGTCGCACGCGGCGAGCAGGGTCATCAGGGCGAGGGCTCCCACGCGGCTCAGCGAGGGAAAGGGCGTGGCCATGGGCGTCCTCTGATCAAATGAACCGGGGTTTCAAGGGTCGTATTGCCTGATTTTGCATCTCTGCCGCAAGCCAACCGAAGGATTGTTACATCGCCTCCCGGCACAGGAACGGCCTGGCATCCCAGGGCTGCGCTCCGCGTCCCAAACCTGTCTCACTGCCCAAACCTGTCTCACTGCGTGGGCAGTGCCTCAAGGACACGCTGGCTCAGATAGGGGAAGAAGGGGTTCCACGAGATGCGCACCAGCGAATCCAGGGCCATGATCAGCACCCCGGTCTCGCCGCGCACGGCGGTGGCGCCCAGGCTGACGCCGAACTCCGCCTCGCGTTCGGGCGTGATGCCATAAAGCGAGTCATCTGAGGGAAATGGCAGCGCCACATGGGAGAGCGAATAGACATCGCGCGGGTAGTGCAGGCCCAGGCGATGCTCCTCTTCCTCCAGGCTGCCCGCGGGCGTGGTGCGCGCCACCATGGCGGTGTCGTCGCCCGCGTTGGTGATCAGCGTGAGGCGCCAGGTGCGCGGTGGCGCGGGCAGCATCCGCTCCAGCGAGGGATCGAAGGCCGGGCGCAGCAGGAAGCTGAGGCGCGTGCTGCGGTTGCGGTCGAACAGCACAAGCTCGCTGCCATTGGCGGGGAGCAGGGCGAAGAAATCGTCGATCACCGCACGGGTGCTGACGGTGAAGTCCATCAGCGACTGGAAGGCCAGGACGGGCGCCATCCCCTCAAGCTGGCCCGCGCGGGACAGCCGGCGCGCCTGCTGCTGCACCTCCTGGGTCAGGCGGAAGGACTGCACCGCGGCATTCACCGGGAAGGAATTGTATTTGAAGGGGTTGAACTCGGGCAGCACGCTCAGCCAGGCGGCCTTGGCGAAGCGCGGAAGCATGGCCGGCAGCCCCGCCAGCCCGGCGAAGCGCGCGAAGGGCGAGACCCCCACCATGGGCGAGATCACCACCACGCGGTCCGGCCGCACCAGCGAGGGATCCTGCTGCGCATCCATGGCGTGCTTGAGCGCCAGTGCACCACCGTTGGAATAGCCCACAATATGGACCGGCGCGCCAGGGCCCGCGCGGCGGCGCGCCTCGCGCAGGGCCAGGCGGGTGGCGGCGGCCCAATCCTCCCAGCCGATGTCGGTGAGCCCCGCCGGGACGGTGCCATGGCCCGGCACGCGCAACCCGAGCGCGACGAAGCCCGCATCGCGGTAGAGCAGCGCCACATGGCGCATGCTGTAGGGCGCATCGGTCAGCCCGTGGATGAGCACCACCGCGCCGCGCGGCGTGCCCTCCGGCTCCAGCAGGAAGGAACGGTTCCAGTCCTGCGCGAAGCCGGGCGCGTGGACGGGGCTGCCCTCGAAGAAGCGGTTCTCGGCCACGCGCGCCCCGGGCGGCAGCAGCGCAGTCACCTCGCGCTGCACCTGCGCGAACACCCGTTCCTCGGCGGCCATGTAGCCGGCCCAGTCGAGGCGGTTCAGGGCATCGGCGCGGGGCTCATCGGGCGCCTGGGTGTGCCAGAGTTGGAGGGCCGGGCCGCGCTGGCTGTCCACCGCACGGACCACGATCACCGCAAGCAGCACCGCGCCGACGATGTAGAGGCTTCGCCGCGTCCATCGCCAAATCCAGCGGACCATGTGCATCGCCCCTTTCGCGTCAGGCGTCCCGTGTGGCCTGCGCATCGCGGCTGGTCCGGGAGGCCTGCCCTTCCTGACCCCTGATAGGATGCGCAACGTCCCTGTGCCAGGGCGGCCCAGGCACGATCCATGACGCGGACCCCGGCCCGCACCAGGGAGCCTGGCTCCCGCAACGCGGGCTTCCCCCGCGTCCGCCGGCGGCGAAAGGGCTCTCCGTCCCGTCGCTTGGCCTGCCGTCCCGGCCGGTGGAGCCACGCCACCGGTGGTTGTCCGGCGCGCGGGGCCCATGCGATAAGCTGCCCAGGGCAAATGGCGGCCCCGAGGAACCTCGCATGATGCTGGGCATTTGTGCCGCGATCCTGATTGCGGCGGCACTGTACTTCGCGCAATCCATCGCGGTTCCCATCGCGTTCGCACTGTTCTTCATCGCGCTGGTCTGGCCGTTGCAGCGCCGCCTCGCGCAGCGCCTGCCCGATTCGCTGGCCATGCTGGTCACCTTGACGGCGGCGATGGTGACGATGACGGCCATGGCGCTGCTCATCGCCTGGGCTTTCGGCAGCGTGGGGCAATGGGTGATCGCCAATTCGGGCCAGTTGCAACTGCGCTATGCGCAGATTCTCGCGCTGCTGGAGGGCCGGGGCATCGTCATCGCCGGCGTCTTCGCCGAGAATTTCAACACGCGGTGGCTGGTGCGCGTCGCGCAGGAGGTCACGGGGAAGCTGCAGGGCATCCTCAGCTTCACCATCGTCACGATCGTCTTCATGGTGTTCGGCCTGCTGGAGGTGGACGTCGCCACAAGGCAGCTGGCCCGCATGAAGGGGGAAGCGGCCGCCGGCCTGCTGCGCGCGGGCGCCGAAACCGCGAAGAAATTCCGCCTCTACATGCTGGTGCGCACGCTGATGAGCCTGGGCACGGGCGTCTGTGTCTGGGCCTTCGCGAAGTTCATGGGGCTCGACCTCGCCGTCGAATGGGGCGTGATCGCGTTCGTGCTGAACTACATTCCCTTCATCGGGCCACTGGTGGCCACGCTCTTCCCGACGATCTTCGCCATCCTGCAATTCCCGTCCTGGGAAGTGGCCGTGGTGGTCTTCGTTTCGCTGAACATCATCCAGACCGTCCTTGGGAGCTACGTCGAGCCCTTGCTGGCGGGCAAGACGCTGGCCGTCTCCTCCTTCATGGTCCTGCTCGCGGTGTTCGTCGGCTCGTTTCTCTGGGGGATCGCGGGGGCCTTCATCGGCGTGCCCGTGCTCATCGCCGCTCTCACCATTTGTCAGCAGTTCGATCGGAGCCGTTGGGCGGCGGACCTGTTCTCCGGCCGCGATCCCGCAGCGGGAACGAAGTAGGCCAACGCCCCCGCGGGATCAGCGCGGCGCGCGGAAGCGCACCCCCGCGCGCCGCATCCGCCACAGCACGAAGCCCACCCACAGGAGCTGCGCGGCGAGCGGCGGCAGGACGATGTAGGGCTTCTGGTCGGGCGGGAGGGTGAGGAACACGAAGGCGAGCCCCGCGTGGAACAGCGCGAAGCCCCAATGGATGGCGGCCACCCGGCGCGGGGCCAACCCCGTCTCCGTGACGATCTGGTAGAGGTGGGTGCGGTGCGCCTCGCTCACGCGCTCGCGCATCAGCGCGCGGCGGGCGAGGGTGAAGGCGGCGTCGAACAGCAGCGCGAAGAGCAGCAGCGGCACGATCAGGAAGCTGACCTGGCTGCTCTCCAGCCCAGCCGCGACAACCGCGAGGACAGCGAGCAGGAAGCCCGCGAACTGGCTGCCCACATCGCCCATGAAGATGCGCGCGGGGTTGAGGTTGTAGGGCAGGAAGCCGAGGAACCCCGCCAGCAGGAAGATCGCGGCGGCATGGATGAACCATCCGCCCTCGATGGCCGCGATGGCCGCGAGCGCCGCGCAGGCGATGACCACGACGCCGCCCACCAGCCCATCCATGCCATCCATGAAGTTCACGGCATTGGTGCAGCCGAGGATCCAGAACAGAGTGAGGGCGATGCCCAACGGGCCAAGCGGCACTTCACCCACCCAGGGCAGCGAGAGGGTGTGGAGCACGAGGCCAGCGCCAAGCGCCACCAGCGCGGCCATGGCCTGCGCACCGAGCTTCACCATGAAGCGGAAGTCGCGCACGTCATCGGCCAGTGCCACGGCCGCGATGGCGACGGCCGCCAGGATCACCCCCACATAGCGCCCGTCGGCGGCGGGGTTGGGCGGCATGATGTGGTAGAGCACCAGCATCCCCAACACGAAGGCCAGCACCGGCCCCACCCCCCCGCCCTTCGGCGTGGGGCGGTTGTGCATCTTGCGCGCCTCGGGGTGGTCCAGGATGGGCCGGGCGATCATGGCCCGCACCGCGATGGCCGACACCACGACAAGCAGGGGCGCCAGCAACAGCGTGGGCAGGAGGAGGGAAATGTCCATGGCGGCGTGGCCCCGCTATGCCCTGCCCGCAGGCGCGCGACAACCTCACCCCTCCCCCGGGGGAAGCGAGGGGCGGCGGCCCGCCCCTCGCATCACGGACGCTCCGCCAGATCCCCCGGTGTTTCGCGCGCCAGCCCCGCCGCTTCAGGTGAGAGGAGGGTAAAGGGCTGCTCCAGTTGCTCGGGCGGGGCGCGGACCAGGGTGCGGCCCGCTGCTACCGCCGTCAGCACCAGCGCGCTCGCGGCCATCAGCCAGAGCACGCCGTCGATGTCCAGGCGCGCCATCATCATGCTGCCGACCATAGGCCCGAACACCGAGCCGATGCCGCTGACCAGGATCAACCGGCCACTCACCGCCACCACCCGGTCGGCCGGCATGTGGTCATGCGCGTGCGCCACGCAGACCGGATACAGCGTGGACATGAAGCCGCCCAGCAGGAATGCGGCCGGCATCACCGCCTGGAGGCTGCGCGGCAGCTGCACGAGCAGCACCGCCGAGATGGCCAACCCAGCGCCGAGGCCCGCCAGGATCAGCCGCCGGTCCATCCTGTCGGACAGCCAGCCCACCGGAATTTGGAAGGCGAGCCCGCCCAGCACCGCGGCCAGCATGAACAGTCCGATCCGGCCATGCGAGATCGCCTCGGCCTGCATCCAGGCCGGCACCAGGGCATAGAAGCTGCTGGTGATGATGCCGCTGAGCGCACACCCGGCCACCGCGACAGGTGCGGCACGGGTGAGCTGCAACCAGGGCAGCTTCGGCACATCCTGCGTGATCGGCGCCTCGGCCCGGGTGGTGCTGACCATCACGAGCGAGAGCGCAAAGACCACGACGATGGCGCTGAACGGCGCGGTGCCCTCGATCGGGAATAGGTCCAGGACCAGCTGGCCGACCGCCAGCGCGATGAAGGTTCCCACCATGTACAGCGAGAACACGCGGCCGCGGTTCTCGGCCGGCGTCTTGGCGTTGAGCCAGCTTTCGGTCGCGATAAAGATGCCCGCGCAGCCAAAGCCGATCACCGCGCGCAACCCCGTCCAGGGCAGCGCGCCGGGCAGCAGCGGCATGGCGGCGGTCGCCGCGACCACCAGGCCCGCGAAGGCCGCATAGGAACGGATGTGCCCGATGCGCGCGATGATGCCGCCGGCGCGCAGCGCGGCCAGGGTGAAGCCGGCGAAATAGGCGCTCAGCACCGCGCCCGCCGTCGCGGGGTCGAAATCCTCAATGGCGACGCGCAGCGAAATGAATGTGCCGAAGTAGCCGTTCGCCAACTGGATCAGGCTGGTCGCGATGATCAGCGTGCTGATCTGTCCTTGGATCGGGCTGATCCCTCGCAGTTCAGGTGGAGGCGCGTGATTCCTCGCAGGGCCGGCCCATTCTGCTTATGTTGTACGGAGTAGCCCCGTTCCGCCCCTGGCCGCAACGCGCGTGGCCCAAAGGCCGATCCACCCGGCCGGCGTTTCGGCCGTCGTCGTCGGAAACGAAGGAACCCGGGAGGCTTCGCCGCGCTTCCGCATCGGGCCGCGCAACATCGGCCCTGTCGTTGGGACGCAGGGCCATGGCGCACGGCAGGGCAAATCGCCGAGGATGCGCCGTTTCGAACATCCCCCGATGCACCGCGCAGGCCGCGTCCCGCGTCGTTGGTAGCGGGGGTGTGGATCATGATGCGGCGATCGGCACAGATGGTGTGCCGGCCCCGGACATGGTCCACTCACACAGCGCAGGAGCAGGAGCTTTCCATGGCCGATCTCGTCATCATTGCCTACGACACGGAAGCGACGGCGGAGGCAGCCCGAAAGAAGCTGTTCGAGCTGCAAAAGGAGTACCTCATCGAGCTTGGTGACGCCGTGGTTGCGGTGCGCCAGGCCGATGGCAACGTGAAGCTGAACCAGGTGGTCAACCTGACGGCGGTCGGCGCCGCTTCCGGCGGCATGTGGGGCGCGCTGATCGGCCTGCTGTTCCTGAACCCGCTGTTGGGCGCCGCGGTCGGCGCCGGGGCCGGCGCGCTGAGCGGCCGCTTCAAGGACATCGGCATCAGCGACCAGTTCATGAAGGACGCCGCCACGGCGCTGACGCCTGGCCAGGCCGCGCTGTGCGTGCTGGTGCGCAAGGTCACCGCCGACAAGGTGCTGCCGACCATGGCGGAGTTCGGCGGCAAGGTCCTGCACACGAGCTTGTCCACCGAACAGGAAGCCAAGCTGCAGGAGGCCCTGAAGCCGGTCTGAAGACATCGGTGCCAACGGGCACCGGACCGCACGAAGGGCATCACCTTCGTGCGGCTGGCGCCTGCCGGTGGTCTTCCGTGCGCCCTGAGCGTTCTCATACCCACCGCACGAAGTTCCGACTGCGGCCGGAAGGGACGAGGCGCCGGACGGTGCCGGCGGCTCATGCCGCGAAGCCAAGGGCCGCGGAGGCGGCCCGCGTCACGCCATAGGCGTGCCCATGGCACGGCGCGTCTGAGGTGCACGAAGGGGGATCCCTTCGTGCGGCTGGTATCAGACG
>JBHYDO010000003.1:0-42794 GCA_051860645.1 Roseococcus sp.
GCCCTCGCCCGGCCGCGGCGGGCGCTCGCCGCCAGCGACACCCGCGTGGCCATCATCGGCGGCGGGCTTGCCGGGCTGGTGGTGCTGGACCGGCTGGCCTCCGCGGGCCTCACGCGCGTCACGCTGCACGAGGCGAACACGCGCCTCGGCGGGCGCATGCTCAGCGGGCGCGACCTGCTGGGCGCCGGCACCGTGGTGGAGCTGGGCGGCAGCTTCATCAACTCCGAGCACGCCGACATGCTGGCGCTCGCCCGCCGCTTCGACCTGCCGCTGGAGGATGGCGAGGCCGGCCCCGCCGCCACGCTCGAGACCACCTATTTCGTGGAGGGCGCGCGCCGCAGCGTGCCCGAGATCGTCGCCGCCGCGGGCGAATTCATGGCCGGGCTGGAGCGCATCAAGGCGCTGCCCGAGGAACGGCAGGACGCGATGTCCGCCGCCGAGGTGATGAACGAGGCGCGCCTCTCCGGCTGGCTGCGCAAGCTGCTAGACCTCGGCCTCACGCAGGAGATGGGGCTGGAGCCGGACCGGATGTCGGGCCTCTACATCACCGACAGCTTCGCGCCGGGGCCGGAGATGATCCGGCGCGGCCTGTTCTCCTCCGACCAGCGCTACCAGGTGGCGGGGGGCAATGACCGCGTGCCGGCCGCGCTCGCGGAACTGCATGCTCAGCGCATCCGCACCGGCCAGCGGCTGGAGGCGCTGCGCCGCGCCGGCCGGGGCTATCGCGCCGTCTTCGCGGGCGGCGGGTCGGTGGAGGCGGATGTGCTGGTGCTCGCCCTGCCGCTGACCATGCTGCGCCAGGTGGAGATGCGCCTGGACCTGCCCCCGCTGGCCCGCCGCGCCATCCAGGAGACCAGCTACGGCACCAACGCCAAGCTCTTCGCCGGCGTGAACGCCCGCCCCTGGCGCGCGGCGGGCCAGAGCGGCGAATGCCTGAACGATGGCGGCTACCAGACCATCTGGGAGGACCATGCGCGCCCCGGCGCGGGGCCGGGCGCCATGACCATCTTCGCCGGCGGCCGCGAGGGGGTGGGCTTCCGCCAGGGCCGCCCGGCCGACCGCGCGCGCGCCGCGCTCGCCTCGGTGGAGCCGGCACTGGGCGGCGTGGGGACGGGTTTCACCGGGCAGGCCAACCGGATGCACTGGCCCTCCAACCCCTATGTGGGCGGCAGCTACACCTGCTTCGCGCCCGGGCAGATCACGGCATTCGCCGAGGCGCTGGCGCCCCGCGAGGGCCTCTTCTTCGCCGGCGAGCACAGGAGCGAGGATTATTCCGGCTACATGAACGGCGCCGCCGAAAGCGGCCGGCTGACGGCTGAGGCCATCCAGCGCGCCCTGGCGTAGGGCGCGGCCGAAAACGGACAGGGATCCTGATCGGCGCTCCAGTCAGCGCCGATCATGCCCCGGGGCGCCGCGTCACACCCCCTGCAGCAGGTCGCGCAGCATCTCGCGGATGAGGTCCACGCGGCCCAGCGCGTCCTTCAGTTGGTCCTGATCCTGCCGGGTCAGGCGGGCCAGGACCACGCGGTTGCTGGGCGGCACGCCCGCCTCCAGGTCCGCGATCTGCTGGTCGAGCAGCAGGCGCAGCAGGAAGCCGTGCACGTCGGCCAGCAGGGCGGCGTCGGTCTCGCCACGGCCGGCGCGGGCGGCACCCTGGCCCAGCCGCTGCGGCGTGGCCAGTGCCGTGACGCCGTGCCGCAGCGCGATGACCCGCGCGCCCGCCGTAATGGGCAGCAGCGCGCCGGATTTCAGATCCACCCGCCCCGCCTCGTCGCGGCGGATGCGGCCGAACAGGCCGAGCGGCGGCGCGTGCCCGCCCGCCATCTCGCCCATGGCGCGCAGCAAAGCGGGGGAGGCCAGCGCCGTCTGCGTCGCCGCGTCGCGCAGCGCCTCGGCCAGCGCGGCGCCGCCGGCCGTGGGGGCATAGGCCGGCGTGAAGTCGTAGAAGATGTCGAGGTTCAGCATCGCCGCCGGCTCCGGCCGCCGCGCCCATTCGGCAAGCTGCGCGCGCCATTCCGACAGCCGCCGCCGCCAGGGCCGGTTGCGCGCCATGACGCCGCCCTTGCAGAGCGGAATGCCGGCCTCGTCCAGCAGCGCGTTCACGCGCGTGGCGAAGCGGGTGAACCAGTCCTCCGCCGCGTCGAGGTCGCCCGCATGGTCATCGGCGATGACCAGCGCGTTGTCCTGGTCGGGCGCCAGCAGGCTCTCGCCGCGGCCGCCCGAGCCCAGCACCAGCAGCGCGTAATCGGCGGGCGGCGGGCCCAGCTCGGCCTCGGCCAATTCCGCCGCGCGGGCGGTCATGGCGCGGTTCTCGGCGGCGATGATGGCGGCGACGGCCCGCGCCTCCAGCCCATCGGCCAGCAGCCCGGCGGCGAGCCCCGGCAGCGCCGCCTGCACGCGCGCCAGGTCGGCGGAGGTGGCCGCGGTGGCGATCTCGTCGCCCACGGTCAGCGTGGCCAGGGCGCGTTCGCGCAGCAGCGTGCGCAGGGTGAAGATGCCGGCCAGCCGCCCGCCCTCGGTGACGCCCAGGTAGCGCAGGTTGCGCCGCGCCATGAGGCCGAGCGCGCGGTAGAGGAAGGTCTCCGCGGGGGCGGCCAGCACCGGGCGGCTCATGAAGCGCGCGACGGGCGTGGCGGCCGCATCGGCGCCCCCTTCCGCCATGGCGCGCAGGATGTCGCGCTCGGTGACGATCCCGTGCTCCGTGCCCTGCTCCACGAAGACGCTGCCGATGCCGCGCGCGTGCATGAGTTGCGCGGCCTCATGCACCGTGGCCGTGGCGCCGATGGCGATGATGGGGCTGGACATCACGTCGCGCAGGCGCTGCCGATACAGGAAGCTGTCGGTCGCGCGCTGCCCGCCCACCCGCATGGCGGCCAGTGCGTAGTCCGGCTTTCCTGAACCGGCGCTGCGGTCGAACCAGCCCGCACGCTCCTGCCGGGCGATGAGGTCGGTGGCGCGGCGGCTGAGCGTCTCGGCCTCGCCCAGCGTGCGGATGCCGGCCGCCTGCAGCCGCGGCAGCAGGGCGGCATAGATGCGCGCCGTGGCCTGCGCATCGCCCCAGGCGGTGTGCCGGCCCTCCACGGTGATCCCGAGGCCGAGCGCCAGCCCGTCCAGCGAGGTGTCCACCAGCCCCCGGTCCAGCCCCGCGGCAAGGAAGGCCACATCCAGCACCCGTGGGTCGCGCCAGGGCACGCCGTGGCGCTGCGCCTCGTGCCGCAACACCGCCAGGTCGAAATGAATGGAGTGGCCCACCACCACCGAATCGCCCAGCCAGGCCTGCAATTCGGGCGCCACCGCGGCGAAGGGCGGGTGCGCGGCCACGTCGGCGTCGGTCAGGCCATGGACGCGGCTGGCGACGGGCGGGATGGGCCGGCCCGGGTTCACGATGCGGTCGAAGGCGTCCTCCGCGAGCGGTTCCGCACCCCGCATGCGGACGGCGCCGATCTGCACCACGCGGTCCTGCCGCACGTCGAGGCCGGTGGTCTCGGTGTCCAGCACCACCACCTCGAGCGCGATGAGCGGCGTGGCGGGGGAAGTCACCCGGGGCTGGCCATGCGACCGGAGAGCTCCGCCGCGAAGGCCGGCAGGTCGAGCTTGCGGCGCAGCTTCGCCTGGTACTCGATGAAGCGGAAGGCCACGTTGTTCACCACCATCATCTTGTCGGCCTGGCGCACGCTCTCCTCGATGGGAGCATGCTGCAACAGGCGCAGCGCCGTGGCGATGGAAATGGCGTCGGGCTTCAGTGGCGCACGGGTGAGGAAGACCTCCAGCCGGGTTTCGAACTCCAGCATCAGGTCGGCCCAGCCGGAGGCGGCGCGGTGCTCGGGCAGCGCCTCGCTGTCCAGCACCTCGCGGTAGAGGGCCAGCAGCACGCGGGCGCGGGCGGCGGGGTCCGGCGGCAGGCGGTCCCGCAGGTCCGCCTCGAGGATGAGGATCAGGTCCTGCGCGGCAACGCCGAACCCCTCCCATTTGCAGATGGTCAGCGCGAAGCCGAAATCCGCGTCGGTGAACAGGCGGGGCCCGGCGAGCAGGGTGCGGGCGCGGAGGTAGGAATAGCTGGCGCCCTGGGCGAGGTAGGCCGCGCCCGCGCGGATGGCCTCCACGGCCGCGGGCCATTCCGCCGCACGCCGCCCGCCGCCGAACAGCGACCCGATCCAGTCCCGAACATCCAATTCGCGCATGTCACTCCCAGTTTGGCCTCGGGCGTCGCGGCACAGCAAGGGCGCCGCAAGATAGCCGTGACAATCCGTGAGATTAGGTTTGACAGGCTTTTTCTGTTGCGTAACCATCTTTTTGCGCAGCAATCGGTCTTAAACCACCGTGAACGGCGAAAATTTCTAACCCGGCGCCCAAGCCGGGCCGTTGTGCGTCTCGCAACCAGGGGGTGTGTCCAAATGAAGCCGTGTCGAGCACGACCACGATTCCAGACCCTCCCCCCAACAGAATCTGGGAGGACTGGTCTTGACTGAAAAATTATCACCGGAAATAGCAGAAGCGCACTGGGCCAAGACCCGCAATCTGATGTGGGTATCCTTGGCCATCTGGGCGGTCTTCAGCTTCTTTATCCATATGTTCGTCACGGTGCTGAACGGCGTCGTGATCGCGGGCTTCCCGCTTGGCTTCTACATGGCCGCGCAGGGCTCCCTGATTGTCTTCGTGGTTCAGATTTTCTGGTTCGCACACCGGCAAAATCAGATCGACGAAGAATTCAACGTCGCAGAAGACTAAGGGGGAATCACCATGTCCTTATCCATGAAGGGTGATTTCACCGACAATCTCGGCAAGATCTACGGCATCTATGTCGGTGGCTTTGCCGCATTCGTGCTGCTCATGGCCATCGCCTCCATGATCGGCGTGCCGGACCGCATCATCCTTTGGTCCTACATGGCGGCGACGATCGGCATCTATGCCTTCATCGGCATCATGTCGCGCACGGCGCAGGTTTCGGAATACTACGTCGCCGGACGATCGGTGCCAGCCGTCTACAACGGCATGGCGACCGGCGCGGACTGGATGTCCGGCGCGAGCTTCGTCGGCATGGCGGGCACGCTGTTCGTGCTGGGCTATGACGGACTGGCCTTCGTGCTGGGCTGGACCGGCGGCTATGTGCTGGTTGCGGTGCTGCTCGCGCCCTACCTGCGGAAATTCGGCGCCTACACCGTGCCGGACTTCCTGGGCACCCGCTATGGCGGCAACGCCGCGCGGCTGGTCGGCATCGTGGTGCTGTTCGCGTGCTCGTTCACCTACATCACCGCGCAGGTCTACGCGTCGGGCATCATCGCGTCGCAGTTCCTCAACATCGATTTCCAGTGGGCCGTCTTCGCTGGCCTCGCCGGCATCCTTGTGTGCTCCATGCTCGGCGGCATGAAGGCCGTCACCTGGACGCAGGTGGCGCAGTACATCGTGCTGATCGTGGCCTACCTGCTGCCGGCGATCTGGATGTCCACGGTGCAGTTCGGCATCCCGATCCCACAGCTGACCTATGGCGGCGCGATCACGCAGATCGCGGAGTACGAGCGCATCCTGAACGTGGCGCGCACCCATGTCGCCCCGTTCCAGACCTACAGCCCGCGCGACTTCTTCTTCCTGATCTTCTGCCTGATGGTCGGCACCGCCTCGCTGCCGCACATCCTGATGCGCTTCTTCACCACGCCCACCGTGCGTGAGGCGCGCAAGTCCGTCGGCTGGTCGCTGTTCTTCATCTTCCTGCTGTACTTCACCGCGCCGGCCTATGCGGCATTCTCCAAGATGAACCTGATGGGGCTGTTCGCGGAGGCCGAGAACTTCCGCCTCGCCTTCACCGCCATCCCGGCATGGATGCTGGAATGGGGTTCCATCCAGGGGCACCAGCTCGTCACCATCTGCGGGGTGAAGGCGGAGTCGGTGATGGCCATCCAGGCGGCGTGCGAGGCGCGCGGCCATGCCGCCGGCTTCCCCTACAGTGAGCTGCGCCTGAACAACGACATGATCGTGCTGTCCACGCCCTCCATCGCGGGCATGCCGATCTGGGTCGTGGGGCTGGTGGGGGCGGGCGGCTTCGCGGCCGCGCTGTCCACGGCCGATGGCCTGCTGCTCGCCATCGCCAACGCGCTCAGCCACGACGTCTACTACAAGATGATCGACCCCAAGGCCGACACGAAGCGCCGGCTGCTGGTGGCGAAGATCCTGCTGGTGGTGGTCGCCATCGCGGCGGCGCTGCTGGCGCGCACCCAGCCATCGGACATCCTGTCCATGGTGGCCTGGGCCTTCTCCATCGCGGCGGCGGGTCTGTTCGCGCCGCTGGTGCTGGGGGTGTGGTGGAAACGCACGACGAATATCGGCGCCATCCTCGGCATGGCGGCGGGCTTCGGCGTGACGATGTTCTACCTCATCGGCAGCGTCTACGGGCCTGACCTGGTTCCGCGCAGCGGCGACGAGATCAGCTGGTTCGGCGTGGCCGCCATTTCCTCGGGCATCTTCGGCGTGCCGGTGGCCTTCATCGTGACCATCCTGGTCTCGCTGGTGACGCCGGCGCCCAGCGAGGAAATGCAGGACTTCGTGGACCGCCTGCGCCTGCCCAAGGGCGGCAACATGATGGTGCAGACCCACTGACGCTGCGCCATTGAAAGGGTGCGCCGGCGGTTTGGCGCACCCATCTCCTTCACACCGATCGGACGCAGGGTCTGCCAAGGCCCTGCGTTTTTTCTGACAGGGATCCAGGATGCAGGCTTCCGCCCTACGCGGCATCTTCTATGTGGCGCTGGCCTATGTGATGGCCGTCGGCACCTTCCTCGTCGGCGGGGCACCACCCATCGTCGCCGTCTATCTCGGCGGCACCTATGCGCTGACGGCCATCACGGCGCTGCTGTTCTCCCGCGGGGTGCTGGAGTTCGCCATCGGCGTGGACCGCGACATCGCGTTCTTCGTCGTGCTGCGCCGCCTCACGGACCCGCTGCTGGCCCTCGTGGCACCCCTCTCGCCGGGCTTCCTGCTGCCGTTCGCCGTCTCCCTCTACGGGGCATTCCTGTTCTTCCTCCTGAAGCTGTTCCTGTTTGGCGACGGCTTCCTCGGCATCCCGCCGCTGTTCATCCTGCTCTACCTGCTGATCGCCTCGGTGATGTGATGCGGGCCCGCCTCGACGCGCGTTGCGAACTGCGCGACCTTCGCGGCGGAAGCGGAGCAGGGGCGGCAGCTTGGACGACGCGATGACCGACGCGTTGCTGGTGGAACGGGACGGCGAGGCCACAACGCTCTGGCTCAACCGGCCGGAGCGCGGCAACGCGCTGGGTCCGGACCTCGTCGCGGCGCTGGATGCCGCGCTGGAGGCCAGTCTCGCCGCCGGCGCGCGGCTGATCGTGCTGCGCGGCAAGGGCCGGCATTTCTGCACCGGCTTCGACCTCTCCGACCTGGACACCGCCACCGAGGGCGACCTCGCGCTGCGGGTGCTGCGCATCGAGTTGCTGCTGCAGAAGCTGCATGCCCTGCCGGTGACGACGCTGGCCATCGCCCAGGGGCGGGTGTTCGGCGCGGGCGCCGACCTCTTCGCCGTCTGCGACCACCGGCTCGCCGTCGAGGGTTCCAGCTTCGCCTTCCCCGGCCCCGCCTTCGGCCTGGTGCTGGGCACCGGGCGCCTCGCAGGGCTGGTGGGCGAAGGGGCCGCGCGGCGGCTGCTGCTGGCCGGCGCGGGCATCCCGGCCACGGAGGCCGTCTTGCTCGGCCTCGCCACCCACGCCCTGCCCGAGGCTGCGCTGCCGGATGCCATCGCCACCGCCTGCGCGGCCGCGACCCGGCTGGACGCCCCCACCATCGCCGCGCTGCACGGCCGCACCCGCCGCGCGGATGACGCCGGGGACCTCGCGGCGCTGGCGCGGTCGGTGGCGCGGCCGGGCCTGAAGCAGCGCATCCAGGACCACCGCACCCGCACCCTCGCCGCGAAGGCGCCCCGCGCATGAGGATGCGCCATGTGGAAACGCGCGCATGACGGCGCGCGGAACGGAACCCTTCGCATGACCCTGCGTGACGCCATCACCGCCCAGGCACCGCTGGTACAGCGCCTGCTGGACGGTGTCGCGGAGGTCGGCGCGGACCCACCCGGCATCACGCGCGAGGCCTTCGGACACGGCGAGAACGCCGCCTTCGCCCTGATCGCCGAGGCCGGTGCCACGCTGGGCATGACGGCCCATGCCGATGCCGGCGCCAACCTCAGCCTCCGCTGGGCCGCGCGCGAGGCCTCGGCGCCGCCGGTGCTCATCGGCTCGCACCTCGACAGCATCGTGCAGGGCGGCAATTTCGATGGGGCGGCGGGCGTCATCGCGGGGCTTGGCGCCGTCGCGGCGCTGCGTGCCGCGGGCGTCACACCCCGCCGCGACATCGAGGTGCTGGCGCTCCGCTGCGAGGAGGCGGTGTGGTTCGGCCTCGGCCTGGTGGGCTCGCGCTGCCTGCTGGCCCGCCTGCCGCCCGGTGCCCTGGACCTGCCGCACGCCCGCACCGGCCGCAGCCTGGCCGAGAGCATCGCCGCCTGCGGGGGCGACCCCGCGCGCCTGCGCGAGGGCAGGCCGCTGCGCGACCCGCGCGGCATCGGCGCCTATCTGGAGGTGCATATCGAGCAGGCGCCGCAACTCATCGAGGCCGGCGCGCCGCTGGCCGTCTGCCTCGCCAATCCCGGCAATGTGCGCCACCCGCGCATCCGCATCACCGGCGAGGACGCGCACACCGGCCTGCCCCATCGCTTCCGGCGCGACGCGGCCCTGGCCGGCGCGGACTTCGCCCTGGCGCTGGAGCGGCTGTGGCTGGCGGAGGAGGAGGCCGGCTTCCCCATGGCCGTCACCATAGGCCGCTTCCACACCCCCGCCGGGCGGCACAGCATGACGGTGGTGCCCGGCAGCTTCGAACTGAGCCTCGACCTGCGCGCCTATGATCCCGGCCACCTGGAGGCGCTGGAAGCGCAGCTCGGCGCCATCGCGGCCGAGGTGGCGGAACGCCGCGGCGTCGCCATCGCCCTGGGCGAGCGCAGCGCGGCCGCGCCGGGGCTGATGGACCCGGGCCTGATCGAGGGGCTGGCCGACGCCGCCGCGCGGCATGGCCTCGCCGCGCCGCGGCTCAACAGCCCGGGCAGTCACGACGCCAACAACTTCGCCGCCGCCGGCGTGCCCACGGGCATGCTGCTGCTGCGCAACGCCCATGGCAGCCACAACCCGGACGAGGCCATGGAAACCGCGGACCTCATGGCGGCGATCGGCGTGCTGGCGGAGTGGCTTGCGGAGGGCTGACCCCCGCCGCGCTCAGATCACCGCGCCCTCATCGAGCCGCGCCGCCGCCCTGTCCCGCACGAGCATGGCGATGATCTCGAGCGCCGGGCGCAGCTCCGCCTCCGCCACATTTCCCAGGCACAGCCGCAGCCCGGCCTCGGGCGCCGCGGGGTCCGCCATGAAGGCCAGCGGCGGGGCGATCTGGATGTTGCGCTGCCCCGCGCGCCGCACGATGTCGCGCGCCCGCGCCACGGCCATGGGCAGCCAGGCGTGCAGGCTGGGATGCCGGGTGGGGAAGGCCGCGTCGCCCAGCACCTCGCGGGCGAGGCGATGGCGGCGGGCGGTCTCGGCACGGATCGAGGTGGCGACGGATTCCAGCAGCCCGTCCGCCACCGCATGGCGCATCAGCGCGCAGGAGATCGGGCTGGTCATGCAGGTGGTGGATTGCAGCCAGTCGCAGGCCGGGTCCACCAGCGCGGGCGGACAGGCGAGGTAGCCGAGCCTGAGGCCCGGTGCCAGGCTCTTGGAGAAGCTGGAGGCGTGGAACACCCGCTCCGGCGCCAGTTCGGCCAGGGAAGGACCGGCGCCGGGCGCGATCACCGCATAGACGTCGTCCTCGATCAGCAGCAGGTCATGCCGGCGGGCCAAGGCGACGATCCGCGCCCGGCGGCGGTCGGACATGGTGGCGCCCGTCGGGTTCTGCAGCGTGGGCACCAGATACAGGGCGCGCGGCGGGTCGGGCGCGCGCAGGGCGGCCTCCAGCGCGTCGGGGCTCGCGCCCTCCTCGTCGAGGGCGATGGGCACCAGGCGCCGCCCCTGCCGCCGCGCGGCGATGAGCGCCTGCGGATAGCTGACGGCCTCGACCGCGAGCGGCCCGGGCGGCGCGGTGGCCATCGCGACGAAGATGGCGTGCTGGGCGCTGGAGGTGATGAGCAGGTGCCCCGGGTCCACCTTCAACCCGCGCGACGCGGCCAGGTGCGAGGCAAGGAACTGCCGGTCCTGCGGGGTGCCGGCGGGGGGGCTGTAGCAGCCGAAGCCGGCGGGATCGAGCGACGCGCCGGCGGCGGCCAGCATGTCCGACAACATGCGCGGCGTGAGCGTGGCGGGCGGCAGGTTCACGCTGAAGTCCTGCCGGTCCGGGGCGCGGCGCGGCGCGGCGAGGACGAACATGCCGCGGCCATGCTCGGACCGCGCGAGCCCGCGGCGCTGCAACGTGGCATAGGCGCGCGTCACGGTGCCCACGCTGAGGCCGAGCCGCATGGCGAGGTCGCGGTGGGCGGGCAGGCGTGCGCCGACCGGCAGGTGGCCGGCCGTGACATCCTCGGCGAGGGCGGCGGCGAGGCGCTCATGCGCGAGACCGGCGCCGGGCGCGAGGCGGGGGGTCCAATGGGTCAGTGTCCTGGCCTCGTCCAACTGGCCTCGTCCGAGCTGATGTCCCGATACACTTCTAGCGAGTGCGGGTCTGCCCGTCGAGTCGCGCATGCCATCAAGCCATCCCTTTGTTTTGAAGCTATATCAGGAGCGACTGAACCACCCGGAAATTGCGTCGGCACGAAATCGCCAATTGACCCCGCGTATCACCATGGGCCGAATGTGCCTCCGTGAGAGAGGTAGTGTATCATGACACATCTGCCAACCCGCCCGGTCCCGCCGATCTTCCCGCTGCGAGACCCCAAGGCCAGCCGGCGCGACCCCGGCGGCAACCCCTGGGGCGAGCCGCCACGCGGCGTGTGGCGCCGCTTCCTGGCCTGGTGCCGCGACTGCGCCGAGCGGCGCCGCAGCCGGCAATTGCTCGCCGAACTCGATCGGCGGCAGTTGAGCGACATCGGCGTCTCGCGCGGGGATGCGCTGATCGAGGCGCGCAAGCCCTTCTGGCGGTTGTAGGGACGGGCCGCGCTTGGCCCGTCGGGCCGGCGCCCCATCTGGAGGGGAGGATGACACACCCCGCCCCCCACCCGCTGGGCGCCGCCGCCGCCCGGGGCCGCGGGGCCGGGCCGCCCGTCCGCCCGCTGGCGCCGGCCGGGCTCTACGGCCTGCTCGCCACCCGCGCCTTCACCACCGAGGGGCTGTATCTCAACCTCGGCCACTGGAAGCAGGCCGGGACCATTGACGAGGCCTGCCCCGCCCTGGCCATGCTGGTGGCCGAGGCGGCCGGCATGAGCGCGGCGGACGAGGTGGTGGATGTGGGCTTCGGCTTCGCCGACCAGGACATCCTCTGGGCCGAACGCATTGGACCAAGACACATCACCGGGCTGAATGTGACACCGATGCAGGTGCGGCTCGGCCGCGCCCGGGTGCGGCGGCGTGGGCTGGAAGGCCGCATCACCCTGCGCGAGGGCTCGGCCACCGAAATGCCCTTGCCCGATGCGTGCTGCGACGTGGTGACGGCGGTGGAATGCGCCTTCCACTTCCACACCCGCGAGGCCTTCCTGGCCGAGGCCTTCCGCGTGCTGCGCCCCGGCGGGCGCCTGGTGCTGGCCGACATCCTCCGCGCCGCGCCCGAACCCGACCCGATCCGCCGCCGCTGGCAGGAGATGAGCTGGCGCGGCTTTTCCGCCAAGTTCGCCATTCCCGACGCGAACGCCGACACGCGCGCCACCTATGTGGAAAAATTCCGCGCGGCCGGCTTCGAGGCCGTGCGCGCCACCCCCATCGGCGAGGAGGTCTTTCCCGGCTGGCACCGTGCCCTGTCGGAAGACCCCGCCCTGTTCGCCCGCCTGCCCGCCTCCGGGCGCCTGCCCTATCGGTTGCTGCGCCGCTTCAAGGCGGACCAGGTCTATGCCGCCCTCGACTACGTCCTGGCGGTGGCGCAAAAGCCACGGGACTGAGACGGGAGCGAAAGATGGGTTTCCACGATTTCACCGCGACGCTGAACGACGGCACCGAGCAGCCGCTTTCCGCCTATCACGGCCGGGTGGTGCTGGTGGTGAACGTCGCGTCCAAATGCGGCTTTACCCCGCAATACAAGGGGTTGCAGGCCCTCTACGAACGCCTCCGCCCGCGCGGATTCGAAATCCTGGCCTTCCCCTGCGACCAGTTCGGCCACCAGGAACCCGGCACCGATGCCGAGATCGCCGGCTTCTGCGAGAAGAATTTCGGCGTCACCTTCCCCCTGTTCCGCAAGGTCGAGGTGAACGGCAAGGGCGCCCACCCGCTCTACAAATGGCTGAAGGCCGAGAAGGGCGGCGTGCTGGGCAGCGCCATCAAGTGGAATTTTTCCAAGTTCCTGGTGGCGCCCGATGGGACCGTCGTGGAGCGCTTCGCACCCACCACGAAGCCCGAGGCCCTGGCCACCCAGGTGGAAGCCATCCTGCCGGCCTGATCAGGCCTGGTTGCGCGCCTGATTCACCGCTCCGGCGATTCCGCCTCCGCGGATCAGGCCTGGTTGCGCGCCTGATTCACCGCTCCGGCGATTCCGCCTCCGCGGATCAGGCGCGGCGCGCCTCGCGGCGCTGCCGCCGCAGCAACTCCGCAATGATGGCAAGCTGCACCAGGTTGAACGCGATGCCCGCCCACCAGGCGGCGGCGTAGAAGCCCACGCGGTCATAGATGGCGCCGGCCAGCCAGGCGCCGGCCGCCATGCCCGAGAGGCTGACGAACAGCAGCACGGGCACGCGCCAGGCGGCCTCCAGCGCCGGGAACAGCCCGCGCACCGTCAGCACATAGGCGGGGATGATGCCGCCAAAGCCCAGCCCATAGGCGGCCGCCACGAAGAACAGCCCGGCCTCGTCCTGCGTCGCCAGGAAGCCCAGCATGCCCACCACCTGCGCCAGCGAGCCGAACATCACCGTCCACAGCCCGCCGATGCGGTCGGACAGCCAGCCCCAGAACTGCCGCGCCAGGAAGGCGCAGAGCAGCAGCACCGAGAGCATCGCCGCCCCGCGCGAGGCCGCGATTCCGAGGTCGCCACAGAAGGCCACCAGATGCGCGGCCGGCATCGCCATCGGGATGCAGCAGAGGAAGGAGGCGAAAGAGATGACGCCCAGCGCCACATTGGGCCGCATCCCCAGCACGCGCCGCCCGGCCGAGGCCCGCACCCCGCCATAGCCCCCCACCGGCACCGGGGCGGGGCGGATGACCAATGCTCCCAAGGTGACCACCACGCTGGAGGCGAAGATGCCGTAGCCCAGCATGGTCCATTGCCAGCCGAAGGTGGCGATGGCGCGCTCGAACACGAAGGGCCAGACGAAGCCCGCGATGTATTGCCCGGACGAGACCAGCGCCAGCGCCGTGCCCCGCCTGCGGTCGAACCACAGCGAGGCATAGGCCACCATGGGCGCGAACAGCGCCCCATTGCCGAACAGCCCCACGCCCAGCCCGATGCCCACCAGCAGCGACCACGGCTCGCCCAGCGAGGCAATGGCAAGCCCGGCCAGGATGGCGAAGCCTCCCAGCATGGCCACCGCCCGCTGACCGTAGCGCGCGGCCAGCAGCCCGCACATCACGCCGCCCACCCCCGTGCCGAGATAGGCCAGCGAGGTGGCGAGCGAGGGCAGCGAGCGCCCGGTGCCGAGGTCCTCCGCGATGGGAACCAGGCCGATGACGACGGTCAGTGGCGCGCCGGCCGCGAGCGCCAGCATGGTGGTGGTGGCGAAGGCGATGGTCCAGGAGGCGCGTGTCTCCACGCTGGCCTCGGCTGCGTCCGGCATGGGGTTCCTCCGGCGGCCAGTCTCCGTGCGGGCGGCGCGCGCCGCAAGCCGTCAGGTGGGGACGCCGTACTCCGCAAGCTCGGGACGCATGGCCTCGATCACGAAATCCACGAAGGCGGCGGGCGCGTCCAGGTAGAATTCGCGGTCGGAATAGGCGCCGACGCTCGCCTCCAGGCCGCGCGCCGAAAGCCAGTCGGCCAGCGCCTGCAAATCCTCGCGCGGCGTGTCGCTGAGGAAGGCGATCTGGGAGCGCAGCTTGTCCGCGTCGCGCGCCGCGGTGGTGCTGCGGCTGAATTGCAAATCCACATTGGCGCCGGGCTGGCGCAGCCAAATGGCGCGCGCGGTGCGGCGCAGTTCGACGAAGCCCGCGCATTCGCGCAGCATCTCGACCACCAGTTCGAAATGCGCGGCGTCGAGGCGGTTGGCGACGTGGTTGAACCTCATGCGGAACCTCTCGGACGGATGCGCCAGGTGGTGTGCGCGTCGCCCCAGTCGGCGCGGGCGGGGAGGTCCATCACCAGGAAGCGGTCATGGACCTGGAGCATGCCTTCCACCAGCCCGTTCCACCCCTCGAAGACGCAGGGGTGCAGCGGGCCAAGGCCGCGCAGCAGGCGGAAGCCGGTGCGGCGGACCAGAACGGCGGGGCCTTCCGTGGTGAACTCGGCCGCATCGCCCTCGGCCTCGGCCAGGGCGGCGAGGAGGCGGGCGAAGCCCATGGCGCCGCCCTCGCCCGCCACGCCCAGGCCGGCGGCGGTGGCGTGGTAGCCCTGCGCGCCGATGAGGCGGCCCGCGACATTGCCGAGATGCCGCGCCTCGGCCGGGCCCAGCACTTCGGCGAGGCGCGGCAGGCCACTGCGGATATACTCCATGGCGTAGTTGCGCGCGGCCTTGGCGCGGCGCTCGGCGGGCCAGTCGGCCTCGGGCAGGCGGGGGGCGGCGGCGGGGTCGAAGGGCGGCGGGTCCTCGCCGGGGCGGAAGACCAGGCGTTCCTCCGGCGCGAGGTCGCGGTCATGTTCGCAAAAATAGCCGGAGAGGCCGTGCTGCCCGTCCGTCGTCTGCGCGGTGCAGACGAAGCCCAGCCGCGGGTTGCCGAGCGACGGCCCGTTCTGCGCGTACCAGCCGCGCAGCATGGCGCGCGACACCTCCGACGGCACGCCGCAGATGGCGGCACCCGGATAGACCCAGCGCGGCGGCACGAAGCGCACCCACGCTTTGCGGTCGCTCTCGCGGATGAACTCCACCTGCACGCCGCCCACCTGGTTGGACAAATAGTGATAGGCCGCGGCCCGCACCGCGTCGGGCAGGTGCGCGAGGCCGAGCTTGCCGAGGCTCGCGAGGAACTTCTCGTGATGCTGGTGCCGGAACAGGCGAAAAATCCACTCGGCGGCCTCCGCCCCGCCGCGCCGGCTGGCGACGGTGAGGATCAGCCCGGTGAAATAGGCGTGGTAGAGCTCCGCCACCGCGGACCAGCGCTGTTCCTGCATGGGCCGATGGTCCGGGCGGGGACGGCGGCTGTCAACGCGCGCCGCGCCAGCGGGCGGAGAGCGTCCACACCGGCTCCACCAGGAGGTTGCACAGCAGCAGCCGCACCAGGTGGAAACCCAGCACCAGCGGCACCGCGAGGTCGAGCGCCTTGGCCGTCACGGTCATCTCCGGCATGCCGCCCGGCGCCATGCCCAGGATCACCGCCGCAACCGGCAGCCCGGCCGCCCAGGCCATGGGCAGTGCCAGCAGGGTCAGCAGTGCCGACAGCACCGCGCCCGAGGCGAGCGAAGCCAGCGCGATGCCGCGCGATCCCATCAGGAAGCGCGGCGTCAGCTTCGCGCCCAGCGCGGCCCCCATGCCCACCTGCGCCGCGTCCACCAGCGCCATGGGCACGCCCGAGGGCAGCACACCGAAGCCCGACAGGGTGATGCACAGCGCGCAGGGCCCCAGCATCCAGGGGTTCGCGATGCCCGCCGCGCGCGCCCCGAAGGCCACCGGCAGCGCGCCCGCCAGCAGCAGCAGCAGCCCCGGCCACCAGACCGGCGGCCGCGCGATGGTGAAGACGCTGTCCACCACGGCCGGCGCGGCGAGGGTCAGCAGCGGCGGGAAGATCGCGATGACGGCGACCAGGCGCAGCGTCTGCGCCAGTGTCACCACCGGCACCGAAAGCCCCGCCCGCTGCGCCAACACGGCCATGGCCAGGATGCCGCCCGGCACCGCGCAGTAGTAGCCCGTGCGGGCATCGGTGCCGGCCAGGCGCTCGAACAACCGGCCCGCCGCCAGCCCGGCCAGGATGCCCAGCACGCCCGCCAGCATCAGCGCCGGCAGCGCACCGCCCACGGCCAGCAGCACCTCGGCGGTGAAGGTCTGTCCCAGGCCCAGCCCAAGCAGCAGCAGCCCTGCGGGACGCACCGGCTCGGGCACCGCCGTCTCGCGCCACCAGCCGAGCGCGGCCACGGCCAGCATGGCGCCGATCAGCCAGGGCAGCGGGATGCCGAGGACCGTCGCCAGCATGCCGCCCGCCAACGCGGCCAATGCGGTGCGGAGGTAGGGCCAGGCCCTCACCCGGGCCGCCGCGCCAGCGTCCAGCCGCGCGGCGGGCGGCCCAGCCAGCGCTCCTCCTCGCCGGGCCAGATGGAATGCCCTTCCAGGCCGAGGCCCCAGCCGGCACCGACGCCCAGGGCGCGCAGACCGTCCTCCGCGGCGGCGAGGTAGTTCACATGGTGGTGGCCATGGACGATCTGCGCCGCCCCCATGGCGCGGGCGAGGTCCTCCAGCGCGGCCACGCCGGCCGGATGGCTGGTGGGGGCCTCATGCGTCACCAGCACATCGGCACGCTGTGCGGCGAGGGCCGCCACATCCTCCGGCCAGATGGCCATGGCGGCGAGGGCGGCGGCCATGGAAACGCGTTGGTCATCGGTCCATTCCGGGCCGAGGGTGGCCATGTCATCGGGCAGTTCTGCGCGGGCATGCAGCCGCGGGGCGCGGGGCGGGTTCCACACGCGCGGCCGGAAGATGCCGCCCAGCCCGGCCACGCGCAGCCCGCCGATCTCGACGACGCGCCCATGCAGCGCGCCGGCGGCGGTGGCGGGGTTGCGCAGTGGGTCGGTGTGGTTGGCCCACATCTCGGGCCCGCCGTCATAGTCGTGGTTGCCGAAGATCCAGTGGACCGCGATCCCGGCATCGAGGAAGGGCGCGGCGAGTTCGTCCAGCGGGGCGTGGCATTCGAGATCGCCCAGCAGGATGAGATGACGCGGCAGGCGGCGGAGCCGCGCCAGCCCCGCATGCAGGTAGTGCCATTGGCGATGCACATCGCCCACCCGGACCATCTCGGGCGGGCTCATTCGGTGAACAGCATCCCCTCCGGCATCTGCACGCTGAAGAAGTCGAGGAACAGCCAGATGAAGGCAAGGAACAACACGGCGAAGATCACATAGGGCACCGGCCGCGCGCGGAACACGAGGCCGCAGCCCAGCAGCAGCAGGGCGAGGGAGCCCAGGAAGCCCACGAAGTAGATGGCCGCCGTCGAGGCGATGACCAGCGCGATGGTGGCGAGCGTCAGCGGCGTGAACTGGACGTGCTGCGAGGCCTCGTCCACCTCCTGCGGGACAGGCTTCTCGAAGCGCAGCCGCAGCAGGCCCTTGAGCACCAGAAGCAGCCCGATGGGCAGCATCAGCCAGGTGGCCAGCGTCGAGGGGAAGGCGGCCGCCGTCGCGGGATAGTCGCTGACCGTGATCCGGACCGTGACGGCCAGCGCCACGGCCAGCGTCCCCACGATCAGGTCCTGCGTGATGGAGGGTTGGCTCATGTCATGGTGCTCCTGTCAGCGGGCCGGGCGGAACAGCGCGATGATGCCGGGCAGCAGATTCTTGTAGAGCCCCCACAGCAGCACCACGGCGATGAGGATGACGAGGCTCAGCGCGCCCGGATAGGTGAAGCGGCCCACGCCGCCGATGCTCAGCGCCAGCGTGATCTCGTTCTCGATGATCGGCCCCAGGATGACGCCGAGCAGGATGTTCGAGATGGACAGGTTCAGCTTCTCCGCGAAGACCGCAACGAGGCCGATGGCGAGCGTGACGTAGATGCCCTCCTCGAACCCCGTGGCCAGGAAGGTGCCGATGGCGGAGAAGGCCACGATGGCCGGGATGAGGTTCGCGGGCTTGATCTTGGTGACGTAGACCGCGAGGCGGTGGAAGGGCAGGCCGAAGATCACGAAGAAGAAGCCCGTGAGGAACAGCCCGAGCAGGATGGACCAGACCATGGTCGGGTTGGTTTCCATCATGCGCGGCCCGGGCTGAACGCCGGCCAGGAGGAAGGCGCCGAGGATGAGGCTCGACGCCGCGCTGCCCGGGATGCCCAGCGAGAGCAGCGGCACCAGCGTCGTCGGCACGGCGGCGTTGTTCGCCGTCTCGGCGCCGACAAGCCCGTCCATGTTGCCCTTGCCGAAGGTCTCCTTTTCCTTGCTGCTGCGATGCGCCTCCTGGTAGCCGAGCCAGGAGGCCGCGACGGTGCCAAGCCCGGGCAGCGCGCCCACCACCGTGCCGATGAGCCCCGTGCGCAGGATCAGCCCTGCCTTGCCGCGGGCGTAGCGGAAGAATTCCCGCGTCTCCTCCCACATGTTGTAGTGCAGGCTCTGGCCGCGCACCTGGGAGAAATACTTGTCGAGCGTGGCCAGCCGGAAGATCTGCGGGATGGCGTAGAGGCCCACGATCACCCAGACGAGGTGGAACCCGTCCCAGAGCTGCGGGTAGTCGGCCACGTAGCGCACGAAGCCGGTGTTGGGCTGCATGCCCACCGTGCCGATCAGCAGGCCCAGGCCCACCGAGAGGATGCCCCGCAGCGGATCGGCGCGCGTCAGCGCCCCCGTGCCCACCAGCACCAGCGCGAGCAGCGCGAAGAGGCCCCGCTCGGCCGTGCCGAAGGCGCTGGCCATGCTCATGAAGATGGGCGTCAGCACCACGCAGCCCACGAAGCCGATGAGCGAGCCGAGGAAGGAGGCGTAGATGTCGGCGGACAGCGCCGTGCCGAGCTTTCCCTTCTGCGCGAGGCGATAGCCCTCCACCGTGGCCGGGATGCCCGCGGCACCCCCGGGGATGTTGTACAGGATGCCCCCCGTGCTGGAGGAGTAGGTGGCCGAGGCATAGACGCCCACCAGCATCAGCACCGAGGTCTCGGTGGGCATGCCGAAGGTGAAGGGCAGCATGAGCGCCATCATCGAGACGCCGCTGATGCCGGGCAGCGTGCCCGCGATGAGGCCGAGCACCGTGCCGAGCCCGAGCCACATGAGATTGCCGGGCTGGATCAGGGACCAGGCCGCATCGCCGATGCCGGTGTACATGGGATTTGCCTCAGACCTTCCAAAGGGCCCCCCGGCGGATGCCGGGGGGTGATGATGCTGAGGTCAGCGGGCGCGGACCCATTGGTCGCGCAGGGGCTTCATCTCCTGCACGACGGCCACCAGCGCATCGATGCGGCGCTTGGACTCCGCACCGGACACCCACAGCGGCGGCTCCCCGTATTCCGTGCGCTCGCGGATGAATTCGGGGTCGCGCGTGGCCTGCTCGAAGGCCCATTCGAGGAAGTTGCGGCGCTCCATCGGCACGTTGGCCTTGATGAAGGTGGTGCTGTAGCCGGCGCCGAGCAGCTGGTACTTGTGGTTCGTGACGCGCTCCACCGTGGGCCAGCGGAAGGGGAAGTTCTCGGTGGGCAGCTCGTCCTCGGCCATGCCCAGTGCCAGCACGTCGAAGGTGGGGTGGTCGATCATGTCGCGGCGGGTGACGCCCAGGTAGCCCACATGCACGTCGCCGCTCAGCAGGTCCGCCTGGATGGTGGCCGAGGAGTTGTAGAAGACCCAGTTCCACTTCCCGAGCGTGTCGGTCGCGCGCATGAACTCCAGCATGTAGAGGTCATCGAGGCGCCCCGGCCCGATGGAGGCCAGCGTCACGCTGCCCGGGTTGGCCTTCACCCGGTCGATCACGGCCTGCAACCCGCCGAAGTTGCTCCGCCGCGCCGAGACGAAGCCCAGGCCCGAATAGCCGAACATGCACAGGGGCCACCAGTCGTTCCAGCTCCAGTTGGGCCGCGCCGGCGAGAGGACGTAGTGCGCGTGCGGCCCGTCCGAGGTGCTGGCGATCATCACCGTCTGCCCGTTGGACGGGCGGGAATAGACGAAGTTGGCGCCGACCAGCGCGCCGCCGCCCGCCACGTTCTGCACGATGACCGGCTGGCCCGTCGTCTTGGGCAGGTGGTTCTGGTAATGTCGCCCGCGCACATCCGTCAGGCCGCCCGGCCCGTAGGGAATGACGATGGTGAGCGGGCCGCGCAGGAAGTTGGGCGCGGGCTGCGCTTGGGCCGCGCCCGCCGCCATCATGGCGCCGAGGGCGCCGAGGCCGAGGCCGCGGCGGGTGATGTCTGAATGGTTGGACATAGTTTATATTCCTCCTGCTTCCGGTTAGGCGGGCCGCATTTTCACGGTCCCTTCGATGGTCCGGCGCCGGGCTTGTGCCGCCCGTTCCGCCGGCTGAGTTCAGATCACGCCCTCGGCCGCCAGCGCATCCACCTCGCCGTCGGTGAAGCCCAGCATCTGCGTGAGGATGGCACGGTTGTCCTCGCCGTAGCAGGGCGCGCCGCGGTTGACGGGGCCGCCGCTGTAGGGCGGGGTGGCCGACATCTTCATGGGCAGTTCCGTCACCGGCCATTGGCCGATCTTCGTGCCCGTCACCTCGGTGAACCAGTCCAGCGCGGGCAGTTGCGGATCACGGTCGCAGCGGTCCTCGGCGTTCTGGCAGACGCCGGTTGCGACTCCCGCCTGTTGCAGCGCCATCATGCAGGCATGCGCCTCCTGGCCCTGTGTCCAGGCGCTGATTTCGGCGTCCAGCGCATCCTGGTGGCGCAGCCGCGCCTCCAGCGTGGCGAAGCGCGGGTCGCCCGCCCAGCCGGGCCTTCCGGCAACGCGCGCCATGGCCTGCCAGGCCGCGTCGTCGAACACCGCGATCGCGATCCAGCGGTCGTCGCCGGCGCAGCGATAGGCGCCGTGCGGGGCGGCAGGCTTGTACGGCGAGCGGTTGCCGATGCGCGTCCAGGGCCGGCCATTCGCGCTCCAGTCCAGCATCGGCACCGCGCCCAGGAAGATGCCGGACTCGCATTGCGAGCTGTCGATCCACTGCCCCTGCCCCGTGCGGTCGCGGTGATACAGCGCGCCGATGATGGCCAGCGCGAAGCCATAGGCGCCGATCCAGTCGAGGTAGGAATAGCCCCAGCCGGCCGGCATGGCGGGCTCGGGCAGGCCCGACATCTCGGAGGTGCCGGCGAAGGCCGCCGCCACCGGCCCGATGGTGCGGAATCGCCCATAAGTGCCGATGCCGCCCATGCCCGATTGCTGCACGTAGATGATGGCAGGGTTCAGTTTCTGCATGACGTCGTAGCCGAGGCCAAGCCGCTTCAGCACGCCGGGCGAGAACCCCTCCGCCACCACGTCCGAGCACGCGACCATCCGCCGCGCGATCTCAAGGCCCTTGGGGTGCCGGATGTTGAGCGACATGCCGCGCTTGCCGGAGTTCTTGTTGTTGAACTGGCCGCCCATGTCGGAGTCCTTCACCCCCTCCAGCGGCGCCGTCGCGGCTTCGCGCGCCGTCCGCCCGCCGATGGGCGACATGGCGGCCAGCCGCGTGTCGGGGTTGTCCTTCCACTCCACCTTGATCACGTCGGCCCCCAGGGCCGCCGCGAAGCGCGTGCCGCCCGCCGAGGCGAGGAACCAGGAGAAGTCGAAGATGCGCACGCCCTGCAGCGGGAATGGCTTTCCGCGCGCGGAGAGTTCGGTCGCGACCTTGGGTTGTGCGGGCAGCAGGGGCCGGCGCGGGGCCTCGCCACGGAGCCGCGCGCCATCCTCGTCCAGCAGCGGCGCGCGCCGACCGGCCTGCCAGGCGGTGCGGTCGCTCACCCATTTGCTGACGGGGTAGGTGAAGCCGCGGCCCTGCTCGGGATGCGGAAGCTCCGCGAAGGTGCCGCGCACCTGCCAGTGCGGGTCGGCGGCGTTCTCGTGCGGCTTGCGCAGCGGCGCCCAGAGCAGCCCGGCATCCTGCGCCTCGCGCCAGGGCATGGCCTCGTTCGTATGGGCGCGGATGAAGCGCTGCACCACCTCGATGAGATGCGCCTTGCCTTCGTCGGAGGCCGTGGAACCCGGCACGTTGCGCGCCTTGAGGTCCGCCCCCTCCGGCGGCGCCTGGAGATCCGCCTGCATGTCGTAGCGCGCGAGGAAAGGCACGAGGTTCGCCTGGTCGCGCGCCGAGACGCCCGCGGTGATGAACCAGCGCCCATCCTTGGTGTGGCCGATGCTGGGAATTTGCGTCGGCTGTTCCGTGGCGTGCCGGCAGGTCTGGCGGAACAGCGGGGCGCGCCGCATCACCCAGGACATGACGTCCAGCTCGGTGTTCTTCGACACCGCCTCATGCACCGCGCAGGACACATCCTGCCCCTCGCCCGTGCGGTGCCGGTGGATGAGGGCGGCCACGATGCCGATCGCCATCTGCTCGCCCGCGATGTGGTAGGCGTGCCAGAGCTGCGGCGCGATGGGCGGCAGGTCGTAGTGCCGGCCGGGCGCGGGGTCGTAGCCGCAATTCATCATCACGCCGCCAAGGGCGAGGTGCACCAGGTCCGACGCCCGGAAATCCTTCCACGGGCCCACATCGCCGAAGGGCGTGATGCGCGCGACGATGAGCCCCGGGAAGGCCGCCGGCAGCGCCGCGCGATCGAGGCCCAGCGCCGCGTTCACGCGCCCGCGCGTGCTATCGAGCAGGATGTCGGCACCCTCCAGCAGGCGCCGCAGGCCGGCCTTCCCCGCCTCCGCGTCGAGGTCCAGCACCACCGACTGCTTGCCCCGGTTGTAGGCCCAGAAGTGCAGCGAACGCTCCGGCCCGGGCTGGTCGTCGAGGAAGGGGCCGATGTGGCGCGTGGCGTTGCCGCCGGGCGGTTCCACCTTCACCACCTCCGCACCGAGGCCGCCCAGGACCAGGCCGCAATACTCGCCGCTCTCATCCGCGATTTCGATGACGCGCAGGCCGGCCAGGATGCCGGGCTTCGCCGTGCTGGAATTCTGCTCGGACAAATGCCGCTTCCTCTTCGTTCTATCTGCCGCCGGAGACGGTGATGTTGGTGCCCAGCACGTAGGAGGCCTCGCCCGAGAGCAGGAACAGGATGACGCGCGCCACCTCCTCCGGCTCGGCCACGCGGCCCAGCGGCACGTTGTCCACCAGGCGTGCCAGGCGTTCGGGCGGGTTCATCTCGGTCTCGGTCAGGCCGGGGCTGACGGCGTTGACGCGGATGCCCTCGCGCGCGACCTCCTTCGCGAGGCCGATGGTGAAGCTGACGATGCCGCCCTTGCTGGCGGCGTAGTGCACACGCTCACCGGCGCTGCCATTGACGGCGGCGACGGAGGCGAGGTTGACGATCACACCGCCCGCGCCGCCACGGCTGCGGGCCATGCGCCGCACCGCCTCACGCGCGCAGAGCATGGGGCCGAGGAGGTTCACCTCCAGCATGCGGCGCAGCTCCTCGGCGGGCAGGTCCATCAGCGGCGCGGGGCCGCCATTGATGCCGGCATTGTTCACCAGCGCGTCCACCCGGCCGAAGCGCGCGGCGGCGGTGTCGAACAGCCGCACGACCTCCGCTTCCCGCGAGGTGTCGGCCTGGACGGCGATGGCCTCGCCGCCGGCGGCGATGATCTCGGCCACGACCGCCTCGGCCGCCGCAGCGCGCTGCTCGTAGCCCAGCACCACGCGCCAGCCGCGCGCAGCCGCAAGCCGGGCGGTGGCGGCGCCGATGCCGCGGCTGGCGCCGGTGACGAGCAGCGTGCCGGTCATGCCGCCGCGCCCCTCGGTGAGCGCTTTCGGGTGGGCAGCGGCACCGCGCGCGCGGCCGGCGCGGCGGTGGTGCCGCGCAGGATGAGCTGCACCGGCAGTTCGGGGGGCAGTTCCATCGGCCGGCCCGCCGCCGCCTCCATGAGGAACTCCGCCGCCAACCTGCCCATCTGGTCACGCGGGGTGCGCACCGTGGTCAGCGGCGGGTAGAGCTGCGCGGCCAGATCCAGATCCCCGATGCCGGTGATGGAAAGGTCCCTGGGCACGGCGATGCCACGCTCCTGCGCCTCGCGCAGCACACCGAAGGCCAGCACGTCGTTGCCGGCCACGATGGCGGTGGGCCAGGGTTCGCGTCGGAGCAACTGGCGCAGGCCCTCGCGCCCATCCTCGATGGAATAGGGGCGCTGCACCACGCGTTCCGGCGGCAGGGGCAACCCATGGCGGGCCATGGCGCGCGCCATGCCGGCCACGCGACCCGCCACCCGGTCATTGAGCGCCATGCCGCCCACCACCAGCGCGATGTCGCGATGCCCGAGGCTGATCAGGTGATCCACCACGAGCTCCGCCGGCTTGGCGTTGTCGTACCCGATGCAGGGGTAGGGGTTTACGCCAGGAAGCGCCCAGACCTGCACGAAGGGCAGGCCGGAGGCTTCCAGCAGCTTGAACACGCGCCGTTCATGCGCGGCCCCCACCAGCATCAACCCCTCCACGCCGCGCTCGTGCATGGCACGCACCTGCTGGTATTCCCGCTCGGCGTCGTAGTTGGAACCGGTGACGAGCATGACATAGCCGCCCGCCTCCAGCCGGTTCTGGAAGGCGTTGATGGCGCCGGCGAAGATGGTGTTGTTCAGCGTGGGGATCACGGCGCCGAGCGCCCAGGAACGGCGCGAGGCCAGGGCGCGCGCCGCGCCATTGGCCATGTAGCCCATCTCGTCCGCCACGCGCTGCACGCGGGCGCGGATTTCGGGGCGCACGAGGTCGGGGTTGTTGAACACGCGCGAGACGGTGGCGGGCGATACATTGGCCGCCGCCGCCACATCCTCGATCCGTGCCTTGCCCGGCGCGCGCATCGGCTGCCTCAGCCAGCCGCCAGGCGGAACCTGGGCAGCGTGATCTCATCGGTCACGCGCTCGAAGACGACTTCGACCGCGCTGCCGATGCCGGGCGACTGGTCGGCGGGGCCGAGCAGGTTGCTTACCATCATCGGCCCCTCCTCCAGGCCGACCAGGCACACGATGTAGGGCAGGTCTTCGCGGAAGGAATCCCAGTAGGCGCGGTGGAAGCGCACCCAGGACAGAAGCGTGCCGCGGCCCGATACGGGCATCCAGGATTGCCGCGGCGAGAGGCAGGCGGGGCACACCGGCCCGCCCGGATAATGCGTGTGTCCGCAATCGTCGCAGCGCTGCACCGAGAGCTTGCCCTGGCGCGTCAGGTCCCAGAAGCCGCGCGTGACGGGGTCGATCTTCGGCAGCGGCTTGGCCGGGGCGGTCATGTCCATGTGGATGTCCCTCTCGCTCAGCCGGGGGTGTAGATGATGGTGCGCGTGCAGGGCGTGGTGGCGATGAACTGCACCACCTCCGCCCCCGGCACCTGGCGGGCGCCGCATTCGCCGCGCACCTGGCGCACGGCCTCGACGTTGAGCGCCCAGCCCTGCATGTAGGAGTTGGAGAGGTGCCCGCCATCGGTGTTGGTCGCCAGCTTGCCGCCCAGCTTCAGCGTGCCGCCCTCGACGAAGGGCCCGCTCTCGCCACGGCCGCAGAAGCCCAGGCCCTCCAGGCTGAACAGCACGGTGGGGCTGAAATTGTCGTAGCACATCAGCGCGTCCACATCGGCGGGCGTTACACCCGCCATGCCATAGGCCTGGCCGCCGGCGTCCTGCACCTCGCCATGCCAGAAATCGATGTCGAAATTGGAGAGCGAGGCGTTGCTGTAGGCCTCGCGCGCGCCGAAGCCCGAAAGCATGACGGGCTTCTTCTTCAGATCGCGCGCGCGCTCCTTCGTCGTGAGGATGAGGCAGACGGCACCATCATTGATCAGGCAGTAGTCCAGCAGGCGCAGCGGCTCGACGATGGGGCGCGCGGCCTCGTGGTCGTCGATGGTGATGGGCTGCTTCATCACGGCATCGGGGTTGAGGCAGGCGTGATGGCGGAACGCGACCGACACCTCGGCCAACTGGCGCGTTGTGGTGCCGTAGAGGTGCATGTGCCGCTGGAACATCATGGCATGCGCGGCACCCGGCGAGGTGTAGCCGTAGGGGTCCCACAGCGAGGGGTTCTCGTCGCCGCCATAGTTCACCCGGCGCGACTTGCCGATATTGGTGTAGATCAGCGCCGCATAGTCGCAGAGGCCGGCTTCCAGCGCGGCGGCGGCCTCGATGAGCGCCATGGCCGCCATGCGGCCATGGCCAGGCAGCGAGACGGTCCAGCGGGGGTTGAGGCCCAGGATCTCGCCCATGCGGGCATAATAGGGCACGCGGCAGACCAGCAGCCCGTCCACGCGGTTCTTCTCGATTCCGCAATCCTCGACGGCGCGGCGGAAGGCTTCCGCGCCCAGGCCGTAGTCGTCGGTTTCCGGGAAGCGGCCATAGGCGGTGTTGCCCACGCCGACAACGGCGATCTTGTCCTTCAGGGCGCGGAAGTCAGGCATGCCGGTGCGCCTCCGCAGTAGCGCAGGCGCTCAATGGCAGTGCGCCACCGGTGCTTCGACGAGACCTGAGATCGAGACACGAGACAGTATTCACCCCCGCAAGGGCGTTCATTCGTGACATCGCTTCCTCCACCAGCCTTGTTCTTTTGCCGCACGCATAAAATCAGCCCCGCGCGCCTGGGCTCGCTTCACTGCAAGGATTGCTTCCCGCTGTTCCGTGCGTCCTGTCCTGCATTCCGACATCCGCACTGAAAGCGCTTTCATTGATGCTAGCAAGGAGCGCTCTTCTGCGTCAATCATTAACCCGCGCCCGAAGCAGCGGCGCGCACCGCACCGGAGGAACACCCCGCATGGTCCATAAGCTCATCCTCATGGAAAACCCCATGAGCCCCGCCGAGATGGCGCGCGAGATCCTGCCCAAGGGGTTCGACATGATCGTGGCCAAGCCGGGCACGCCCGCCTTCGCCGAGGCGGTGCGCGACGCCGAGTTCCTCGTGGGCTTCGCCAGCGCCAACCTCGACGCCGGCTTCTACGCCGGCGCGCCGCGGCTGCGCCTGCTGCAACTGCTCAGCGCCGGCTATGACCGATGCGACATCGAGGCGGCGCGCAATGCCGCCGTGCCCATCTGCACCAATGGCGGCGCCAACGGCAATGCGGTGGCCGAGCACGCGCTGATGTTGATGCTGGCGGTGGGCAAGCGCCTCATCTGGCAGCATCGCACCGTGACCGCCGGCGGCTGGCGCGGCCAGTCGAACGACCAGCCGGGCCTGATCGAGTTGCGCAGCCGCACGCTGGGCATCGTGGGGCTGGGCAACATCGGCAAGAAGGTGGCCCGGCTGGCGCGCGCCTTCGGGATGAGCGTGATCTATTTCGACCAGGCGCGGCTGACCGAGGAAGCCGAGGACGCGCTCGAAGTCCGCTTTCGCCTGCTGCCCGAAATCCTGGCGGCCTCGGACATCGTCTCGCTGCACGTGCCGCTCAGCGCCTCAACCCGCCACCTGATCGGCGCTGCCGAGTTGGCCGCCATGAAGCCCAGCGCCATCCTGGTGAACACCAGCCGCGGCCCGGTGGTGGACGAGGTGGCGCTGCATGACGCGCTGGCCGCGGGCCGCATCGCCGGCGCGGGCCTCGACGTGTTCGACCAGGAACCCCCAGCACCAGGCAACCCACTGTTTACGCTTGACAATGTAGTGCTGACGCCGCACCTTGCCGGCCCCACCGCGGACAACGTCATCGCCCGCTTCCGCAACGCCTTCGACAATTGCCAGCGCGTGGCGCGGGGCCAGGCGCCGCTCGGGGTCATTCCGGAACTGGCGGGCTGAGGCTGACCGCGCCCGATCGCGCCCGGCGCCAGCCGGGAGCTTGAATCGGCCGCGCAAAGCCCCCGATCGCGCCCGGCGCCAGCCGGGAGCGTGAATCGGCGGAGCCACCGCGCCTCCGCCACGCGGCAGGCGGGGGCGAGCCCCGCGCGTTCCGCGCTTGACGCAGGCCGCGCGGAGGCACACGAAACGTCCACCTTTCCGGACCTTTCTTCGCATGTCGTTCGACCATCTGCCCGCTTCCCTGCGGGCCGCCCTCTCCGGCCGTGGCTACGCCGAACCCACCCCCGTCCAGGCCGCCACCCTCCAGCCCGAGGCGGCGGGGCGTGATCTGCTGGTCTCCGCCCAGACCGGTTCGGGCAAGACCGTGGCCTACGGCCTGGCGCTGGCGCCCGAATTGCTGGGCGAGGCCGACCGCCTGCCGCCGCCCGCCGCCCCGCTCGCCCTCGTCGTCGCGCCCACGCGCGAACTGGCGTTGCAGGTGAAGGCGGAACTCAGCTGGCTCTATGCGCCGGCCGGCGGGCGCATTGTCTCCTGCGTCGGCGGCATGGATCCTGTCGCGGAAAAGCGCCTTCTCGCGCAGGGCGCGCACATCGTCGTCGGCACCCCCGGCCGCCTGCGCGACCACCTGGAGCGCGGCAACCTCACACCCACCGGCCTGCGCGCCGTGGTGCTGGACGAAGCGGACGAAATGCTGGACCTCGGCTTCCGCGAGGATCTGGAGGCCATCCTCGACGAGACGCCGGCCGAACGCCGCACGCTGATGTTCTCGGCCACCGTGCCACGCGGCATCGCGGCACTCGCCAAGGGCTACCAGCGCGACGCGCTGCGCATCGAGGCCAGCAACCAGGGCGAGCAGCACGGCGACATCGAGTACCGCGCCGCCGTCGTCGCCCCGCATGAGCTGGAGCGCGCCGTGGTGAACGTGCTGCGGCTGGAGAACCCGCGCGTCGCCATGGTGTTCTGCGCCACCCGCGCCACCGTGACGCGGCTGCGCGGCAACCTGGCGGAGCGTGGCTTCTCCACCGTGGCGCTGTCAGGCGAACTCTCCCAGACGGAGCGCCTGCGCGCGCTGCAGAGCCTGCGCGACGGCCATGCCCGCGTTTGCGTGGCCACCGATGTGGCCGCGCGCGGCATCGACCTGCCGGATCTCGGCCTCGTCATCCATGCCGAACTCCCGCGCGACCCCGAGACGCTGCTGCACCGCAGCGGCCGCACCGGGCGGGCGGGGCGCAAGGGCATCAGCCTGCTGCTGGTGCCGCACACCCGCCGGCGCCTCGCCGAACGCCTGCTGATGGCCGCCAAGGTCAAGGCCAGCTGGGGCCCCGCGCCCTCTGCCGAGACCATCCGCGCGCGCGACGCCGAGCGCCTGGTGGAAGAGGCGCTGGCGCTCGCCGCCGAGGAACCGGCCGAGCAGGACATGGCCATTGCCCGCCGCCTGCTGGCAGACCCCGCCATGGCCGCCCGCGGCCCCGAGGGGCTGGCCGCGGCCCTGGTGCGCGTGCTGCGCGCCCCCCTCCCCGCGCCCGAGGAACTGGCCGAGGTGCATGACCGCGCCGCCGCCCGGACCCCGCGCGACCACGCCGCCCCCCGCGACTACGGCGCCCCGCGCGACAATCGCCCGACGCCCGAGGCCAACAACACCGAGGGCGTGTGGTTCCGCATGGATGTGGGCCGCAGCGGCAATGCCGATCCGCGCTGGCTGCTGCCCTTCCTCTGCCGGCGCGGCCATGTGACGCGGCAGGAGATCGGCCGCATGCGCATCCTGGACCGCGAGACGCAGTTCGAGGTGGCGCCCTACGCCGCCGCGCGCTTCGCCACCGCCGCCCGCAAGGCCGAGGGCGAGGACGCGCATATCCGCGTCGAACCCATGCAGCCCATGCGGCCGCAGACGCGCAAGCCCCACCCGAAGCGGGCATAGCCTGGAGCGGGATGCGTCGCGGCGGCAGCGCCGGGAACACCGACCTTGCGGGGATTGCTGGCCCCGCCCTTCTCCCGCAGCCTGTCCGCCATCGGGCGATGGGGCAGGGAATGGCGAATTCGGCACTGGTGCTGGGTGCGGGAATGGTGGGCGTCTCGGTGGCGCTGCATCTGCGCCGGCGCGGCTGGGACGTGGCGCTGCTGGACCGCGACGCGCCGGGCGAAGGCGCCTCCTTCGGCAATGGCGGGCTGATCCAGCGCGAGGCCGTCTTCCCCCACCCCTTCCCGCGCGCGTTTTCCGAGCTGCGCCGCATGGCCGGCAACCGCACCGTCGAGGTGGCCTATCACCCCGGCGCCCTGCCCGGCCTCGCCGGCCCCCTGCTGCGCTACTGGTGGCATTCGGAGCCGCGCCGCTACCTGGCGGCCGTGGCCGGCCATGCCGCGCTGATCGCCACCTGCCTGGACGAACATCTGGCGCTGGCCGCGGGCACCGAGGCGATGGCGCTGATGCGGCCGATCGGCTGGATGCGGCTCTACAACGACGTGGCAAGGCTGGAGGCCGCCCTGGCCCAGGCCGAGGCGGCGCGGCGCGAGCACGGCGTGAACTTCACCCTGCTGGACGCGGCGGCGCTGGCGGCGGCGGAGCCGCACCTGAAGGTGGCGCGGCTGGGCGCCATCCACTTCACCGACCCCATCTCGGTGAGCGACCCGCACGCGCTGACGCTGGCCTATGCGCGCCGCTTCACCGAGGCGGGCGGCCGCATCCTGCGGGGCGATGCGACGACGCTGGCGCGCAGCGGCGCCGGCTGGCGCGCGGCGGGCGTTGAGGCGGAACATATGGTGGTGGCGCTGGGTGCCGCGGCGGGGCGCGTGACGCGGCCGCTCGGCTATGCGCCGCCGCTGTTCGGCAAGCGCGGCTATCATCGGCACTTCGGGCTGTCAGGGAATGCGGTGCTGAACCGGCCGCTGCTCGATGTCGGCAGCGGCTTCCTGCTGGCACCGATGCGCGCCGGCGTGCGGCTGACCACCGGCGCGGAATTCGCGCGCGATGAAGCACCGCCCACGCCCGTCCAGCTTGCTCGCGCCGAGCCCATCGCCCGCGGCCTGCTGCCATTGGCGGAGGCGGTGGAGGACACGCCCTGGATGGGCGTGCGCCCCTGCACGCCGGACATGCTGCCCGTGATCGGCCCGCTGCCAGGACAGCAAAACGCCTGGTGCGCGTTCGGGCACGCGCACCAGGGCTTCACGCTGGGCCCCAGCACGGGGCGGCTGCTGTCGGAGATGATGGCGGGCGAGGCGCCCTTCCTGGACCCCTCGCCCTACAGCCCGGCGCGGTTCTGAACCGCGCCGGGCACGGGCGTCAGCGGTAGAGGCGCACGCCGTCCCAACCGCGCTCCTGGCCCACCTGGCTCACGTTGTTCCGCTCGTAGCGGGGCAGTGCCTCGAGCTGCTGGCGGGTCAGGTTCATTTCCGCCCGGTCGCCCGAGATGCTGATGTTCTCCATGGGAACCACGGCCTGGCGGCTGCCGATCCCCAGGAACCCGCCCCATTCCACCACGGCGGCGCGCACGACGCCCTGGTTGTCCACGAGAAGGTTCTCGATCTCGCCGGCGTCACGGCCGTTCGCGCCGACGACGTTGGTGCCGACCAGGTTGGACGCTTCCTCAAGCTGCATGCCCGAGGAGGTGCCAGCCGTGGCCGCAGGCTGACCCTGCTGCGCCCGCGCGTCGGCCGACGAACCGGCCCTGGACTGCGTCGCCTGGGCCTGCTGGGCCGGCGTCTGGGCCGCGGCCTGCTGCCGCTGCTCACCCTGCTGCGGCTGCGTGGCCTGGGCCTGCCGCTCATGGCGAATGGTGGCCTCGCCCTGCTGCTCGTAGCGGATCTGCGGCTGGCCCTCGGCCTGCTGCACCACCACGCGCGGCTGCGACTGCTGGATCTGCACGCGCGGCTGGCCCTCGGCCACCCGCACCTGCGGCTGCGCCGACTCGGACACGGCCACCTGCGGCTGCTCCTGCTGCACTTCAACCTGCGGCTCAGGCATCTGCACCGTCACCTGCGGGGCGGGCTGGCGCACGATGATCTCGGGCTGCGGCACGACCACCGTGATGGTGGGCTCGGGCTGCGTCACCGTGATCTGCGGCGGCGGCTGGGTCACCTGCAGCTGCGCGGTGGGCTGGTCCACCACGACCTGCGACTGGCGCGCATCTTCACGCTGGGCCTGTGCCTGCGGGGCCTGTGCCTGCGGGGCCTGGGCCTGTCCGGCCTGCGCCTGCTGTCCGGTCCCGGTCAGCTGCGCGCGGGTCGAGGGCAGCACGCCGAGCAGGTTCTGGATGGCGGTGCGGGCCTGTTCCGCCGGCACATTCTGCCTGGCGAGCGTTTGCTCGGCCGCGCTCACATGCTGCTGCGCCAGACGATAGCCCTGCTCACGCCGGCCCTGCTCCGGCACCTGGCGCATGGCCACCTTGACCTGCTCGACAGCCTGGCGGGCCTGCTGCACCGCCTGCGGCTGGGCCGCACCGCTGCTGCCAAGCTGCTCCTGCGTCTGGCGCAGCTGCTGCTCCGCCTGCTCCAGCGCCTGACCGGCCTGCTGGCGCTGGGCCTGGGCCTGCTGGGCTTGGCCCTGCTGCTGGCCCTGCTGCTGCCCATGCGCCACTCCGACCACGCCGAAGGCCAGAACGGCCCCCATCGCAGCCGTGGCCATGAGTCCGGCGCGCGGGCCGGGGCGATGATCTGTCATGTCGAATGCCATGTCCTGTCTCCTCTGTGGGCGGTCGGCCGAGTCCCGCACGGGGGGCGCGACCTGCCGCATCAATCCTTCTTCACGGCGTCGCGGACGCCGTCCTTCGCACCGCCGACGGCGCTCTGCGCCTTGCCCTTGACCTTGTCGGCCTCGCCTTCGGTCTTGAGCTTCGTGTCGCCGGTCAGGTCGCCGACGCCCTTCTTGACCGCGCCCTTGGCCTGGTTGCCGGCACCTTTGATTCGATCCTGGTCGGGCATGTCGGCCCCTTTCGTGTTCGGGTGGAGTGGGAAATGGCGGGGGCACGCAAGGCGCCCCCGCCGGTTCAGTGCCTCAGTTCGAGGCAGGCTGCGGCATCACGGCGCCGGTGTTGCCGTCGATGCGCACGGTCATCTCCCGGTCATCACGCTTGGCCTTGGCGGTGATCGTGGCACCGTCACGCTCCACGTCGCTGATCTCGGAATAGCCACGCTCCTCGAGCAGGTTGCGGGCCTGGTCCTCGTTCAGCCGCGCCTCGTCCTCGACCTGGCCGGTGCGGGCGTTGACGCGAAGGTCCTCGACGTCGCGGCCGTAGCGCTTCGCCTCGCCGACCTTGAAGTGGTCGCCGTCACGCTCGACACCGCTGATGTCGGTGTAGCCGCGTGCGGAAAGGATGCCGCGCACCTGCTCCTCGTTCATCGACGCGCGCTGGGTGCTGGTGGAACCCGGCTGCATGCTGCCCGTGCGGCCCTGGGTCATGCCCGGGGTCTGCGTCATGCCGGGGGTCTGGGTCACACCGGGGGTGCTGCCCTGGGCCATCGTCCCGCCAGCCGCGCTGCCGGGAGCGCCCGGGTTCACGCCCTGCGCGGAAGGCGCGCCGGCGATGCCGAGAAGGAAGGCGCCCGCGAGGGCGGTGGTCGTGAAGAAATGCGTCTTCATGAATGATTCTCCTTGAGACTGGTGGTTTATGGCGGCCGCGATGGCCGCCCGTTTCCGCCCGCGCCCGAAGGCGCGACCGATGCACGGGTCCCTTGGTGTTGGGGTGGGGGCAGTCGCTTGTGCTGCCTCGCCCGCTACGGTGCCGCCGATCAGCGGGCCCGTGCTGTAAGAACCGCCGAGGCTTGCGGGGGTTCCCGAAAATGTTTCGAAACTTGTCGGCGCCTGCCGGAGCACACCCGCGCGGCGCATCTGAACGCGCGGCGCGCGAGCCTCGGCGATCCGTGCCGGTACGGCGCGCGGAGGCCGGCACAGGCCCTCATCCGTGCACGGGGCCGCTGCCGGCCCCGTGCGGCAGGCTCAGCCGATGCGGACGACCAGCTTGCCGAAATTCTCGCCCTGCAACAGGCCGATGAAGGCGCGCGGCGCAGCGTCCAGCCCCTCCACCACATCCTCACGCCACCGCATGCGGCCCTCGGCGATGAGCGGCGTCATCTCGGCCAGGAAGGCGTCGTAGCGGCCCCATCCCGTGTCGCTGACGATGAAGCCCTGGATGCGCAGCCGCTTGCGCACCACGGGGCCGAGATTGGGGCCCGGCGGCGCGCCCGTGGCGTCGGCGCCGGGGGCGATGTTGTACTGCGCGATCATGCCGCACATCACCATCCGGCCGAAATCGTTGAGGCGCGGGAACACCGCCTCCTGCACATGGCCGCCGACATTCTCCCAATAGACGTCAATGCCATCGGGGCAGGCGGCGTCGAGTTGCGGCCCGAGCGGCTGGCGGTGATCCAGGCCGGCGTCGAAGCCCAGCCCCTTCACCACGAAGTCACACTTCGCCGGCCCGCCGGCGATGCCCACCACGCGGCAGCCGCGCGCGCGGGCCAACTGCCCCACCACCTGGCCGACCGCGCCTGAGGCGGCGCTCACCACCACCGTCTCGCCGGCCTTCGGCGTGCCGATGTCCTCGAGGCCCACCCAGGCGGTCAGCCCCGGCATGCCCAGCACGCCGAGATAGGCCGAGAGCGGCGCCACCGCGGTGTCCACGCGCCGCAGCCGCGCCGCATCCATCACGCAGAAGCGCTGCCAGCCCTGGCCGCCCATCACCACGTCACCGGGCGCGAAGCCGGGGTCGCTGGAGGCGACCACCTCGCCCACCGTGGCGCCCTCCATCACCGCGCCGAGGGCCACGGGCTTCGCGTAGCTCTTCGCGTCGCTCATGCGGCCGCGCATGTAGGGGTCGAGGCTGAGGAAGCGGGCGCGGACCAGCACCTGGCCCGGGCCGGGCGTGGGCGCGGGGGTTTCCGCCACCTCGAAATCCTCGGGCACGGGCGCGCCCTGCGGGCGGCGGCGCAGCAGAACCTGGAGGTTGGTCTCGGTCATTCGGAACATCCTTCATCCATCAGCAACCGGCGCACGGCCTCTTCCTCCACCGAGGAATCGGTGAAGGCCCCGCCCGCGCCGCGCAGCAGCACGAAGCGCATGGCGCCGTCGCGCGCCTTCTTGTCGGCCTTCATGCGCGCCACCAGCCGCTCCGCCGAGAAGCCGCGCGGCAGGGTGGCGATGCGCGCGGGCAGGCCCACCTCGCGCAGATGTTCTCGAACGCGGCCGGGCCATTCCTGGCTGCACAGGCCCATGCGCGCCGACATCTCGGCAGCGAGGCCGAGGCCCACCGCCACCGCCTCGCCATGCAGCAGGTCGCCGCCATAGCCGCATTCGGCCTCCAGCGCATGGCCGAAGGTGTGGCCGAGGTTGAGCAGGGCGCGGCCGCCCTCGGCCCTGGTCTCGAACTCGTCCTCGGCCACGACGGCGGCCTTGAGGCGGCAGCTTTCCAGCACGGCATGGGTCAGCGCCGCGGGGTCGCCCGCCATGGCGGCGGGGCCGTTCGCCTCGCACCAGTCCCACAAGGGGCCTTGCAGCAGCCCGTGCTTCGCCACTTCGGCCCAGCCGGCGCGCAACTCGCGCGGCGGCAGCGTGGCGAGGGTGCCCGTATCGGCCAGCACCAGGCGCGGCTGGTGGAAGGCGCCGACCAGGTTCTTGCCCTGCGCGGTGTTGATGCCGGTCTTGCCGCCCACCGAACTGTCCACCTGGGCCAGCAGCGTGGTGGGGCATTGCACGAAGGGCAGGCCGCGCAGCACGGACGCCGCGGCGAAGCCGGCGAGGTCTCCGACCACGCCACCGCCCAGGGCGATCACCACCAGCCGCCGATCCGCGCGGGCGGAGAGGATGGCGTCCACCACGCGCTCATACTCGGCGAAGGATTTGCTGGCTTCCCCCGGCGGCACCAGGATCTCGGCGGCGAGGGTGAAGCCGCCATCGGCCAGCCCCTCGCGCAGCGCAGGCAGGTGCAGCGGCCCCACCGCGGTATCGCTGACGATGACGGCGCGGCGGCCTTCGACCCGCTGCGCGATCTCCGCACCCGCGCGGCGCAGCAGGCCGGGCCCCACCAGGATGTCATAGGCGCCACGGGCCAGCGCCACCTGCATGCGCGCGGGCGGGCGGTGCGCGCCGATGGCCTCGGCCAGGCGGCGCGTCGTGATCTCGGGGTTCTCGTCGGTGCAGAACAAGGTGATGTCGGCCTCGGCATAGCTGGGGTGGCGCTGCGCCATGAGGCGCTGCAGCACCTCGCGCGGGTCGGCGTTCTGGAACATGGGACGGTGCTCGCGCCCGGCCACGCGGCGCAGCAGCACCGAGAGCCGGCATTTCAGCCAGGCGGTGAGCGCACCCGCCTCGCGCACCGCGGCGCGCGTGGCCGGGTCGTGCCAGGCGCCGCCGCCGGTGGCGAGCACGATGGGCTCCGGCCGGGCCAGCAGGCGGGCGATGACGCGGCGCTCGCCTTCACGGAAATGCGCCTCGCCATAACGGGCGAAGATGTCGGTGATGGGGATGCCGGCCGCCTGCTCGATCTCGGCATCGGCGTCGAGGAAGGGCATGCCCCAGCGCGCCGCCAGCCGCTTGCCGATGGAGGATTTCCCGGCACCCGGCATCCCCACCAGCACGATGCTGCGCGTGGGCGCTGTCTCAGGAAGGGGGTTCATGGGGGCGAGGTTGCGTGACACAGCGGCGGAAGGTAGCACACGGGCCTGATCGCGCGAGGGGACGCACAGACCGCCATGTTCCGCCGCCCCATCCTGTTGTTGATCCTGCTGGTGGTCCTCGGTGCCGCCGGGGCTGCCCTGTGGTTCGCCGCCTTCCCGCCGCCGGTGACGCCCACCGCCGTCGAACGCCTCCTGCCCAATGACCGCTTCCAGGTGAGGTAGCGTGTCCGGGCATCTGCTCGAGGCCTTCCTGGAAATGATGGCGGCCGAACGCGGCGCCGCACACAACACGCTGGACGCCTACCGGCGGGACCTTGCGGACGCGCTGCCGACCCTGGGCGAGGAGGTTGCCGTGGCGGGCCCCGACGCCCTGCGGCGCTATTTGCGCGGCCTCGCCGCCCAGGGGCTTTCGCCGCGCACCCAGGCGCGGCGCCTCTCCGCGCTGCGCCAGTTCTTCCGCTTCCTGGCGCGCGAGGGCATTCGCGCCGACGACCCCACCGAACTGCTGGACAGCCCCAGGCTGCCGGCCCCCCTGCCCCGCGCGCTGACCGAGGCGGAGGTGCAGGCGCTGATCGCCGGCGCCGAGAGCCTGCCCGACGGCAAGGCCGCCCCCGCCGTGGCCGCCATCGAGATGATCTATGCCTCGGGGTTGCGCGTCTCGGAGCTTGTCACCCTGCCCGCCGGCGCGCTGCGCGAGGACACGCCGCTGGTGATGGTGCGCGGCAAGGGTGGGCGGGAGCGGCTGGTGCCCCTGTCACGCCGCGCGAAGGAGGCCGCGCAGCAGGCCCGCGCGGCGCTGCTGGAGAACAGCCGGGGCAGGCCCCGGACCGGGCGCTATCTGCTGCCTTCGCGCGGCGCCAACGGCCACATGACGCGGCAGAGCGTGGGGCTGCTGCTGAAGCAGGCCGCGCAGGCCGCGGGCCTGGACCCGGAGCGCGTCAGCCCGCATGTGCTGCGCCATTCCTTCGCCACGCACCTGCTCTCGCGCGGGGCGGATCTGCGCAGCCTGCAGACGCTGCTGGGCCATGCCGACATCGCCACCACGCAGATCTACACGCGCGTGCTGGAGGAGAAGCTGCGGGCGGTGCTGCAGGAGCACCACCCGTTGGCGCGGGCCTGAGGCAGGCTGCGTTCCCATGGGGCCACGCGGAACGCTTCGGCGATGGGGCCCGCGCCAGCGATGGCTGGTTCCGGGGTGCAGCGCCTTGGGTGCTGCCACCACGGCGCATCCCGCTCCAGGCTAGGCCCTCACCTGACGCAGGAATTCCGCCGCCTTGCCGCGCAGCGAGCCGGCCTGCTGCGCGAGGTCATTCGCCGCGTCGAGCACATGGCCCGCGGCACCCCCGGTCTCGCCCGCGACCCGGCGCACATCCTCGATGCGGCGCGCCATCGCCCCCGTGCCGTCGGCGACGAGCGAGGCGCTGCGCGCGATCTCGCGCGTGGCCGCCCCCTGCTCCTCCACCGCGGCGGCGATGGCGGCCGTCACCTCGTTCATCCGCTCGATGGTGGCGGTGATGGAACGCAGCGCCGTCACCGCCTGTTCGGTCGTGCCCTGGATGCCGCCGACCTGGGCGGCGATCTCCTCTGTGGCCTTGGCGGTCTGCGCGGCCAGGTTCTTCACCTCGCTCGCCACCACGGCGAAGCCCTTGCCCGCATCGCCGGCGCGCGCGGCCTCGATGGTCGCGTTCAGCGCCAGCAGGTTGGTCTGCCCGGCGATGTCGCTGATGAGGCGCACCACGTCGCCGATCTTGGTGGCGGCATGGGCCAGGCCCTGCACGGTGCCGTCTGTGGCGCGCGCCTCCTCGGCCGCGCTGCGGGCCACCTGTGCCCCATCGGCCACCTGGCGGGTGATCTCGGCCACGCTGGCGGCGAGTTCCTCGGCGCTGGCGGCCACCGCCTGCACATCGGCGCCGGCCTGGGCCGAGGCCTCGGCCACCGCATCGGCCTCGCGGCCCGACAGCGCCGCGGCCTCGGTCAGCCCGTTGGCCGAGGTCTGCATCTGGCCGGCGGCATTGGCCACCGCGTCCACCACGCCGCCCACCTCGGCCTCGAAGCTGTCGGCCAGGCGGGCCTGCTTGGTCGCTAGCGCCCAGGTGAGCATGGGGGAGACATAGCGCCCGTCGCGGTCGCGGATGGCGGTGACGTTCAGCTCCAGCACCTCGTCGCCCAGCTTGATGCGGGTGCGGTGCGGCAGATGCCGGTCATCGCTCATCATGTTGCGCTGGTGATCCTTGTTGCGGTGGAAGACGTCCATGCTGGCGCCGACGAGGTCCTTCGCCTTCACCGGCAGCAGATGCTCGACCGTCTCGATCACCCGCACCGTCTCGGGGTTCACATAGGTGATGCGGAAGTCGTCCTGCGGGTCGGCGGTCATGACGCCGATGTTCAGCTGCTCCAGCATCTGGCCCTGGGCGAAGGCCTTGCGGACCTCGCCGCGCAGGCCTTCCAGCGCGGTGGCGATGCGGCCGATCTCGTCGCGCCGGTCCTGGTGGGGCACGGCGGTCGCGGTCTCGCCGCCGGCGATGTCGCGGATCGCGTGGGCCAGCCGCCCGAGCGGGGTGGCGATGGCGCGCGTGGTCAGCAGCGCGAAGCCCAGCATGAAGGCGACGATGACGCCGCCGGTCACCACCACGACGCGCTGGAGCGCGGTGGCGCTTTCCATCGCCTGGGCGGCCAGGTCGTCGCTGCTGGCGCGCAGCCCCGCCGCGGCGGTCTCCAGCGCGGCCATCAGGGCGTCGCGCACGGGGGTGATGCGCTCCGCCTGGGCGGCGGCGATCTCGGCGTTGCGCTCAGCCAGGGCCTCGGCCGCGACGGTCACGGCCCCGCCGGCTGTGGTCAGGCGCTCGGCCTCGAAGCGCATGGCCTCGGGTGCCTGGGCGACGAAGCGCCGCGCGTGCACGCGCCCCTGCGCGGCCGAGCGCCGCAGCCGCGTCACCGTGGCGGGGTCATCGGTGGCAAGGTAGCGCTGCGCGCTGAGCCGGGCCTCGTTCACGGCCTGGACGTAGGTGTTCAGCGTGTCGCGCAGCTCCTCGCGCTGCTCGCCCTCGGCAGCGAACTGGACATTCGCATTGGCCGATTCGACGGCATGGTCGAAGTCAGGCTGGCGGGCGAAGAACTCACCATCGCGGGTGGTGATCAGCGCGGCGCGCGCCTCCACCAGCGTGGCGGCCAGCGCCTCCAGCTCGCGCAGGCGCGTCGCGGCGGCGGACAGCGCCTCGTCCACCATGGGGCCGGCGGTCGCCGCACGCTCGCGCGCCGCGCCGAGGGCCGCGCGCGCCGAGGCGATGGCCCGGCGCTGCGCCTCGGCCTCGCGGTCCAGCGCCTCGGCGGTCTGGGCGAGCACCACCCCGCGCTCATGGCTGTAGGCCCGCCACACCTGCTGGCCGACCTCGACGGAATACTGCCGCGCCTCGCCGCCCTCGCGCGCCTCGTGGTTCGCGGTCTCGAGCTGATGGGCCTGGAACATCACCGCCCCCGCCAGCGCGGTGAGCAGCATGATGGTGAGGCCGGTGCTGATGGACAGCTTGGTCGCGACACCCAGGTTGTTGAACACGCGCATGGCTTTTCCTCGCAAGCGGATCGACGGACCCTGCCACGCGCCGCTTAAGCGAGGATGAAGACCCCCTCGACAGCCGCCGCACCGCCGCCCAACTTGCCGCCACAACCGGAGGCTCCCTGCCATGATGTTCGACTTCGAGAAGATGTCCGCCGCCGACTGCTACAAGCTGGTCGTCAGCACCGTGGTGCCCCGCCCCATCGCCTGGGTCGTCACGCAGGACGAGGCCGGCGTGGTGAATGCGGCACCCTATTCCTTCTTCAACGCCTTCTCCTCCAACCCCGTCGTCGTCGGCATCGGCTGCGGCCCGCGCCCCGAGGGCAGCCCCAAGGACACGCTGGCCAACATCAAGGCCACCGGGCAGTTCGTGGTCTGCCTGGTGCCCTTCTCGCACCTCGACCACATGAACATCACCGCCACCGACTTCGCGCCCGGCGTGGACGAATTGGCCGAGGCCGGCCTCACCCAGGTGCCCTCGGGCAAGGTGAAGCCGCCGCGCATCGGCGAAAGCCCGGTGGCGCTGGAATGCGAGACCTTCCAGCTGGTCCCGGCCGGCGAGCACACCATCGTGCTGGGCCGCGTGGTGGGCATGCATGTGCGCGACGACGCCGTGATGGACCCCGCCCGCCACTACATCGACACCCCCAAGCTCGACCTCGTGGGCCGCATGCATGGCCGCGGCTGGTATGCCCGCACGACCGACCGCGTGGAGGTGCCGCGCCTGAGCCTCGCGGAGTGGGAAGCCCGCAAGAAGGGCTGAGGCCTTTTCGGCCCTCATCCGCCGGGCGCGCGCATCCGCGCGCTTGGCTTCGCGGCACTGGCCGCGGGCGCCATTCGGCGCCCCGTCCGCCTGCGACGGCCGCAAGGCAGGGGAAGCCGGGCGTGACCGGCAGGGGAATGGCGGTCGCGGTCGCCTTCGGGTAAGCCTTCGCAAGATGAGAATGTGTCGCAGCTTCCCGTGAGTGCCAGCGTCGCCCTTCCGGTGCCCGCCCGCCGCACCCCCCGCCGCACCCCCCTCTGGGCGCGGCTGACGCTGCTGGCCGCGCTGGTGCTGGCCATGCCCATCGGCGCGGTGCTGGTCGCGGCCATCACGCCGGCGGGTGCGGTCTGGTGGCACATCGCCACCACCTTCCTGCCGGAGATGCTCACCACCACCCTGCTGCTGGGCCTCTTCGTGGCCCTGATGGCGGGCAGCGCGGGCGCCGTGACCGCATGGCTGGTCACCTGTTGCCGCTTCCCCGGGCGCGGCGTGCTGGAGGTGGCGCTGCTGCTGCCGCTCGCCATGCCCGCCTATGTCAGCGGCTATGCCTGGACCTGGCTGATGGACGTGGCCGGCCCCCTGCAATCCCAACTGCGCGCCGTCACCGGCCTCAGCTACGGGCAGTACTGGTTCCCGGAAATGCGCAGCCTGGAGGGGGCGGCCCTGGTGCTTTCCATGGTACTGTATCCCTACGTCTACCTCCTGTGCCGCGCGGCCTTCCTGGCGCAGTCCACCTGCCTCGTGGAGGTCTCGCGCACGCTGGGCCATTCGCTGGGCCGGGTGTTCTGGCATGTGGCGCTGCCGCTGGCGCGGCCGGCCTTGGCGGCGGGCGTGGCGCTGGTGCTGATGGAGACCTTCGCCGATTTCGGCACGGTGCAGTATTTCGGCCTGCGCACCTTCACCACCGGCATCTACGAGGCCTGGTTCGGCATGGCCGACCGGGGTGCGGCCAGCCAACTCGCCGCCGTGCTGCTGCTCTGCGTGGGGCTGCTGCTGGCGCTGGAACATGCGAGCCGCGGCGGCCGCCGCTTCCACCCCATGACGACGCGCCACGCCCCCTTCCAGCCCGTCCCCCTCTCCCGCGCCAAGGGCTGGCTGGCGCTGCTGGCCTGCGTGCTGCCGCTGGCGCTGGGCTTCCTGGTGCCGGCCGGCGCCCTGCTGGCGCTGATGCTGGAGGCGGGCGACGCGCTGGCGCCGCACCGCTTCCTGCCCTTCCTGACCAATTCCCTGATCCTGTCGGGCATCACGGCCGTGCTGGCGGTGCTCATCGCCGCCTGGCTGGCCTGGGCGGCGCGGCTGCATCCGGGGCGGCCGCAGCGCGTGGCGAACCGCGTGGTGGCGCTTGGCTATGCGGTGCCGGGCTCGGTCATCGCGGTGGGCGTGCTGGTGCCCTTCGGCCTGTTCGACAACGCGCTGGATGGATGGATGCGCGCCAGCTTCGGCGTCAGCACCGGGCTGCTGCTCTCGGGCACCATCGTGGCGCTGGTCTTCGCCTATCTCGCACGCTTCCTGGGCGTGGCGCTGTCCGCGGTGGAAAGCGGGCTGACGCGGCTGAAGCCCTCCTTCGGCATGGCCGCGCGCTCGCTCGGCTGCGGGCCGGGCGAGGCGGTGCGACGGGTGGAACTGCCGCTCTCGCGCGGGGCGCTGATCACGGCCGGCATCCTGGTGTTCGTGGACACGATGAAGGAACTGCCGGCCACCCTCATCGTGCGGCCCTTCGATTTCGACACGCTGGCGGTGCGCGTCTACAACCTCGCTTCCGACGAACGCCTGGCGGAGGCCAGCACCTCCGCCCTGCTCATCGTCATCGCGGGGCTGTTGCCGGTGGTGGCGCTGACGCGGGCGATGCGCCGGCGGTCTCCATGAGCCGCGCGCGGGAGAGCGCGATCACGGCCTGCGCCTCGCGCGTCAGCGCGTAGCCCTCCAGCGCCTCGGGCCCGGCCCAGGCGACGGCGTCCACATCATCGCCGGGGCGCGCCTCGCCCATGATCCAGTGGGCGCAGAAATCCACGATGGTGTAGTGGAAGCGCACCGCGCCGGCCTCGTCGCGCGTCACGGCGTCAATGACATCGGCCAGCAACAGCGGGCCGACTTCGATGCCCGTCTCCTCCCACAATTCGCGCCGCGCGGCTTCCTGCGCCGTCTCGCCCAGATGCTGCGCGCCGCCGGGCAGCGACCAGGAGCCGAGGCG
>JBHYDO010000004.1:0-33216 GCA_051860645.1 Roseococcus sp.
CAGTTCCAGCATTTCGCCGGAAACCTCGCCCCCGCCGAGCGCCAAGGCGGGGTAGGGGCCGCAATCATGCAGCACGCCGCGGATGCGCCCGGCCTCGCGCGGCAGGCCGTCCAGGTGGTGGGCATTGGCCTCCCCCAGCATCAGCGTGCCGTAGACGAACAGATGCGCGATGGTGAGTGGCGGGGCCGCGTCGCGCGCGGCGGCCTCCAGCATGGCATGGCCCAGCCCGTGGGCCGCCTGGCCGCGCCGGACGATGCCCAGATAGTCGGCGTGCGGCGCGCGGAAGCCCTCGCTGCGCGTGACATAGGTCATGGCCTCGACCACCGTGCCGTCGGGCCGCACCACATGGCGAAGCGCGCGCCGGTAGGCAAACGGCGCGCCCTCCTTGGCGTCGAGCGCGGCCAGCGCCGCGTCGTTGGTACGGAACAGCACGCCTTCCGCCGCCTGGCCCGGGCGCGCGCGCAGGTTCAGCACGCCGCCGCGCCGCATGCGCGAGAAGCAGTCGAAGGCAAGCTCGTGGTCGAGCAGCAGGGCGGTGGACAGCGGCTCCATCCGCGCGCCGGCAAAGCCGCGCCGGGCGCAGAAGCCCTCCCAGTCCGGCGCGTCGAGGTTGGAGCCGTAGCCGAAGTAGAGCGTCATTCGAGGGAGGCGCGCGCTTCGGCGAAGGCCGCGCGCTCGGCCTCGTCCACATGCGGGTAGTGCAGGCCAAGCTTCTCCAGCGTCTCGATGATGGCGCCGACCACGATGAGGCGCGTCAGCCACTTGCGGTCGGCCGGCACGATGTACCAGGGCGCCTCGGGCGTGGCGGTCGCGCGGATGGCCTCCTCGTAGGCGGCCGTGTAGTCGTCCCAGTGGCGGCGCTCACTGACATCGGCGGCGCGGAACTTCCAGTGCTTCTCCGGCTCTTCCAGCCGGGAGAGGAAGCGTTCGCGCTGTTCCTCCCGCGAGAGGTTGAGGAAGAACTTCAGCACCACGATGCCCTGCCGGCCGAGATAGCGCTCGGTCGCCGCGATGTCCTCCAGCCGGTCGCGCCAGATGCGCTTCGTGACCAGCTTGGGCGGCAATTGCTGGCGCGCGAGGATGTCGGGGTGCACGCGCACCACCAGCACCTCCTCGTACCAGGAGCGGTTGTGGATGCCGATCTGCCCGCGCGAGGGCAGGGCCATGATGTGACGGCGGAGGAAATCCTGGTCCAGCTCGTTGGAGGTGGGCGCCTTGAAGCTGGTGACGTGGCAGCCCTGCGGGTTCACGCCCGAAAACACATGCTTGATGGTGCCGTCCTTGCCGGCCGCGTCCATCGCCTGGAACAGGCACAGCAAGGACCAGCGGTTCTGCGCGTAGAGCTTGTCCTGCAATTGCGAAAGGTGCTCGATGCCCTGCGCCAGCAGGTCCGGTGCGTCGGCCTTGGTCAGCCCCATGCTGCCCGCGGCGTCGGGCTCGTGGTCGGCCAGGCGGAAGCCCTTGCCGCAGGTGATGCGGTAGCGCGCGAGCGCGGCGGAGGTCTTGCGCTTCATGGGTGCGATGGTCGCAGGACGCGCCCCGCCCGCCAAGCCCAGATCAGCGCCGCAGTCTGCATGGCCGCCGTCAGCCCCATGGCCCAGCCATAGCCCACCGGGTCCCAGCCGCCCGAGGCAGTGAGCGGCCAGAGGTCCAGGATGGCACCGATGACGTATTGCAGGATGAACACCAGCACCAGCATCGTGAAGTTGATTGCGGTGGCAACGCGGCCCGCCAGTTCGGCGCCAAAGCGCTGGCCGACCGCCGCATAGGCCACCGGCCCCGCCGCCCCGAACAGGGAGAAGGCGAACCACACCATGGCCATGGTGGCGAAGCCCGCCGGCGGGTTCAGGATGAACACGAGCTGGATCGCAAGCTGCCCGCACACCGCCAGCATGGGCACCAGCATGGCCGATGCCCCGCGCTGTTGCAGGAAGCTCGACAACTGGCCCATGAGGATGGAACCCACCGCCATGCCGCCCGTGTAGAACAGCAGGATGGCGGCGCGGGGCGCATCCTCGAGGCCTCCCACGTCGCGCAGCCAGGGCCCGGCCCACAACCCCTGGTAGACAAAGTTCATGGTGGAGAGCACCACGATGGCCGGCACGAAGCGCAGGAAGGTGGGGTGGGCGAAGATGGGCCCATAGGCCGCGACCTCGGAAGCGAGTCCGCGCGTCGCGGGCTTCACATGGCCCGGCGGCGCATCGGCAACCGAGAACCAGATCCAAGCCGCCACGCACAGTGCCAGCACGCCCAGGATGAGGAAGCCGCCGCGCCAGCCCACGAAGGGCAAAATCGTCGCCATGGGCAGCGTGGCCGCCATGCCGCCCAGCGCCCCCACGAAGACGCCGCTGCCCGTCATCGCCGCCACCTTGTTGCGCGGGAACCATTGCGTGTTGGCCTTGAGCATGGCCATCAGCCCGGCCGAGATGCCGATGCCCGTGATGAGCCGCCCCAGCCCCAGCATCAGGGGCCCGGCAGCGAAGGTGCAGAGGAAGAAGCCGAGTGCCGCCGTCAGCGTCAGCGCCGTCTGCACCCGCCGCGGCCCGAAGCGATCGAGTGCCACGCCCACCGGAAGCTGGGCCGCGGCATAGGCCACGAACAGCACGGCGGCCAGCAGCCCTAGGTCCGAGGCGGAGAGCGCGAATTCTAGCGCCAACAGCGGGCCGATCAGCGCCAGCACCGCGCGGCTCGCCTGGTTCAGGAAGTTCACCGCGGCGAGCGGCAGGGTGATGCGCAGGAAGGTCCTCACCGCGGGTTGAGCCGGATGCTGATGGGGCAGTGGTCCGACAGCAGGGCCCGCATGGAACGCTCCCGCTCGGCATAGACCATCACGCGCAGGCTGGACGGCACCATCCAGCCCCGCGCCGGCCCGCCCAGCAGGATGTGACTGATGAAGGGCCGCGCCCCGCGCGGGCCCGCCCAGCAGGGGTCCGAGGCGCCCTCGGTGGCACGCAGCAGGCGGCCGGCCTCGTCCAGCGTGCTGCTCATCTCGTCGCGCGGGTGGTCCATGCGGCGGTTGAAGTCGCCCAGGATGGCGAAGGCCACGCCCTCGCGCTCCCGCGCCGCGATCCAGCGGGCCAGCACGCCGGATTGCTCGGCCAGGTTCGCGCATTGGCGGCTGCGGTCCGCTTCCAGCGGGCCGGACTGGCAGCCTGCGGCGAGGTGGATGGAGAGCAGCCGGAGCCGCCGTCCCGCCACCTCGACCGTGATGTCGGTGCCGCGCCGGTGCGAGAAGCGCGCATCGGGCGCCACGTCGAGTTCCACGAGATCGGCGTTCTGCGTGACGCGCAGGCCGCGGCGGACGGCGAAGCCGGTGCGCTGCACGTCGTTCTCGCGCGAGAAGAAGAAGGCGTGCTCGCGCGGGGAGAAGACGCGGGCGGCGGCCTCGGGGCCGTCCACCTCCTGCAGCGCCACGATGTCCGCCTCCAGGCGCTGCGCGTAGCCTTGCAGGCGCGCGAAGTCGGCGCGGGCGCGGCGGGGGATGTCGCGCGGGATCATGTCGTCGTCGGCGCCGCGGGTGGACAGCCAGGCGATGTTCCAGCTGGCGAGCTTGAGTTCGGCCGCCTGGAGCGGCGCGGCGAGGAGCAGGAAGGCGAGGAGGAAAAAGCGCATTCCATAACCATGCCGGGAAACGCGCCGCGCCGCGAGGCGGCTCAGAGCAGCAGGGCGGCGGGATCCGGCCGGGGCGCCGGCTCCAGTTCGCGCGCGCCGCAGGCGGCAAGAAAGGCCGCGATGGCGTCCATCTCCGCGGCGGGGCGCGTCGGGTCGTGCCACTCATCGGTGCGGGCGCAGCCGGGCGGCACCCAGATCACCGTCTCGTAGCGAGCCCGGGTCAGCAGCACGCGATACTTGTTGCGGATGAAGGCGCGGGCGTCCTCCTTGCCCACGCGCTGCCAGGCGTCGCCGCTGAACCGGCGGGCGCGCCATTCGCCGCTGGCGCGGAGGAAGTCGCCGCCCCAGGCGAGGCCCACCACGTCCAGCTCCAGCCCCTGGCAGGCATATTCGGTGGCCGCGGCTTCGAGCGCCACCGAAGATCGCGCGTCAGGCCAGGCGTTGAGGAACCAGTTGGGCACCTCCTCCGCCGTGACCTCGGCCGCCAGCCCCTCGGCGCGCAGGCGGCGTGCGCCGGCCGCGCGGACCAGGCCCGCGCGGCGTTGGCCGCGGGTGAATCCGCGCAATGCCGCGCGCAGCGCACCCAGGTCGCGCGTCAGGAAGAAGGGCAGGGCGCAGCCATCGGCGATGGCACGCGCCTCGGCCTGGGCGCCGCGCAGCACCGCATCCACCCAGTCGGCGGCGGCGGGTTCGCGCACCGCGCGCATGGAGGCGTCGAGGTGCAGGTCCGGATCCAGGGCCAGCCAGGGTTGCGGCCCGTCCGCCAGGCGCTGTGCCGGCTCCTCCGCGGCGACGACCAGCGGCGCGGCCACGGCCCGCCAGTCGTCGCGCGCGGCCAGCACGCGGCCCCATTCGGCCAGCCCCGCCTCGCCCGTGTTGATTTCCTGCCCCTGGCCGATCAGCGCCACCACCCCCGACCACCCCGGCGCACGCGACATGATGTCTAGCGTGTGAGCTGCCTCGCTCATTGTGAGCCGGGAAGATTTGTTTTGCTTGTTCTGCGGGCCTTTGCGGGATTTCGCCTCGTCCCAGGCGCGCTGCGCCTCGTCGAAGACGATGAGGTGCTCTGGTGGCGCGTGGTTCGCGTTCAGCGCGCCATTCTCGAGAAAGCGATGCACGTTCTGCAAAGCGGCATGCGTGCGGCGGTCCGCCTCGCGGCGCTCAGTCCCGCGCGCGATGGCGTCGCGCGCCAGCGCCTCGCGCAGCACCGAGACCAGAGGCAGGTTGCCGGTCAGGAACGCGGCCTTGCCCGCCCCCGCCGGGCCGAAGACGGCATTCAGCCCGCACAGCGTCTTGCCCGCGCCGGGAATGCCGGTCACGAAGATCGCCACGCGCGCGGCCTGCTGCCGCGCCGCCTCGACATGCCGCAGGATGGCGCTGGAGGTGCGGTTGAGGCTCGCCGCATCGGCCCGCGCGGTCGCGATCTCCTGCACGCCCGTGCGGGCGTAGAGCATGGTCGCGGCCTCGATGATGGTGGGCACCGGCCGGTAGGGCGCAGCGAGCCAGGCGGCGCCGTCCAGCTTCTCGGAGGGTTCGGGCAGCATGGCCTGCACCCAGCGCAGCAGCGCGCCCAGCCCATCGGCACCGGTGATGATGGGCTGGGTCGGCGTCGTGGGCAGCAGCCAGGGCTGGATGGGCGGCGCGAAGCCCGAAACCCCGTGCGAGACCAGCACGGGGATGATGGCGTGGCGCCGGCTGCCGGCATGGAAGTCGCGCAGGTCCAGCGCGTAGTCCTCCGCCTCGGCCATGGCGGCGGCGCTGGGCGCCTCGGTCTTGAACTCCAGCACCAGGATGGCACGGTCGGTCAGGAGCACGGCGTCCACGCGCTTCTCAAGTCGCAGCAGTTCGTATTCCAAGGCGAGGGTGATGCCCGCGCCACCCACCTCGACGAGGGCGTCGCGCAGCGCCTGCAATTGCTGCGTCCAGGCGCCGCCCTGTTCCATGGTGCCGGCGAAGCCGCGGTCCTGCTGGGCCTTGGCGAGGCGCCCCTCGATTTCGGCCAGGTCTCGTGCCAGGAACTCGGCGCCGGTGCAGGCGAACCAGGATCTCACCGGCGAAGGCTGCCAGGCCAGGTGGCCAGCAGCAAGCTTCCCATCATCAGCGCGAAGCCGGCCGCATGGACCAGGCCGAAATGCTCGCCGAGGAACACCACGGCGGTGACGGCCGCGGTGGCCGGCAGCAAGGCGGTGAACACGCCCGCGACACCCGCCGGCACGCGCCTGAGCCCCGCGAACCAAAGCACCAGGCACAGCACGCTCGCCGTCAGCGAATGGAACACCAGCAGGCCCAGCAGCCCGGGGTCGGCAAGGGCCGCCACCGCGCCGAAGCCCGGCACCGCGAAGGGCAGCAGCACCAGCGCCGAGAAGAGCTGCATCCACAATGACGCGGTGAACACCGGCACCGCGCCGGCGACCCGCTTGGCCAGCAGCACATAGATCGCCTCGCCGCAGACGCCCGCGAAGATCAGAAGATTGCCCAGCGCGGACGACACCCCCGCGCCCCCGCCCAGCCGCGCCAGCGTGATCGCCGCCATGCCCAGCCCCGCCAGCCCCGCCGCCACCCATTGCCGCGCGGAGAGCCGCTCGCGCAGCCACAGGAAGCTGCCGAGCGCCACCACGGCCGGCAGCGTGGCCAGCACCAGCCCACCCTCCAGCGCCGTGGTCAGCCGCAGCCCCGCCAGCAGCCCGGCATTGTAGATGGCCGTGCCGAACACCGCCTGCAGGAACAGGTTGCGCTTGACGGGACCCGGCACCCGCACCGCGCCATCCAGCCAGCGCGCCAGCGGCCACAGCACGGCGACGGCGAGCGCGCAGCGCAGGAAGGCGATCAACGCGATGGGCAGCGCCTCGGCCAGCAGCTTCGCCACGGCCACGTTGGCACCGACCAGCGCCATGGCGAGGGCGAGCTGGCCGTAGGCCAGGGTCACGGCAGGCGGCGTTCCAGGAACACGCTGAGCGGATCGGGCTCGTAGCCCTCGAAGGCCGCGATGTCGGTGAAGCCGGCCGCACGGTAGAGGCGCAGCGCGGCGTCGTTGTGGATGCCCGTCTCCAGCCGCATCAGCGCGATGCCTCGCGCGCGCGCCGTGGCCTCCAGCGCCGCCAGCAGCGCGCGGCCCACGCCGGCGCCGCGTGCGGCCGGGTCGCACCACATGGACTTCACCTCGGCCCAGCCGGTGTGCAGCTTCAGCGCGCCGCAACCCAGTGCGCGGCCGGTGGCGTCGCGCGCCACATGGAACAGCACCTCCGGCGCGCGCAGCGCCTCCAGCGGCAAATGGTGGTTGCTCTCGGCCGGATAGAGCGAGGCGCTGAAGGCGGCGGCCGCGCGCAGGAAGCCCACGACCTCGGGCTTCGCCGGGTCCTCGATCGCGATCCGGATCACGCGGGGCGCTTCTGCGGCAGCACGCCGTGCTTGAGGCTGGCCACATCGGCCAGTTGTGCGGGAAAACCTTCCACGCGGCCCTGCGCGTCGAAGGCGAAGCCCTCCGCCTCCAGCGCCGCGCGCTGCGCCGGCTTGGCGACGCGGCCGTCATGCGACACCAGGCGGTGCCAGGGCAGGCGGTCGCGCTCGGGCCCGTCCAGCGTGGCCAGGATGTAGGCGACATGGCGCGGCATCACGTCCAGATGCGCGCCGACGGCGGCGTAGCTCACCAGCGCCCCGCGGGGCACATGCATGGCGATGGCCAGCACATCGGCCCGAATGCGCGCGTAGTGCGGGGAAGGCGGCCTCATGCCTCACCGCCCTCGCGACGGAAGGGCGAGAGTTCCGCCAGTTCGCGCATGCGGTCCAGCATGGCGGGCCGCTCGGCGTCCAGGAACTCCGCCACCGCGTCGGAGAGGCCCTTGTGCGCGATGAGGTGCGCTGACCAGGTGGGGCAGGGCAGGTAGCCGCGCTGGATCTTGTGCTCGCCCTGCGCGCCGGCCTCCACACGGGGCAGCCTGTGCTGGATGGCGAAGTCTATGGCGCGCAGGTAGCAGAGCTCGAAGTGCAGGAAGGGCACCTCCTCCGCGCAGCCCCAGTTGCGGCCGTAGAGCGCCTCGCGCCCCAGCAGGTTCAGGGCACCCGCCACGGGCACGCCGTCGCGCTCGGCCCACATCAGCACCACGCGGTCGCCCAGCCTGTCGCCCAGCAGGGGCCAGAATTGCGGGGTGAGGTAGGCGCTGCCCCAGCGCGCATCCACCGTGTTGCGGTAGAAGCCGTGGAAGGCGCGCCAATGTTCGCGCGTGATCTCTGGCCCACGAAGGGTGCGTATCGTGAGGCCGCTCTCCGCCACCTCCCGCCGCTCGCGCCGCAGCGCCTTGCGCTTGCGGGAGGCGAGGGCCGCCAGGAAATCATCGAAGCTTTCGTAGCCCTGGTTCTGCCAGTGGAACTGCACGCCGATGCGCTGCAGCCAGCCCAGTTCGCCCAACTCGGTCCACTCCTCCTCCGTGCAGAAGGTGACGTGCACGGAGGAGCAGTTCAGCGCCCCCATCGCCTGGCGCATGGCCTCGGCGAGCGCGGCCACGGGCACGCCGGGCCGACGCAGCAGCCGCGGGCCGGGCACCGGGCTGAACGGCACCGCCACCTGCAGCTTGGGGTAGTAGCGCCCGCCGGCACGCTCATAGGCATTGGCCCAGCCATGGTCGAAGACATATTCGCCATAGGAATTGGCCTTGGCGTAGCAGGGCGCGCAGGCCTGCAGCGCGCCGCCCTCGTCGCGCAGCGCCAAATGCTGCGGCAGCCAGCCGGTGCGGGGCCCGGTGCTGCCGCTGTCCTCCATCGCCGACAGGAAGGCGTGGCTGACGAAGGGGTTGTCGCCCGCGCAGGCATCCCACTCCGCGGCCGGGATTTCCGCGATGGCGCGGTGCAGGCTGAGGCTCAGGGCGGGGGGGCTGTCCATGCCACCCATGTGGGCCGCTTCACGCCAGTTCCAGGATGGCCTCGACCTCCACGGCCACATTGCCGGGCAGGGCCGCCACGCCGACGGCGCTGCGCGCGTGCCGCCCCGCATCGCCGAACACAGCCACCGCGCAATCGGAGGCACCGTTGATCACCACGGGCTGGTCGCCGAAGCCGGGGGCCGAGTTCACATATCCCGTGATGCGCAGAACGCGCACCACGCCGTCGAGGCTGCCCCCTGCCGCCGCCCGCGCATGGGCAAGGATGGCGAGGAAGCAGTTTTCCGCCGCGGCCTTGGCCTCCTCGACGCTGACCTCGGCGCCCACCTGGCCCACCGGCCACAGCTTGCCCTCGCGCCGCGGCACCTGGCCCGAGACGTAGAGGGTCTTCCCCGCGATGGTGAACGGAATGTAGTTCGCGACCGGCGCCGCGGCCGGCGGCAGGGTCAGGCCGAGTTGGGCGAGGCGGGCTTCGGGGTTCATGGGCGGTCCTTTGGCGGGAGGGGCCGCCATGTTCCGGCGCGGGGCGGCTCGTGGCAATCCCGCGCGGCTCTCCCTACGCCACGACCCTGAGCTTTCCCCGTCGCTCGGACACCGGCACCGAGGGCAAATCGAGCGGCAGCAGCGGTGCCTGCTCGGCGGCGCGGGCGGCGGCGTCGGGCGCCACATCCTCGGCGGCGGGCTGGGGCAGGGCTCCGCCCAGGTGGTCCATGGCCAGGCGACGGAAGGCCCAATCGAGCACCGAGGTCGCGCGTGGGATGTCGGGGTCGCCCTCCACCACCCCGGCCGGGCCGAAGCGGGTGTAGGCGAAGGCGTCCACATACTCCGCCAGCGGCACCCCGCGCGCGAGGCCGAGCGACACCGCCTGGGCGAAGCCGTCCATCAGGCTGCGATAGGCCGCGCCCTCCTTGGCGAGCGAGAAGGCGATCTCGCGCAGCCGGCCCTCCTCCTCCGCCGTGCGCAGGGCCACGCGGTGCCCACCGATGGTGACGTGCAGCGTCTGGCCCAACTGGCGGCGCAGCGGCGCGCGCGGTGCCGCGGCCGGCCGAGCGGGGGCGGGGAGGGCCACCGGGGCGGGGGCGGGCGCGCTGAGGAAGGGCGTCACCGCCTCCAGCATCAGCCGACGCGCCGCCTCGCCCACCGGGGCCAGCAGCCGGGCCACCTGGTCGGGGGCGGCGCGGCGCGCGGCGGCGGTGGGGACGTCCACCACGCCGGAGGGCGTGGCCACCGGGCGGCTGGCACCCGGCGCGGGCGCTATCCCGGCGGTCTCGGCGCCCAGCAGCGCCTCGGCCGCATCGGCCGGGGCCAGGGCCACCACGCGGGCATGGCGTAGCCCGGGCGAGGCCATGGCGCCGTCCAGCGCGGCCCGCGCGGCGGCGGCGAGGCCGTGGACAGGCGTGCGCGCCGGCGGCTCGGGCCAGATCAGCGCCACCGGCTCCCGCGCGCCCAGGCGCTCGGCGAGGCGCCCGCTCTCGGCCTCGGCCGCGCCGCGGGTCAGGGCGGCCAGGGCGGCGGCCACCTCACGCGCGCCCTCGCTGTCATAGGGTAGGCCGAGGCCGGCCAGCAGCCCCGCGAGGTCGGCAAATCCCAGGCGCAGCTTCACCGGCTTTCCGCCCGTCGCGGCATCGAGGAAGCGCAGCCCGAGGGCGCAGGCCTCGGAATAACCTTCCAGGTCGAAGCCGCCCTCGGGCTCCAGGAAGGCCGGCAGGTTCAGCACGAAGCGCGGCTCGCCGCGCGGTTCGCCGCGCCAGGTTTCGGCGCCCGGCGCGCCGCGGCGGGTGAGCAGCAGGGCGCGCCAGCCCTCCGCAAGGTTGGGCGCCTCGGCCGGCGTCACGACGCCGGCCTTCTGGCCGCGCGAGAGCGCGCGCACAATCCAGCTTTCGGCCAGGCGGCGCAGCGAAACCGGCCCCTGGCCGGGGGCGAGGGCCGCCAGCGCGGATGCGGCGCCCTCCTCCCAGGTCGTGGGCAGGGCAATGGCCCGGGGCGCCGCGTCGGGATCCGACCCCGCCCGCGTGCGCCGCAGCGCGAGACCTTCCCAGAGCGTGCCATCATTGCGTGCCATGCGCTATGCTAACCCGCCTCGCTGCGTCAGGGAAGCCGCATGCGGTAGGCGCGGGCGCAGCGACCCACCACATCTTGTGGAAAAGCGGCCCGCGGGCGAGGTTGGACGGCGGACGCGTTCCGTGGGATAAAGTGGCATGTCCGTGATCCGTCTCTTCTTCACCCGCCTGACGTCCCGCAAGGTCGGCACGGACGGGTTCGGCAACACCTATTTCGAGTCGCGCAAGCCCATGCCCATCTACAACAGGTCCCGCCGGGTGGTGGCGCTGGCGCGTGGCCTCGACAGTTCCGCCGTGCCCCCGGAATGGCACGCGTGGCTGCACCACACCACCGACGCCCCGCTGCCCGGGCCGAAGCATGCCTGGCAGAAGCCGCATCAGCCCAACCTGACCGGCACCCCCGGCGCATGGCGCCCCGCCGGCCATGACTATTCGGGCGGCCAACGCCGCGTGACCGGCGGCGACTACGAGGCCTGGACGCCGGGCGCCTGAACGGCCACACCAGGCCGCCGGACGCGGGGCCCAGGCCCCGGCGCGTGCAATCCCCGGCACATAGAGGATTTTCCGCATGAAGGCCCCCGCATGAAAGCGCAGCGACTGGCCGAGATCGCGACGGGCGCCGTCGTCATCGCCGTGGCCGTCTTCTTTTTGGCTTATGCGGTGGTGCAGGGTGGACGTGCGACGGCGGGCAGCGGCGGCCTTGTGCTCACCGCCGCCTTCGATCGCGTGGACGGGCTCAGCCCCGGCGCCGATGTGCGCATCGGGGGCGTGAAGGTCGGCTCCGTCACCGACATGCGGATCGACCCGCAGACCTTCCTCGCCCAGCTGACCTTGAACGTTCGTACGGATTTGCGCCTGCCGCGGGATTCCTCGGCCGAGATCCAGTCGGAATCGCTGTTGGGCGGGCGCTATGTCGCCATCGTGCCGGGCGGGGCGGACGAGGTGCTGGCCAGTGGCGCGCGCATCACCGACACCCAGGGTTCCATCAGCCTGGAAAGCCTGCTGGGCCGGTTCATCTTCTCGGTGACGCAGATGAACCCGGCCGGGGGCGAGGCCGCGCCGCCACAATGACCGCGCCGCCCGCCATCTGGCCCGGCGCCGATGGCCAGCCCATCGCCTGCCGGGAAAAGCTGAAGGTGCTGGCCGAGAACCATGCCGAGGCTGCGCAGGTTCTGCAGGACGCCTTCGAGGACGCGCTGCTGATGGGCGTGGACGAGGCCGCGATGCGCGCCCTGCTGGCCGAGATGGTGGCTGGCCTCCGCAGCCCGAAATCCCGATGAGGCGCGCCCTCGTCGCCCTGCTGCTGGCGGCCGCGCTGCCCGCCCAGGCCCAGGAGTGGGTGCAGCGGCGCACCGCCGAGCTTCAGGCGCTGGACAAGGTCACGGCGCGCATCTCCGTGGTGCGCGCCACCCTGGGCGAGCCGCTGGCCTTCGGCACCCTGACCATCACGGTCCGCGCCTGCCATGCCCGCCCGCCCGACGAGGTGCCCGACGCCGCCGCCTGGCTCGAGATCACCGATTCGCTGAGCCCACCAGGCTCGGGCTCCGTCTTTCGCGGCTGGCTCTTCGCCGCCGCGCCGGCGGTGAACATGCTGGAGCACCCGGTCTATGACCTGCGGGTGCTGGCCTGCCGCTGAGGCGGCCGCTCGCCCGTTGCCACCCCCCCCCGTTGCTTCCCCCCCTTGCCACCCCTTGTGCCCGGCCCCGTGCGGCCCCACTGTCAATGCGCGAGGCTGCCCGGTGCGTCAGGTTCAGACATCCCCAGGGCCAATACGCATCTCCCGGGAACTGGCGCTGGCTGAACCGTGGTTCAGCTATCTGGTGCCCACCTGCTTATGGCAGGCCTTGGGAGGATGCAGATGCCAACGGCCAGGGTGGCTTCGCACTCGGCCCCTCCCGCCGCTTGGCGGCTGGCAGGGCCACATTGATCTGTGCCATCAGGCGCCGGGCACCGCGTTCGGCGGCTTGGCTTTCGCGCCATGCCCCGTCGACGGAGTTTGGACGCCAACCCCGGGCGCGCCGGCCGCGGCTTGGGGGAGGGGGTTGGCCCCCGGCCGCCCGGCGGCGCTTCAATCCTTCTCCAGGTTCTGCGCGATCCCTTCGATCCGCTCGGCGATCCGCGTCAGGCGTTCCGCCAGCATCGGGTCGCCCTCGCTTGGCGGCAACTGGATGAGGCCGCGTGCTGGGCCATCTCCCGGCGCAGGCGCAGCAGGTCCATGCGCAGGTCATTCGCCTCATCGGCGAACAGCAGCGCCACATGCAGCAACATCCGCGATTCGCTGAGCTGCCCGCCCATCGAGCGGATCAGCCGCACCTTCTCCTCGATCTGCGCGATCAGGTCGTGGACGTGGTCTTCCTCGCCGTCCTTGCAGCCGATGGTGTGGCTGTAGCCGTTCACCCGGACATTGACCTGGCCCATCGGCCCCTCCGTGCTGTTGCGCGGCCCCAGGGGTGCGCCGAGGGGCCGCCGGTTTTCGCTCAGCCGTCCTGCTCGTCGAGGGCGCTGCGCAGCCGGACCAGCGTGTCGTCCAGCTGCGCCGACAACGCGTCCAGCTCGTCCCGCGGCACCATGTCGCCCGTCGCCGCGACCTGCGCCCGTGCTTCGCGCGCACGGGCCGTCCGCCAAGCATCGAGTGCTGCGGCCAGTCGTTCCACCGCGGCCTCCAGTCGCTCGGCCGCCAGGAGATTCATGTCATTCGCGGCCAAGCCCGCCTCCCAACGCCGTCGCCATGAGCGAGGTGAACCACGCCCCGATGCTTCCACCGCGGCCGGAGTTGACGCCGCGCCATGGGAAGCCCTGTCGCGAAAGCGTTGACATGCCAGGGAAGCAGGGTCAACCGCGTTGCAGCATGCTTCCCCACGCCAACGCTCCACGCTGCGTGCCACCCTGCGTCATCGTCCATTGGGCGCCGGAGGTGCGCGCCGTCCTGGCACTGGCCGCGGGGGCGCCGCTGCGATTCCTGTCGGCCCCGGGCGTCGGCGCCTATCTGGGCGTGGAGGGCTTCCGCGCGGTGCTGGCCGCCGAGCGCGTGCTGCCGCTGGGCATCCTCGACGCGGGTGACGCGCCAGGCCATGCGCTGGCCGCGCTCCGCGCCGGCTTCTCCGCTGTCGTGCTGGCACCGGAACTGCCGGCCTTCCCGGCGCTTGCCGCGCTGTTCGCGGCCGAGGGCGCGACCCTCCGGCCGCGCCCCCCGCCCGCCCTCGACCACGCCCGGGTGCAGCTGCACAATCCGCAGGGCCCCCCGCACCTCGCGCGCGGGCTCGGGCTTCCCCGCATCGGTGATCTGGCCTAACACGCCGCCGACAGGCGCTTTTGCCCGCGAAAGGACACGCCATGAAGCTGACCCAGCAGGTAAAGAAGATCCTCTCCTGGTATGAGAGCGACAATCCCGGCACCAAGGCCAACCTGGCCCGCATCCTCATGACGGGCCGCCTGCGCGGCACCGGCCGCATGGTGATCCTGCCGGTGGACCAGGGCTTCGAGCACGGCCCCGCCCGCAGCTTCGGCCCGAACCCCGCAGCCTATGACCCGCACTACCTGTTCGACCTGGCGATCGAGGCCGGGCTCAACGCCTATGCCGCGCCGCTCGGCATGATCGAGGCGGGGGCCGCCACCTATGCCGGCTGCATCCCCACCATCCTGAAGGTGAACAGCAGCAACAGCCTTTCCACCACCAAGGACCAGGCCGTCACCGGCACGGTGGCGGATGCGCTGCGCCTGGGCTGCTCGGCCATCGGGTTTACGATCTACCCGGGCAGCGAATATCAGTTCGAGATGATGGAGGAACTGCGCGACCTGGCCGCCGAGGCCAAGGATGCGGGCCTCGCCGTCGTCGTGTGGTCCTATCCGCGCGGCCCGATGCTGGACAAGGTGGGTGAGACCGCGCTCGACATCTGCGCCTATGCCGCGCACATGGCGGCGCTGATGGGGGCGCACATCATCAAGGTGAAGCCGCCCACAGACGCGATTTCCCTCGACGCCGCCAAGAAGACCTACAAGGACTTCCCGGTGGAGGTTTCGGACGGCGCCGCGCGCATCGCGCACATCGTGAAGGCCTGCTTCAACGGTCGGCGCCTCGTGGTGTTCTCGGGCGGCGAGACGGCGGGTGCGGACAGCCTTCTCGCCTCCGCCCGCGCGATCCATGCTGGCGGCGGCAATGGCTCCATCGTCGGCCGCAACGCCTTCCAGCGCCCGAAGGAAGAGGCGATGAAGCTGCTGTCGGACATGATCGACATCTACAAGATCCGCCCCTGACGCCGTCGGGCAAGGGTTGGGAAGGGGGCGCGGGGTTCCGCGCCCCCTTTTTCATGTCCTCACTCGATCCGGATGTTCGCCTCGCGCACCACCTGCGCCATCGTGGCGCGGCCCTCGGTCACGAAGCGGGCGAAGACCTCGGGGCTGCTGCCCAGCGGCACGGCGCCGATCTGGCCCAGGCGCTGCGCCACCTCCGCATCCTCCAGCGCCGCGCGCAGCGCCGCATGGATGGCGGCGACGGCGGCGGGCGGCGTCCCGGCGGGTGCGAACAGCCCCGTCCATTCCGACAACTCGACCCCCTGGATGCCGAGTTCGGCGAAGGTGGCCAGTTCCGGCGCCAGCGACACCCGCTGCGGCGCCGACAGCGCGATGAAGCGCGCCCGCCCGCTCTCCACGATGGGCTTGGCCGAGAGCAGGGTGATGAACACGCCATCCAGCGTGCCGCCCGCCAGGTCCCGCGCCGCCGCCGCGCCGCCGCGATAGGCCACATGGGTCAGTTCCACGCCGCCCGCGCGGGCCAGCATGGCGAGGCCCAGATGGCCCGCCGTGGCATTGCCCTGGGTGCCGATGTTCAGCGGCTGGCGGCGGGCCAGTGCCAGGAATTCCTCCAGGTTGTGCGCCGGGAGGTCCGCCTTGACGGCCAGCACCTGCGGGAAGGTCACCACCTGCGAGATCGGCGTGAAGGCGGTGCTGTAGTCGAAGGGCAGGCCGCGCAGCAGCGAGGGGTTCACGATGTGGCTGGAGGCGTCCATCAGCAGGGTCTGGCCGTCGGGCGCGGCGCGCGCCACCTCGCCAGCACCCAGCGAGCCGCCGGCGCCGGTGCGGTTTTCCACCGCGATGGGCTGGCCCAGCCGCTCGCCCATGCGGGGCCCGAGCACGCGGGTGCTGCTGTCCGCGGCACCACCGGCCGAGAAGGGGACGATGACACGCAGCGGGCGGGTGGGCGCCCAGCCCTGGCCGCGGGCCGCACCCGCGAGCAGGGCGGGCAGAAGGGCAAGGATCGCGAGGGCGCGGCGGCGGTTCAGCATGGGTGTCCTCCCGGTCAGGAACGGTGTTGTCCGCCAGAAAGCCAAGCCGGGGCGTGGCGTCAAGCGGCCACGCTTCGGGCGGAGCCGAACCCGCGTCCGTCGGGCGCCGCTACACGGCCGGCATGACCGATCTCCTCACCATCGCCCTCGTCTTCCTCCTCGCCGGCTTCGTGAAGGGGGTGATCGGGCTTGGGCTGCCCACCATCGCCATGGGGCTGCTGGGGCTGATCCTGGGGCCGGCGCCGGCGGCGGCGCTGCTGCTGCTGCCCTCCTTCGTCACCAACCTGGTGCAGATGGGCCCGCCCGCGGCGGCGCTGTCCATGGCGCGGCGCCTCTGGCCGCTGCTGCTCGGGGTGGTGCTGGGCACGGCCCTGGGCGGGCTGCTCTGGGGCGGCTTTGGCGGGCGGCTGGGGGCGGTGCTGCTGGGGGTCGCGCTGATGGCCTATGGCGCGCTGGGCCTGCTGGCCTGGCGGCCGGCGCTGCCCGCCGCAGCCGGGCTTCCCGTGGGCCTCGCCACCGGCGCGCTGACCGCGGCGACCGGCGTCTTCGTGCTTCCGGCCGTGCCCTGGCTGCAGGCGCAGGGCTTGGGCAAGGACGGATTGGTGCGCGCGCTGGGCGTGGCATTCACCGTGTCCACATTGGCGCTGGGCGGGCTGCTGGGCGGGGCGGGACTGCTGGAGGGCGGGCTGCTGCTGGCCTCGCTGACGGCGCTCATCCCCGCGCTGCTGGGCCAGGCGCTGGGCGCGCGGCTGCGGCATGCCCTGCCCGAGGCGCGCTTCCGGCAGGTGTTCTTCCTGGGCCTGCTGGCGCTGGGCGCGGCCATCGCGCTGCGCTGAATGCATCCATTCCGACCTGTCACGCGTAGGGGATGCATGCTGCCCTGGTTGATCCGCGCCGCCGCCCTCGTTCCCCTGCTTGCCGGCGGCGGCGGCGCCGTCCTGGGCCCCGCCTTCCTCGGCGAGGCCGCGGGGCCTGCGACAGAGAGCCACCTACGCTACCTCTCGGGCCTGCTGCTGGGCCTGGGGCTGGTGGCGGCCTGGTGCGCGCTGGATCTGGCACGGCGGCGCCAGGTGTTTCTCGCTTTGGCCGTCCTGGTGGCGCTGGGCGGGCTCGCCCGGCTGGGCGGAGCGCTGGCCCTCGGCTGGCCGCCTCTCCCACACGCGCTCGCGCTGCTGATGGAACTGGGGGTGGTGCCGCTGCTGGCATGGGGCGTCGCGCGCGCGCCAATGAATTCTTCATCCCGCTGAGGCCATCCAGTGCGGCAGGAGGATCCCGCATGCCCCGCCCTACCTTGTTCCGCTTCAAGAGTCTCGGCACCAGCCTCGCCCTCGGCATGGCCTTCGTGGCCTTCCTGGCCTGTGCCGGCTTCGCCGCGACCCTGCTGTTCAACCAGCATGCCAGCATCGCCGGCGAGACCGAGCGCCGGCTGGAAGCGGCCCGCACCGGCTTCACGAACGCGCTGGCGGCCGAAACGCGCGAGGTGCTAACGGTGGCCGAATTGCTCGCCGCGCTGCCTGCAGTGGGGCAGGCCGTCACCGCGCGCGACCGCGACGCGCTGCTCGCCCTGCTGCGGGATTCGCAGGCTGCGGCCGGCGCGCGCGGGCAGCGGCTGAACGTGCACCTTGCGCCGGCCGTGAACCTGATCAGGGTCTGGCGGCCCGAGCTGCATGGCGACGACATCTCCGCGCGGCGCCGCACCGTGGTCCAGGCCGCCGGCACCGGCCGCAGCGTGGCCGGGCTTGAAATCGGACCCACCGAAGTCTCGCTGTTCGGCGTGACGCCCATCCGCGCGGGCGGCGCGGTTGTCGGCACGGTGGACGTGGCGCTGGGGCTGACGCCCGCGGTTCTGGAGCGGCTGCGTGCGGCGGCGGGGCTGGACTTCACGCTGTATCGCCGCACGGCCGACGGCACGGCGCGCATCGGTGGCGGCCTGCCCGGTGCGCCCGAGGGCGCGCTCGAGCCCGCCGCGCGCCAATCCATCCTGTCCGGCGCGGAGCTCCGCCGCCAGGCGCAGGCCGGCGGGCGCGACTACGCCCTGCTGGCCGTGCCGCTGCGCAACTTCGCCGGCGAGGCCATCGGCACCGTCGAGTTCGCCCACGACCTCGCGGCCAATGCCAGCGCCTTCGACGCCGCCCTGCGCTCGGTCGGGCTGACCGCCCTGGTCATGCTGCTGCTGGCGGTCATGGTCGGGGTGCTTTTCGCCCGTGGCCTGAGCCGCCCGCTGCGCGGCATGACCGCCGCGCTGGAAGGTCTCGCCGCCGGCCGCCTTGACGCCGCCGCCGCGGGGGCCGAACGCCGTGACGAGATCGGTGGCATGGCCCGCGCCTTCGTCGCCCTGCGCAAGGCGCTGGCCGAGGGCGAGCGGCTGAAGGCCGCCCAGGCGGCGGCCGAGGCCCGGCTTGCCGCCACCCGCGCCGAGGCCACCGCCGCCACCGCGGCCGAGGTGGAGGGCTCGCTCTCGGGTGTCACGGCCGGGCTGGCCGAGGCCGCCTCCCGCCTGGCGCAGGCCAAGACGCGGCTGGAGGAGACGTCCCGCCGCTCCGGCGCCGCCTCCGAGGACGCGGCGCAGGGGGCCAGCATGGCGGCGGAGAATGTCGCGGCCGTCGCCGCCGCCGCCGAGCAGCTTGCCGCCTCCACCACCGAGATCGGCCGCCAGGTGAGCGAGGCCGCGCGCGTCGCCTCCGAGGCCAGCCTGCAGTCGCGCGAGACCGACGCCAAGGTGCAGACGTTGACCGAGGCCGCTTCCCGCATCAACGACGTGGTGCGCCTGATCAATGGCATCGCGGGGCAGACCAACCTGCTGGCGCTGAATGCCACCATCGAGGCGGCGCGCGCCGGCGAGGCCGGCAAGGGCTTCGCCGTGGTGGCCAGCGAAGTGAAGAACCTGGCCGGCCAGACCGCCCGCGCCACCGAGGAGATCGGCGGTCAGATCGCCGCCATGCAGACCGCGATGGAGGCCGCGGTGGAGGCCGTCGCCGCCATTGCCACCACCATCGAGCGGCTGGACGGCGTCACCACCGCCATTGCCGGGGCGGTGGAAGAGCAGGGCAGCGCCACGCGGGAAATCGCTCGCTCGGTGCAGGAGGCGGCCTCCGGCACCACGCAGGCCTCCGCGGCGGCCGGCCGCGTCGCCACCGAAACGAACGCCGCCCGCGGCGCGGTGGATGGGGTGGGCGAGGCCATCGGGCTGATCGGCGACCAGTCGGGCCGGCTGGACACCGAGATGGGGGCGCTGCTGCGTCGCCTGCGCGCCGCCTGACGCTTGCCGCACAGGGCGGCAAGCGCCACACAGGCGGGATGGATGACCGTTGCCGCCTCTACCTCATCACGCCGCCCCGCCTCGAGCCCGGCTTCGAGGCGCGCCTCGCCGCGGCGCTTGAAGGCGGCGACGTGGCCTGCCTGCAGCTTCGGCTCAAGGACGCCCCGCGCGACGAGGTGGTCCACTGGACGCGCCGCCTGATGCCCCTGGCGCAGGCGCGCGACGTTGCCTTCCTGCTGAACGACGATGCCCCGCTGGCCGCTGAACTGGGCTGCGACGGGGCACATCTGGGCCAGTCCGACGGGGACCATGCCGGGGCGCGGATGCTGCTTTCGGGCAAGATCCTGGGCATCACCTGCCACGCCTCCCGCCACCTCGCGATGACGGCGGGCGAGATGGGCGCCGACTATGTGGCCTTCGGCGCGTTCTTCCCCACGAGCACCAAGGAGACGCAGCATGTGGCGGACCTCGAGCTGCTCTCCTGGTGGAGTTCGGTCATGGAGATCCCGACCGTCGCCATCGGTGGGATCACGGCGGAAAACTGCGCGCCGGCGGTCCAGGCCGGTGCCGACTTCCTGGCCGTGGTGGGGGCCGTGTGGAACCATGCCGAGGGCCCGGCCGCCGGTGTCGCCGCCATGAACCGGGCCATCCAGGCCGCGCTTGCCGAAAGCCCCGCCGATGGAGCTTGACTACGAGACGGCCGATGTCTTCACCACCCAGCGCTTCGGCGGCAACCCGCTCGCCGTGGTGCATGGCGCCGATGCGCTGCTGCCCGCCCGCATGCAGGCCATTGCGCGCGAATTCAACCTCTCGGAGACCGTCTTCGTCCTGGCCTCGGGCGTGGCCGATGCGCGGCTGCGCATCTTCACCCCCGCGAGCGAACTGCCCTTCGCCGGCCACCCCAATGTGGGTGCGGCGGTGCTGCTGGCGCGGCGCCGCGGCGATGCCCCCACGACGCTGCGCCTGGAGCAGGCGGGCGGCCTCGTCACCGCCTGGCTCAGCCGCAACGCCGCCGGCATCCCCACCGCCGCCGAGATCGAGGCCCCGCAACCCCTCCAGCTCGGCGCGCCCTTCGCGCCCGAGGCCATCGCCGAATGCGCCGGCCTGCCGCCCGATGGCGTGCATGTGAACGGCCATTCCCCCATCGCCGCCGGCTGCGGGCTGCCCTTCGCCATCGCCGAGGTGCAGGACGCCGCCACGCTGGCCCGAGCCCTGCCCGACACCGCCGCTTTCCACCGCCACCTGGCGGGTGTTTCCGGTCTGCTCCTGCACGCGCCGCTGGGCATCGGCCGGCGACGGGTGCGCGTCTTCTGCCCGCTGGACGGCATCCCCGAAGACCCCGCCACCGGCAGCGCCAACGTGGCGCTCGCGGGGCTGCTGCTGGCGCTGGCCGGCGGCAGCCTGCTGAACCTGGAGGTGGAGCAGGGCATCGGAATGGGCCGTCCCAGCCTGCTGCACCTGGCTGCGCGGCGCGAGGCGGATGGCGCAATCCGGGTGCGGGTGGGCGGCGGCGTGGTGCCGGTGGCGCGCGGCGTGTTGCTCGCGTGATGGAGGAACTCGACTTCTTCCGGGCGCTGCACCGGCCCGGCACCCTCCTCGACATCGGCGCGCATGACGGGTTGCTGACGCACCCGCTCGCGGCCCTGCCGGGCGCGCGCGTGATCGCCTTCGAGCCCCTGCCCAGCGCCATGGCCCGGCTGCGCGCCAGCTTCGGCGAGACCCTGCCCGCCCATGTCGTCCTGCGCCCCGAGGCCCTCGGCGCCGCGCGCGGCGTGGCCAAGATGACCCTACCCGTCGTGTGTGGCACGCCCGCCGAGCAATGGGCGAGCCTCGCCAAGACCTATGCCGGGCACGCCGGGGTCGGCACGCAGGAGCACCGTGTCGCCGTGCTGCCGCTGGATGAACTCGCACTCTCCGACGTCACCGCCATCAAGCTCGACGCCGAGGGCTTCGAGCAGGAGGTGCTGGAGGGCGCCCGCGACACCCTCGCGCGCTGCCAGCCCGTGCTGTCCGTTGAGATCGAGGAACGCCATCGGCCTGGAAGCACCACCGAGGTGCCTGCCCTGCTCGTCGGCCTGGGCTACACCGCTTGGTTCTGGCACGCCGGCGAACTCCAGCCGTTGAGCGCCTTCGACGCGGCCACCATGCAGAGATCCAGCCCGGACCCCAGCGATTTCGCCGTGTCCGATCCCTACATCTTCACCTTCTTCTTTCTGCCCGGAGCCCAGACGCCCGCCTTTCTGGCTCGGTTGGCCGCTGCCGGGTTTGCGGCAGGTTCGGGTGGGTGACGCCTGGGAAGGGCGCTGCCGTTCACAGACCCATCCTGCCGCTGGCCTTGGACCCTTGTGGGGCGGGGGCGCCAGCCTCCGCCAGCTTAACGCCGCCCTACCGCGCCCGGAACGGCCGGTGGCAGTCGATGCAGGCGGCGCCGGTGGCCTGCAGGGCGGTGCCGAACGCGCTGGCGTTGCCCGATTGGGCGGCGGTGTTGAGGGCCTCCAGGCGCGGCGCGAGGGCGGCGGCCACGCGTTCGAAATTGGCGCGGTCCGTCCAGATTTCCGGGCGGGCGCGGGTGTCGATGCCCGGCGCGCCCTGCTGGGTGCCGGCGGGGAAGCGGGCAGGGAAGTCCACGAAGAAGCGCTGCACGGCGGCCACGCGCGCGGCGGCCGGTCGCGGGTCGCTGCCGGCGCGGGCGATGGCGGCCATGGCGTCCAGGTGCTCGCCCATGGCCTTCAGCCCTTCGCGTCGCTCCTGCACGGTCTGCGCGAGGTTGGGCTGTGCCACGGCGGTGCCGAGCATCGCCAGCAGGCCGAGGCCGATGAGGAGTGGCTTTTTCATATGGCTGTCGCTCGCAAGTTGAGGCTTTTCATCGCACACCCCCGGCTTGCCCGCCAAGCGCCGTAACGTTAAGACACGCGCACGGCGCCGGAGTGTAGCTCAGCCTGGTAGAGCACTGTGTTCGGGACGCAGGGGCCGGAGGTTCGAATCCTCTCACTCCGACCATTCCCTGAAAGCTGCGGGTCCCTGGAAGGCGCGCGGTCCCTGCAAGGCCCGTGGTCAGGGTTCAGACGTCGCGCCAGTCGTGGCTGCGGGCCGCGAAGGCGTCGCGCCCCAGCATCAGGACGGCGAGCGTGCGCGCCATGATGCGCAGGTCGAGCCAGAGCGTCCATTCCGACAGATAGGCCAGGTCATGCCCCACCACCTCGCGCGCCATGGCGGGGGTGGAGATCGTGCCGGACAGGCCGTTCACCTGCGCCCATCCGGTGATGCCCGGCTTGAGGCGGTGTCGGGCGCCGTAGCCGGGCACGACCTTCTCCATCGGCACGCCCGCCACCTCGATTCCGGGCACATGCGGGCGCGGCCCCACGAAGCTCATCTCGCCGCGCAGCACGTTGATGATCTGCGGCATCTCATCCACGCAGGTCGCGCGCAGGAAGGCGCCCACGCGGGTGATGCGGCTGTCGCCCTCGGCCACGCCGCGGCGGCCGTCATCCCCGGGGTCCACCCGCAAGGTGCGCAGCTTCAGCACCTCGAAGGGGCGGCCGTACTGGCCCAAGCGGCGCTGCCGGAACAGCACGGGGCCAGGGCTTTCCACGCGGATGGCCAGCGCGGCGAGCAGCAGCAGGGGCAGCACGACGAAGGACAGCGCCACCGCCGCCACCTTGTCCAGCGCGTCCTTCACCAGGATGGCCGCACCCGCCACCGGCGCGCGGACCAGACGCAGCGCCGGCCGGCCTGCGAGCAGCGGCCGGGGCGTGCCCTGCGGGACCGCGTTGTCGCCGCCCAGCATCACCATCACATCCGAGGACAGCCATTGCACCTGCTGGATCACCCGCAGGATGTCCATGGCGCGTCGCATGGGCAGGGCGATCACGATGACGTCGATGCGCTCGTTGGCGGCCAGCCCGCCCAGTGCCCGCACATCGCCGCGCACCGGCACCCCCTGCACGGCGGAGGGCCGGCGGCTCGCGTCGCGGTCGTCGAACACGCCGATGATGTCCGGCGGCTCCCAATTCTTGGGCGCAGTGAGGTGGGCTATCAGGTCATCGGCTTCCTCGCTGGCGCCGATGATGGCGATGCGGCGCCGCAGCCATCCCGTCCGCACACCGATCTGTGCGCCCGTCGACACCATCAGGCGCACGGCCATCAGGAGCATGGCTGCGAGGCCCGGCCACAACAGCAGGGCCGAGGCCGCGTCGCCGCCCAGAGTGGCGAGTGCCAGCAGCGCCGCGGCGGCGCCGACCGCGGCGGGGTAGGCCAGCGCTTCGATCACGGCCCAGGGCAACCGCATGATCTGGCCGAGGCGAACCGGCCCAAAGGCGCCCATCAGCAGCAAGGTCATGGCCGGCAGAAGGAACGCGATCAGCGCCGCTTCGAGCGGCGTGAACACCAGAAGGGTGGGACCGCTGCGGAGCCAGAGCATGCCCGAGGCGGCGAGCGCGAGGATGTCGCACAGGCCGGCCGCATGCCGGAAAAGTGCGACCGGAGACGCCGTGCCCGGCGCCGGGGGCGCGACGAGGCCGGACGCGCCATGTGGGGACACAATCTCGGACACAGGGCCCACCTCAACCGTCGGAACCTTAGGTGGACGAATTCCGGCAACATGTAAACATTCCCCCAGCACAGGATGACCATATTCTTTTTTTTAGGACATTTCATATCAAAATCACCCGAATTGAGCAGGTCTTTGGCGAGCGCTTGTCCGATTTGCTGCACCACCATAAACTCAAAATGGCAAGGTCGGGTCGGGTCGGGCGCGCCGCGCCTCGCCTGCTGCTGCACCATCTCAGCGGGGGACATCGCGCGTGGCGACCGTGCGGATCGGCAGCCCAGGCTTCACCCCGCCTCCCTCCACCGGGTGGTCGCCCTGGCGCGCCTGGGGCCTGACGGCGCGGTGGCGGCCTGGCTGGCTGCTGTCCGTGCTGCTGCTGCCGCCGCTGCTGGCGCTGGCAATGGCGCTGCGCGTTCCGCCGCTGCACAACGCCGAGATGCTGGTCCGGCTGGACATGCCCGCGACCGCTCCGGCCGAGGCGGCGCTGCTCCGCGCCGAGGCCGCCCGCCTGGCTGCGCCGCTCAGCCTCGACATCCTGGCCGAGGGGCGGGTGCTGCGCCTCGCCCTGGCGCATCCGGAACCCAGCGCCGGCACCACCCTGCTGGAAGGGGTGGTCCGCGCCTGGCTGACCGCGCGGGAGGGCTTCTGGTCCGATGCGCAAGCCACACGCCTCGCGGCCCGGCTGGCCGCGCTCGAGGCCGAGGCCCGTACCCGCGCCGCGCGCCTGAGCGTACTCGACCTCGAAGGCGAGGCCGCGGCCGCCATCGCGCATCGCCAGCGCCTCGCCGAGCGGCTGGACGCGCTGGCCGCCGCCCGCGCCGCGGCGCTGGGCCGCCTCGATGCCGCCGAGGCCGCGCTGTCGGGCCTCCCCGGCCGCGTGCTCGGCGCGGTGGAGCGCAGCAACGCCCCGCTGGTGGAGGAACCCCGCGCCGCCCTCTCCCGGCTGCTGGCGGAGCGGGCGCGGATGCGCGCGCAATACCGGCCCGACGCGCCCATGCTGGCCGAGCTGGAGGCCCGCATCGTCGAGGCCCGCCGCGCCCTGGGCCAGGCCAGCGGCCAGCGCGTGGAAACCCAGCGCGAAGAACGCAACCCGCTGCTCGATGCGCTGGCTGGCAGGGCCCTGGACGCGCGGATCACGCGCGACGCCCTGGCGCAGGAGATCGCGGAAACCGGCCGCCAGCGCGCCGAGGCCGAGGCGCGGGCCGCTGCCCTGCTGGCCGCCCTGGAGCCGCTGCGCGAGCGTGACGCCCTGGCGGCCCGTCTTGCCGCCCGGCCGGTGCAGGCGGCCGCCCCGGTCGGCCTGCCCGAGCGCGCCACGCTGCGCCCCGGCACCACCCATCCCGGCCCCGCATGGGTCGCGGCCGGCGCCGGAGCCGGCATGCTGGCCGCGCTGCTGCTGGCACTCGGGCTCAACCGCTGGCGCTCGGTCTTCCTGCACCCGGCCGAGGCCGAGCGCGCCACCGGCCTCGCCGGGCTGGGCGCGGTGGCGGCGGGCGGCTGGGGCGGCACGCCGCCCGCCATCGCAAGCCTCGCCGTGCAGCTGCTCGACGCCGCACCGCCCGGCCACCCGCAGATGGTGCAGTTCCTCGGCACCGAGGCGGGCGACGGGCGCGACCGCGCGGCGCGCGCGTTGGCGGTGGCGTTGGCCCGCGGCCACGGGCTGTCGGTGGCGCTGATCGACCTGGACGGCGACGGCCGGCGCCACCTGGCCGAACTGGGCGACCCGGCTCAGCCCCCCATCCCCTCGCCCGAGGGCGTCTTCGCCCACGCGACCGGCGTGCCGCGTCTCTGGATCACCTACCAGAAGCGCGAGGCCGCGCTGATGACGCCGCAAGCGCTCGAATCGGGCGTGATGCACATGACCGACCGGCTGCGCATGGCCTTCGACGTCTGCATCCTCATCGGCGGGGCGCAGATGGAGAGCTATCCCCGCCGGCGCCTGGCACAGCTGGTGGACGGCAACATCCTGGTGGTGGCGCAGGGCCGCACCCGGCGCGAGGGCGCCCAGGCGATGATCGGCCAGGTGCAGGCGGGCGGTGGCCGGTTCTTCGGCCTGTTCTGGACCGGTGCGTCGCGGACAGGCGCTTCGCGGACAGGCGGGCCGCGGGCGGCATGAGGCGCGCGCTGTTGTTCCTGCCGCTGCTGGCCGCCTGCACGGGGCAGGAAATCTACGTCCGGCAGCAGCGCCCCGAGGGCTTCACCCCCTGGACCGAGGCGCCGCCCGTCTACCGCTTCGGCCCAGGCGACCGCCTGAACGTCCGTTTCCGCCTGACGCCCGAGTTGAACGAGGTGGCCCTCGTCGGCCCCGACGGCACCATCGCCCTGCGGGCCGCGGGCCGTGTGCGGGTCGGCGGGCTCTCTCCCGAGCAGTCGGAGACCGCCATCGCCGAGGCGTCGCGCCGCATCCTGCTCAACCCCGAGGTCAGCGTGGGCTTCGACGAGGCGGCGGCCAACCAGGTCTTCGTGGGCGGGATGGTGGAGCGCGCCGGCGCCTACCCGCTGGTCGGCCGCCGCGGCGTGCTGGAGGCGGTCATGCTGGCCGGCGGTTTCACGCCCGAGGCGCGGATGAACGAGGTGGTGCTGATCCGCCGCGACCCCGACAACCGCCCCATGCTGCGCACCGTGAACCTGCAGGGCTTCGCGGCCGCCGCCCGCGCCGATGCCGACGTGCCGCTGTTTCCCGGCGACATCGTCTTCGTGCCACGCAGCCGCATCGCCGAGGTCGCGAACTTCGTGGACCAGGCGATCAACCGAACCATCCCGTTCTCGCGCGGGTTCAGCTACACCATCAACCGTGGCGCCACGGGCGGGACGTTTTGATCGAACGGCCCATGCTGGGCGTGATCGGCCTCGCCCCGCTCGACACTGAGGGCGCGCTCGCCGCGATCGCGGCGCGCGATGCCGCGGCCCCCTTCGCCTATGTCGTCACCGCCAACGCCCAGCACCTGGCCCTGCTGGCCGAGCCTGGCCATGTGCTGCGCACGGCCTATGACGCGGCCTGGCTGCGGCTGAACGACAGCCGCATCCTCTCACGCCTTCAGCGGCTCGCCACCGGCGAGGGCTTCCCGGTGGCGCCGGGCAGCGACCTGACACGGCTGCTGTTCGAGCGCGTGATCAGGCCCGGGGACGCGCTGGCGCTGGTGGGCGGCGACGCGGCGCTGGCGCAGGCGCTGCGCGCGCGCTTTGGCCTGGCCGCGCTGCACCTGCACGTGCCGCCGATGGGCTGGGCGGCGGATCCGGTGGCGGTGCAGGCGGCGCTGGACTTCGTGCGTGCGCACCCGGCGCGCTTCATCTTCGTCGTGACCGGCGCGCCGCAATCGGAGATGTTCCTCCGGCGGCTTGCGGGCACGCCCGGCATCACCGGCACGGGCCTTGCGGTCGGCAGCGCGCTGCGCTTCCTGGTGGGGCAGGTGCGCCGCGCGCCGGGCTGGATGCAGCGCGCGGGCCTAGAATGGCTGTTCCGTCTGCTGAGCGAGCCGCGCCGGCTTTGGCGGCGCTACATGATCGACTCGATGCCCGCGGTCGGCATCGCGCTCAAACTGTGGTGGCGCCGCCGGGCCTGACCGTCCGCGGCGGCACGCCAGGGGCTTCGACCCGTCTCGTCCGGAAGGCCTCACGCGGGACTGAGCCGCGGCGCCCACAGCTTCGACAGGGTGGGCCAGAACAGCATGACCAGGCCCAGCGACATGATGCTGCCCACCAGCCAGTTGGAGAAGAACACGCCCATCGAGCCCTCGCTCAGCAGCATGGACTGGCGGAAGCTCTCCTCCGTGCGGTCGCCCAGCACCAGGGCCAGGACCAGCGGCGCCAGCGGGTAGTCCAGCTTCTTCATCACATAGCCGATGACGCCGAAGATCAGCATCAGCACCACGTCGAACTCGGCCGAATTCACCGTATAGGCGCCGATGGCGCAGACCATGAGGATGATGGCCGCGATGATGGAGAAGGGCACGCGCAGGATGGCGGCGAACCACGGCACCGCGGCCAGCACGATGATGAAGCCCACGATGTTGCCGAGATACATCGACGCGATCAGCCCCCAGACGAAGTCCTTCTGCTCGACGAAGAGCATGGGCCCCGGCTGCAACCCCCACATGATGAGGCCGCCCAGCAGCACCGCCGCCGTGGGCGAGCCCGGCACGCCGAGCGAGAGCATGGGCAGCAGGGCCGAGGTGCCCGCCGCATGTGCCGCCGTCTCCGGCGCGATCACGCCCTCGACGCGGCCACGGCCGAAGCTCTCGCGGTCCTTGGCCATGCGCCGCGCCACGCCATAGGACATGAAGGAGGCGGGTGTGGCCCCCGCCGGCGTGATGCCCATCCAGCAGCCGATGAGCGAGGAGCGGATGAACAGCAGCCAGTGCCGCGGCAATTCCTTCCAGGTGGCGAGCACGGTGCCGAGCGTGATGCGCGCGCGCGCGCCCTTGAAGCGCAGCCCCTCCTCGATGGATTGGAAAATTTCCGACAGCCCGAACAGCCCGATGACGACCACCAGGAAGTCGATCCCGCGCATGAGTTCCATGGAGCCGAAGGTCATGCGCAGCGTGCCGGTGACGCCGTCCATGCCGACGCCCGCCAGCAGGAAGCCGAACATCATCGCCGCCAGCGCCTTCAGGGGCGAGCCGCGCGCCAGGCCGATGAAGCAGGCAAACGAGAGAAACATCACCGCGAAGAATTCCGGTGGGCCGAATTGCAGCGCGAACTGGGCCACCAGCGGTGCAAGGAAGGTGATCATCACCACCGCGATCAGCGCGCCCACGAAGCTGGAGGTGAAGGCCGCCGTCAGCGCCTCGCCGGCCTTCCCCTGCTGGGCCATCGGGTAGCCGTCGAAGGTGGTGGCGACCGACCACGGCTCGCCCGGGATGTTGAACAGGATGGAGGTGATGGCGCCCCCGAACAGCGCGCCCCAATAGATGCAGGAGAGCAGGATGATGGCGCTGACCGGCGGCAGGGTGAAGGTGAGCGGCAGCAGGATGGCGATGCCATTGGCGCCGCCCAGGCCAGGCAGCACGCCTATGAGCACGCCGAGCACGATGCCCGCCACCATCAGCAGCAGGTTTTCCCATTGCAGGGCGACGCCGAAGCCCTGCCCGAGGAGCTGGATCTCTTCCATGGTGGTTCCCACGGCGCGCGCCCGTCAGGCCGCGCGCGGAGTTACCGCGCGCCGGGAACACCCGTCCTTGATGTGCCGAAGTGAAGGCCCCCTGCGCGGGGGCCGGGCGTCAGTATCCGAGCGCGGTTTCGATCGGCCCCTTGGGCAAAGCCACCAGGAACCAGATCTCGAAGATCACGAAGGAGATCACGGCGGCGGCGGCGCCCGACAAGAGCGAGGTGACCCAGCGGAACTCCCCGAAACGCAGCATGAAGTAGGCCACCAGCACGGCGGAGCTGGCATAGATCCCCGTGAAGGGGATGACGGCCACGTAGATCGCCGTCGGCACAAAGACGAGCGACACGAGCTTGAGCTGCCCCCAGGTCGCGAAGCGCGGGCTGGCCGCGCCGCGGCGGTGGTCGCGCAGGGCCACGATCAGGTTGCCCAGGCTCGCCAGCGCCAGGATGGCACCGAGCCAGAAGGGGAAGTAGCCCGATTGCGGCCCGTCCGAGGCCCAGCCCGCGCCGATGCGCAGGCTGTCCATCATGCCGATGCCGCCCGCCGCCATCAGCACGACGGCGGTGGCGATCTCCATGCCGCGCTGGCTCGGGCCGCGCTCGGCGGCGTCCGTGGCCGCGGGGATGAGGGCGGCGTCCTCAGTGGTGATGCTCATGGTCTCAGCCCCCCGCCGCAAGGAAGCCCGCTTCGCGCATCAGGCCGCGGTGGCGCTCCTCCTCGCGGCCCAGCCATTCGGCGAAGGGCGCGCCGGTCAGGCTCGTGGTGTTGAAGGCGCCGGTCGCCATCAGGTCGCGCCATTCCTGGGTCTGCGCCACACGCTCCAGCAGGTCCACCCAGAAGGCGGTCTGCGCGGGGGTGATGCCGGGCGCGCCGAAGATGCCGCGCAGCATCAGGTATTCAACGTCGAGCCCGCTTTCCTTGCAGGTCGGGATGTCCTGCCAGCCCATCGTCTCGGTGATGCGGCCCTCGCCCGGCAGGCGGCGGCTGTCGAAGACGCACAGCGGCCGCAGCGAGCCCGAGCGCCAATGCGTAACCGCCTCGATGGGGTTGTTCACCGTGCTGTCGATGTGCCGGCCGACCAGCTGCGTCGAAACCTCGCCGCCCCCACGGAACGGGACATAGGTGAAGGTGGCGCCCGTCGCGCGCTGGATGGCGACCGTGATGATCTGGTCCTCCTGGCGCGAGCCGGTGCCGCCCATGCGCAGGCGGCCAGCCTTCGCGGCCTCGACGAACTGCGCCACGTTCTGCCAGGGGCTTTCCGCGTGCACCCACAGCACGAACTCATCCAGCGCCATCATGCGGATGGGCGTCAGGTCGCGCCAGGTGAAGGGGATGCCCGTGGACATCGGCGTGGTGAAGAGGTTGGACAGGCTGATGATCAGCACATGCGGGTTGCCGCGGCTGTTGCGCGCCTCGAGGAAGCCCTCCGCGCCGGCACCGCCCGCCTTGTTCACCACCATGATGGGCCGGTTCATCAGGTTGTGCTTGCTGACGATGCCCTGAATGACGCGCGCCATCTGGTCCGCGCCGCCGCCGGTGCCGGCAGGGACGATGAACTGCACCGGGCGCTGCGGCTGCCAGCCGGACTGCGCGATGGCAGGTGCGGCGACACCGAGGCCCGCACCCCCCAGGCCTGCACCAAGTGCGGCAAGCTGACGACGGCGAAGCATCATGGTCCGGGCCCTTTCTCGATGGCCCGTTGAAAATGCCGTAAAGTCGCCCGTGCGGAAGGGCTTCGTTTTGCAAAGGTGTCAACCGGATGTGAAGCGGTGAAAAGCCTGCAAAGCAGGGGGCTCGACTTCCCCCATCCGCGAAACGGCCGCATTCTCCGCCCGTCTTCCTTCGAGGGTTCCGCATCCATCATGACCGCCGCCACCAGCCTTTCCGCCCTTCTTGCCCGCGGCCGTGACGACGCGCCGGCGCTGCGCGCACCCGGCCGCCCGGCGCTGACCCATGGTGCCCTGCGCGCCCTTGCCGCGCGCACCGTGGCGGCGCTGAACGCGCTGGGCATCGGGCGGGGCGAGCGGGTGGCGATCGTGCTGCCGAACGGGCCGGAGATGGCCTCGGCCTTCCTGTGCATCGCGGCCGGCGCCTGCACCGCGCCGCTCAACCCCGCCTACAAGCAGGACGAATTCGCCTTCTACCTCGATGACCTGAAGGCGCGTGCGCTGGTGGTGCAGCAGGGCGTGGAGACGCCGGCCCGCGCGGCGGCGGCCGCACTCGGCATGCCCATCCTGGAACTGGTGCCCGGCGAGGCGGCGGGCGAATTCACGCTCACCGGCGGCACGCCCGGCAGCGCCGCCCTGCCCGGCATGGGCGAGGCCGATGACGCGGCGCTGGTGCTGCACACCTCCGGCACCACCGCGCGGCCCAAGATCGTGCCGCTGAGCCAGCGCAACATCTGCGCCTCGGCCGCGCATATCGGCGCCACGCTGGAACTGGGCGAGGCGGATGTGTGCCTCAACATCATGCCGCTGTTCCACATCCATGGGCTGATCGCGGCGGTGCTGTCGAGCGTTGCGGCAGGCGGCGCCGTGGTGTGCACGCCGGGCTTCGACGCCATGCGCTTCTTCCGCCTGCTGGAGGAGGAACGGCCCAGCTGGTACACGGCCGTGCCCACCATGCACCAGGTGATCCTTGCCCGCGCCGAGCGCAACGCCGAAGTCATCGCGCGGGTGCCGCTGCGCTTCATCCGCTCCTCCTCCGCCTCGCTGCCCGGGCCGGTGATGGAGGCGATGGAGAAGACCTTCGGCTGCCCGCTGATCGAGAGCTACGGCATGACCGAGGCCGCGCACCAGATGGCCTCCAACCCGCTGCGCGGCGCGCGCAAGCCCGGCGTGGTGGGCCTGCCCGCCGGGCCGGAGGTCGCCATCATGGACGAGGACGGCAGCATGCTGCCGCAGGGCGCCATCGGCGAGGTGGTGATCCGCGGGCCCAACGTGACGGCGGGCTACGACAACAACCCCGACGCCAATGCCAAGGCCTTCACGGATGGCTGGTTCCGCACCGGCGACCAGGGGATGCTCGACGCCGATGGTTACCTGGTGCTGACCGGGCGGCTGAAGGAACTCATCAAGCGCGGCGGCGAGCAGGTGAGCCCGCTGGAGGTGGACGGCGTGCTGAGCGCCCACCCCGCCGTGGCCCAGGCGCTGACCTTCTCCATCCCGCACAAGATGCTGGGCGAGGAGGTGGGTGCGGCCATCGTGCTGCGCGAAGGTGCGCAAGTGACCGAGCGCGAACTGCGCGACTTCGCGGCCCAGCAGCTCGCCGACTTCAAGGTGCCGCGCAAGATCGTCTTCCTGCCGGAAATTCCGAAGGGCGCCACCGGCAAGCTCATGCGCATCGGCCTCGCGGAGAAGCTGGGCGTGACCGCCTGAGCACAGCGGCTCATGCGTCGGGTTCGGAACACATTCGGACCATTCGGGAAAGCTTCGCCCCTGTTCGGTGCCTCCCGCCGGTAATCTCCCTGCCGTTGCGACAGGAGATCGAACATGGGCATCGAACTGCAAATCCGCGCCGGGACGGTCATCCGCCTCGCGGCGCATGCGCTGCGCCAGGCGCTGCGCACCACGTGTCTGCCCACGCGGGCCGGCCAGTGGGTGGACCGGCTGGAGGTCCTCGCGCCGGCGACCGAGCTGATCCAGGTGGGTGGCGCGGTCGAACTGCGGGTGAGCGCGGAAGTCTTCCTGGTCACCGAGGCGGACCTTGTCGCGCACCCGAACGGCACGCCGGCCGGGGCGCTCGCCCCCGCCGGCACGGTCGTGTTCCCGCTGCGCCTGATGGTCGAGACCACGCAGCAGCCGCAGGCTCAGACCGGCGCCCCGCGCGCCGCCACGCGGCTGGTGCTGCGCCCGCAGCGGCCGGACCTCGGGCCGCTGGGCAACGGGGTGCCCGGGCTGGCCGACGACATCCTGACCGCCCTCGGGCCACGCTTCGCCGAGGCCAGCGCCGAACTCACGCCGCTGCTGGAGAGCCTGCGGGTGGAGAACCCTGACGCGGCCAGCGTCCTGCGGGGCGATGGCGTGGTCGCCGTCCGCTTCAGCGGCGATGGGCCCGTCGTGCTTTGCCTGCACGCGGGGCAGGAATGGGGCCTCTTCTCCAGCGGCAACGCGGTCACGCGCATGGTCCGGGGCCTGGTCGAGCCGCAGCTGGGCGCTGCCCTGGGCGTGCTGGACGTGGAGGGGAGCTTCGGTCGGGACGGCACCAACCCCGCCGTCCGGCTCTCGATCGGGGCGGGGCTCGAAGTGCTCGGGCAGCGTGCGGGTTTCGCGGTCAACATGGCCGCAACCATCCATTTCCTCGGCGGCAACGACCCGATGCTCCGCACGCATGGCGGGTGGTGGGTGGATGTGGATACGGCGCTGCTGGTGCCATTCTTCGGCCTCAAGGCGCTGGTGGCGGCACCCCTGCTGGAGGCGCTTGCCACCGAGGTCGTCGCCGGTGCGCTCGACGTGGCGGAATTCGGCGCAACGG
>JBHYDO010000004.1:33226-42198 GCA_051860645.1 Roseococcus sp.
GGGGGGGGGGGGGGCCCCCCGGGGGGGTGGGGAGGGCCGCGGTGGGGGCCGCGGGGGCGCGCGCGGGGGGGTTTGGCGGCCCCCCGCCCCCCGGCGATACCTCCTTCGTGCTCGACCAGCCGCTGCCCGAGCTCCGGCTGGGGCCGGCCATGCTGCAGTACGACAGCCTGGTGGCCGATGAGGAGGGCATGGTGCTGGGTGGCGCAGTGCGCCTCGGCCCCGTCGCCGCCACGCCGTTCATGCTGGACGTTTCGCAATTCGGCGTCCCGGCGCGGATCCAGCTCTGCTCGGTGCTGGCGAAGTCTGGCAGCGGCGCACCTTCGACGGAGCCGCCCACGCTGGCGAACACCCGAGTCTTCGCCCGCGCCGCGATCGAGGGCGCGGGCCGCTTCTGCCGGATCGAGCACCGGACGCCGGGGGGGCACTGGCGCAACTACGTCCTGCCGCCCGGCGAAGGGAGCGTGCTGGAGGCGATGAGCGTGGAAATCCTCATGCCCTATTGGGATGCCTTGCAGATGCCGGGCCCCATGTCCTTCGTTCTGCACACGCCGCGCGGCGTGCGGCTGATCGAGCTGGCGGTGCCAGCCCCGCCCAGGCTGGACGCGGAAGGGAGGCTGCTCGACGTGGTGGACGTCTACATCCCCGATTGCCTGAGGCACCGGCAGCGCGGCGGCGACGGACGCTGGGGCCTCGGCTGGGGCTGGGAAAAGTCGGATTTCAAGCCCGAGCCCTTCGAACAGCCGGATTGGACCACCAACGAGCCATTCGCGCGCGGCCTCATTGTCCAGCTCGTGCTGATCGAGGGGCTCGATGCCGGTGAACTCCTGCGCTTCCGCTCGGCCAGCCATGAGATCGAGGCCACGGCGGATGAGGCCGGGCGCCTCGCCTTGCCCGTGCTGCTGCCGCTGCGCGCCAACCTGCCGCCCGCCTGGCTGGAGCGCGCGGATGGGAGGACGCTGCAACACATGGTCCGCGTGGAGACCGCGGCCTTCGAGCCGGTGGTCACGCTGCCCGGAACCCTGGCCGGGCCGCCACGGGTAGCCATGCCCGGCCGGCTGCGGCTGACGCTGCTGGAGGGGAGGGAGTTGGTGCGCCACAGCCTGAGCCCGTTCGGGCTTCGCAGCGTGCCGCTCACCCGGCTGAACCCGCAGCCGCTGCCGCCCGGGCCGGACGATGCAGGCTTGGCCGAGGCGTTGTCCGCGGCCGGGCTGCGTGGCTTGCGCGGGATCATCCGGATCCCGGGCTTTGCCGAACGCGGCCTGGCCGTGGCGCAGACCGGGGAGGAGGGCCGCATGCTGCTGTTGGACCTGGCCGGGCCCCGGCCGCGCGTGGCGGGCTTCATGAGCGGGGCGCTCGGTCCGCTCGAGATGCTGGACAGCTTCGCGCTCTTGCAGCAGCCCGCGGGGATGACCGTCTTCCGGCGGGTGGACCTGCCCGTGCGAGCCCTCCGTGCGGTGCGGCACGAGCCCGCGCCGAAGCCCCTGGCGGCCGAGGCGAGTGCGACCTGATCGCGGTCGGGATCGCGCGTGTGGCGGGGCCATGGACCCTCGTCGCACGTGGGGGCACGCGGTTTCCCGACCTGCGCGGATGCCTTATGTGCCTTGGGCGGGCCGACTTCCGCGAGGTGCGAACAAGGGGGACTGCGGCGGTGACCATGAAAATCTGCATCTTTGGCGCCGGCGCCATCGGCGGGCTGATGGCGGCGAAGCTGGCCGCGGCGGAGGCCGCCGAGGTCACCATCATCGCGCGCGGCCCGCATCTCGCGGCCATGCAGGCGAATGGCCTCAAGCTCGTCAGCGAGGGGGCGGAGACGGTGGTCCACCCACGCTGCGTCGCCACGCCCGAGGAGGCCGGACCGCAGGACGCCGTCATCATCACGCTCAAGGCCGTGGGCCTGCCGGGGGCGGCGCCGCAGATCGCGAAGCTGCTGGGGCCAGAGACCGCCATCGTCTCGGCCGTGAACGGCATTCCCTGGTGGTATTTCTTCAAGCTCGGGGGGGAATTCGACGGAAGGCGCGTGGAAAGCGTGGACCCGGGCGGGGAGGTTTCCCGCCTGTTGCCGCCGGAGCGCGCCATCGGTGCCATCGTCTATCCGGCGGCCGAGGTGTCCGAGCCGGGTGTGATCGAGCACAGCTATGGCGACCGCTTCACCCTGGGCGAGCCCTCCGGCGAGCGCACGCCGCGCGTCGAGGCGCTGGCCAAGGCGCTGGTGGCGGCCGGCTTCAAGGCGCCGGTTCGCCCCAAGATCCGCGACGAGATCTGGGTGAAGCTATGGGGCAACCTGGCCTTCAACCCGATCAGCGCGCTGACCGGCACGACGCTGGACGTCATCACCGCGCCCGGCGAACTGCGCGATCTCGCGCGGGCGATGATGCTGGAAGCGCAGGAGATCGGTGAGAAGCTGGGCGTGCGCTTCGCCATCGACGTGGACAAGCGCATCGCTGGCGCCGCCGAGGTCGGCGCGCACCGCACCTCCATGCTGCAGGACCTGGAGCGCGGGCGGCCGATGGAGGTGGAGGCGCTGCTCGGCGTCATCGTGGAGTTCGCGGAACTCACGGGCCGGCCGGCGCCCAATTGCCGCACGGTTCTCGCGCTGCTGCGGGCCAGGGCGCGCGCGGCGGGCTGCCTGTAGGCCATGCCTGCCACCGGCGGCGCCGCCAGGGACACCGGCCCGCGCCACGCTGCCCGGACTATTCCCGCGCGGTGGTGCCGAGGCGCGGCCAGCGCGCATGGATCGCGGCCTCCACCCTCGCGGGCGCGAGGCTGCCCATCAGGGTTTGCGTCGGGTCGTTCGCGTCCCGCCGGGCCAGCAGATCGGCCATCGTCTCCGGCGTGCGCACCACCAGCGCCTGGTCGCCCCAGGGCCCGTAATGCGCGTCCTCCGTCGGGCCGAACAGGCCCACGGTGCGGGTGCCCGCGGCGGCGGCGAGGTGCATCATCGCGGAATCATTGCCCACGAACAGGTTTGCGGCTTCCAGCAGCGCGGCCGTGCCCGGCACGTCCATCCCGAGCACGTCCAGGATGCGGTGGGCGGGGAAGGCGGCCTGCAGGGGTGCGGCGGCCGCGCGCTCGGCCTCGCCGCCGACCAGCAGCAGGGTCGCCCCGGGCAGCGGGCCATCCTCGGCGGTGAGACGCCCCGCGAGTGCCGCAAAGGCTTCCGCGGGCCAGGTCTTCCACATCCAGTTGGTGCCGATGCCGAGCGCCAGCACCGGCCGCCCGGCCGGCAGCCTCTGCGCCGCCGCCGACCGGTGCGCGGGCGCGAGCCACACGCGCGGCGGTTGCGGCGGCAGGCCGAGCGTGCGCGAGATCAGCGCCACGCGGTGTTCGCCCGTGCCGGGGAAAGGGATGCTGTGCCGCGCGTCCGCGCGCAGCACCCAGGGCAGGGCGGAGCGCCGCAGATCCACCACCCGCGTCCAGCGCCTGCCCCGCACCGCGCGCCACAGGTCCAGCCAATGGCCGCCGCGCGGGCGCTTGTGCATGACATGGACATGCACCACGCCAGGTGCCGCGCCGAGCGCCAGGGCCGCCGGCGCCCCGCAGGCCAGGGTCACCGCTTCGTCGGGGCAGGTGTCGCACAGCCAGCCAAGCAGGCCGCTGGCCAGGATGCCGTCACCGAGCCGTGTGGGGCCGACGAACAAGGTGGCCATGTCCGCCGGCGCCTCAGGCCGAGTAGGATTTCTGCTCGGCGATGTCCGAGCCGAGAAGCGCGTTGATCTGCGCCTTGACCGCCGCCCGCCGGTCATTGGTGAGGTAGACCTGACGGGCGAGTTCCACGAAGGCCGGCCCGAAATCGCCGTTCCGCTCCATGGCGCGTAGCGCGTCCTCGATGTCCCACAGGCGGGCGTTGATGCCGGCGAGCGCATCCGTCAGGGGGTGCAGGGCCGGCTGGGCGTCCAGCAGGGGTGCGACGGCCGCGCGCAGAACCGCCGCCTCCCGCCGCACATGGCCGAGCTTTTCCGGCTGGGCGAGGCGCTGTTCCTTGATGGCAAGGATCGTCAGCTTGTCCATCACCTCGCCCGGGGAAACCTCGATCAACAGCCGCACGCCATCATCTCCGCGAATTCTCGCGGCGTTTTGGGGGTTGGGACGCGCCCTGGCAATGGGATGGGCGGGATCGTGGTGCCGAGGGTGGACGGAGGGGCGCGCGGCCTTGCCGGGCACCGCCAGGGAAACGGGCCAAAGGCGGGGCGATGGTGCCGACGGCGAGAATCGAACTCGCGACCTACCGATTACGAATCGGTTGCACTACCGCTGTGCTACGTCGGCCCAAGGCGCACTCCGGGCGCTCTTAGCCCCGCCGCGGCGCGGAGGCAACCGGGCTTGCCCCTGCGTGCCGCAACGCCATCTGCCACCGGCGTCATCCTGCCGCATGTGATATCGAAGCCCATGGCCCTTGAACCCGACCTCCTGCTCGACCGCCGCCGCCTGAAGCGGCAACTCGCCTTCTGGCGCACGACCCTGGTGCTGGGCGTGGTGGTGGGCCTGGCCGTCATCTTCGGGGCGCCGGGCATGGGCCCGGCCGGCGGCGTGCTGGGCGGGGCGCAGGTCTCGCGCCTCACCCTCACCGGCACCATCACGGAGGATCGCCGCACGCTGCGCCTTCTGGAAGCGGCGGCGCGCGACGACGACACGCGCGCCCTTCTGGTCGTCATCAACAGCCCGGGCGGCTCCGTGGCGGGCGGCGAGGCCTTCCACGCGGCCATCGCCAGCGTGCGCGCCGCGGGCAAGCCGGTTGTGGCCGTGATGGGCGGCACCGCCGCCTCGGCCGGCTACATGGTGGCTCTGCCGGCGGAGCGCATATTCGCCCGGGAATCCACCTTGACGGGCTCGATCGGCGTGCTGCTGCAAAGCTTCAACGCCGCGGAGTTGCTGGAGACGCTCGGCGTGCAGCCGGAAAGCATCACCTCCGGCCCGCTGAAGGACCAGCCGAGCCCCTTCCGCCCCCTCACCGAGCAGGGACGTGCCGCGCTCACCGCCGTGGTCGAGGACATGCAGTCCCAGTTCGTGGCCATGGTGGTGGCCGGGCGAAACCTGCCCGAGGCGCGCGTGCGCGAATTGGCGGATGGCCGGGTCATGACCGGCCGCCAGGCGTTGGCCGCCGGCCTGCTCGACGCCATAGGCGGCGAGGCCGAGGCCCGCGCCTGGCTCGCCGAGACACATTCCATCCCGCGGGACCTGCGCGTGCGTGACCTCGACCCGCGCGGCACCGCCGAACGGGCGCTATCCGCCCTGGCCGACAGCTTCTGGGGTGGGGGCGCGCGCCTGTTGCGGGCGGAAGGCCTCATTCCAGGGCAAATTTCGCTTCGCTGAGCACTTACGGGCTTGCAATGTTCTCCGCCTGAGGTTGGTATTCATCCACCCGCGTCGCGAGGAGCGCCATGACCAAAAGCGAGTTGATCGCGCACCTGGCCGCACAGCACCCGCATCTGCGGCAGCCGGACATAGAACTGGTGGTGGGCACGATCTTCGAGGAGATCAGCCAGGCACTGTCCCGTGGCGACCGGGTGGAACTGCGCGGCTTCGGTGCCTTCACAACCCGCAAGCGCGATGCCCGACAGGGCCGCAACCCCCGCACCGGCGAAAGCGTGGCGGTGGCCAGCAAGGGCATGCCGCATTTCCGCCCGGGCAAGGAGCTTCGCATCCGCGTGAACGGGGGCCAGGATCCGGGCGAGGGGGCCTGACGCCCCTTCCCGTTGACGCTCCGCGTGCTGACGCGGCGGCCGTTCTGGGCTAACGCCCTTGGCATGCTCCTCCGCCCCCACGGCCCCTCGGGCCGCCTGATCGTCGCCCTCGATACCCCACGGCTTGACCTTGCGCTCGCGCTGGAGGCGCGCCTGGCTGGCATGCCCGCGGTCCTGAAGCTGGGCCTGGAGCTGTTCTGCGCCGAGGGGCCGGCGGCACTGACCGCGCTCTCCGCCCGCGCGCCCATCTTCCTGGACCTGAAGCTGCACGACATCCCCAACACGGTCGCCGGCGCGGTGCGCGCGCTGCTGCCGGCCCGCCCCGCCATGCTCACCCTGCACGCCGGCGGTGGCCCCGCCATGATCGCGGCCGCGCGCGGGGCGGCGGAGGCGGCGGGCGAGGCGCGGCCCCTCCTGCTCGCCGTCACGGTGCTGACCAGCATGGACGCTGCCACGCTGCACGAGGTCGGCGTGGCGGGCGGTCCGTCGCAACAGGTGCTGCGCCTGGCGCGCATGGCGATGGCGGCCGGCGCGGATGGCCTGGTCTGCTCGGCGCGCGAGGTGTCGCTGATCCGCGACGCGCTGGGCGAGGCGCCGCTGCTCGTCGTCCCCGGCATCCGCCCCGCGGGCGCCGAGCACGGTGACCAGGCCCGTGTCGCGACCCCTGAGGAGGCGGTGGAGGCCGGCGCCGACTGGATCGTGGTGGGCCGCCCCATCACCGGCGCCCCCGACCCCGGTGCTGCCGCGCGCGCCATCCTGGCGGCCCTGCCGCGATGAGCACCTGGGTCAAGGTCTGCGGCATCACCACGCCCGAGGCGCTGGCCGCCGCCGCGGCGGCCGGCGCGGACGAGGTGGGCTTCGTGTTCTTCCCCGCCTCGCCGCGCGCGCTGACGCCCGACGCGGCCGCCGCATTGTCGGCCACGCTCGAGGGCGGGCCGGGCCGCGTCGGCCTCTTCGTGGACCCGAGCGATGACGAGCTGGCGGCCACGCTCGCCGCCGTGCCGCTCGACACCATCCAGCTGCATGGCGAGGAGACGCCGGCGCGCGTCGCCGAGGTGCGCGCCCGCTTCCGCCGCCCGGTGATGAAGGTGCTGGGTATCGCAACCGAGGCCGACCTCGCCGCCATGCCGCTCCATGCCGCCGTGGCGGACCGGCTGCTCCTGGACGCCAAGCCGCCGCCGGGCGCGGCCCTCCCCGGCGGCAATGCGCAGCCCTTCGAATGGCGGCTTCTGCAGGGGATCGCGGTTGGGCGGCCCTGGCTGCTGGCGGGCGGCCTCACGCCCGCCAACGTCGCCGAGGCCATCGCCATTTCCGGCGCGCCGGGGGTGGATGCCTCCTCCGGGATGGAGCGCACGCGCGGCGTGAAGGATGTGGCGTTGATCGCGGATTTCGTCAGGGCCGCGCGCGGCGGCTGAGCGCGTCCCGCATGCGGTTTCCGGGGTTGGGGAAAGCCGCGCCCTTGGCTATCACTGTCGCCAGGGGGCCGGCCTGCCCCCGCGCACACCAGTCCCGGGAACGCCCAGTTGAACAAGCCCCTCACGCGCCCGAATACCTACCGCAGCGGCCCCGACGCCGCCGGCAAGTTCGGCGGCTTCGGCGGCCGCTACGTGGCCGAGACGCTCATGCCCCTCATCCTCGAGGTGGAGCAGGCCTACAACGCCGCCAAGGCCGACCCCGCCTTCGACGCGGAGTGGCGCCGGCTGCTGACGCATTACGTCGGACGCCCCAGCCCGCTCTGGTATGCCGGCCGCGTGACCGACTATCTGCGCGCCAAGGCGGCACCCGGCCATGGGGCGCGCGTCTATTTCAAGCGCGACGAGCTGAACCACACCGGCGCGCACAAGATCAACGCCGTGCTGGGGCAGATCCTGCTGGCCAAGCGCATGGGCAAGAAGCGCATCATCGCCGAGACGGGTGCCGGCCAGCATGGTGTCGCCACCGCCACCGCCTGCGCCCTGTTCGACATGCCCTGCACCGTCTTCATGGGCGCCACCGACGTGGCCCGCCAGCAGCCCAACGTGTTCCGCATGAAGCTGCTGGGCGCCGAGGTGGTGGCCGTCGAATCCGGTGCAGCCACGCTGAAGGACGCGATGAACGAGGCGCTGCGCCACTGGGTCGGCAATGTCGAGGACACCTACTACTGCATCGGCACCGTCGCCGGCCCGCACCCCTATCCGACCATGGTGCGCGACTTCCAGAGCGTGATCGGCACCGAGACCCGCGCCCAGATGCAAGAGGCCGAAGGCCGCCTGCCGGACATCCTGGTGGCCGCGATCGGCGGCGGCTCCAACGCCATGGGCCTGTTTCATCCCTTCCTCGACGACCCCTCCGTGCGCATGCTGGGCGTGGAAGCCGGCGGCCACGGCATCGAGACGAAGACGGGCCATGCCGCCAGCCTGACTGGCGGCCGCCCCGGCGTGCTGCACGGCAACCGCACCTACCTGCTGCAGGACGAGGACGGGCAGATCCTGGAAGGCCATTCGATCAGCGCGGGCCTCGACTACCCGGGCGTCGGGCCGGAGCACGCCTGGCTGCACGAATTGGGCCGCGTGGAATACGTGAACGCGACCGACCAGGAGGCGCTGGACGCCTTCCAGCTCTGCTCGCGCCTGGAGGGCATCATCCCCGCCCTGGAGCCGGCGCACGCGCTGGCCCATGTGCTGAAGGTGGCGCCGGTGCTGCCCGAGGACACGCTCATCGTCATGAACATGTGCGGCCGGGGCGACAAGGACATCTTCACCGTCGCCCGCCTGCTCGGGGAGGAGTTCTGATGTCCGCCACCGCTACCGAGACCCGCCCCCAGGCCGCCATCGGCTCGCGCATCGCGGCGCGCTTCGCCGCCCTGCGCGCCGAGGGGCGGGGCGCGCTGATCCCCTTCCTCGAAGCCCATGACCCCGACCGCGCGACCAGCATGGAGATCCTGCGCGGAATGCCGGCGGCGGGCGCCGACCTCATCGAGATCGGCGTGCCCTTCACCGACCCCATGGCCGATGGCCCCATCATCCAATTGGCCGGGCAGCGCGGGCTGAAGGCGGGCGCCACGCTGGCCGGCACGCTCGCCATGGTGCGCGAGTTCCGCGCCGGCGATGGCGACACGCCCGTGATCCTGATGGGCTACCTGAACCCCATCCTCTCCTACGGGCCGGAGCGCTTCGCGGTGGATGCCGCTGCCTCGGGCGTGGACGGCCTCATCGTGGTGGACATGCCGCCCGAGGAGGCCGAGGTGCTGGCGCCGCACGCCACGGCGGCGGGGCTGGACATCATCCGCCTGGTGGCACCGACCACCGATGC
>JBHYDO010000005.1:0-40861 GCA_051860645.1 Roseococcus sp.
AAGCCCTGTATCCATGCCTGCGAGGCCTTCGCCCATGCCGGCTACCCGCTGGACGCCGAAGCCATGCTCATCATCGAGGTGGAAGGAAGCGTGGCCGAGCAGGACATGCTGCTGGGCCGCATCCGCGACATCTGCGCGCGGTTCAACCCGATTTCCATGAAGGTGGCGGAAAGCGCCGAGCAGTCGCTCGCCATCTGGAAGGGGCGCAAGGGCGCCTTTGGCGCCGTGGGGCGCATCAGCCCCGACTACCTCTGCATGGACGGAACCATCCCGACCGGCGAACTGCCCTTCGTGCTGCGCCGCATCGGCGAGATGAGCACGCAATACGGGCTGGGCGTCGCCAACGTGTTCCACGCCGGCGACGGCAACCTGCACCCGCTGATCATGTTCGACGCCAATGACGCGGAAAGCTTCCGCAAGGCCGAGGCCTTCGGCGGCGACATCCTGAAGCTGTGCGTGGAGGTGGGCGGTTGCCTGACCGGCGAACACGGCGTCGGCGTGGAGAAGCGCGACCTGATGACGGCGCAGTTCACCGCGCGCGAACTCGACCAGCAGCGCGACATCAAGTCCGCCTTCGATCCCGGCTGGCTGCTGAACACCGCCAAGGTGTTCCCGCTCGCGGGCAATGCCAGGATCACCGCTTGATCGCGCCCGTGGATGAAGCCGGCGTGGCCGAGGCCGTGCGCGCCGCCCATGCCGCGGGCGAGCCGCTGGCCGTGGAGGGCCGCGGCACCAAGCGCGCCATGCTGCGGCCGGTGCAGGCTGCGCGCACGCTGTCGACGCGCGGGCTGACCGGCATCACGCTGTATCGGCCGACGGAGATGGTCATCTCCGCACGGGCCGGCACGCCCATCCCTGAGATCGAGGCCGCACTCGCCGAGCACAACCAGCAACTCATCGCCGAGCCGCCCGACCTGCGCGCGCTGTTCGGCGTGGAGGAGGCGGCCACGCTGGGCGGCATGGTCGGCGCCAACCTCAGCGGCCCGCGACGCATCGCCTGGGGCGCCATGCGCGACCATGTGCTGGGCATTCGCGCGGTGAATGGCTCGGGCGAGGTGTTTCGGTCCGGCGGGCGGGTCTTGAAGAACGTCACGGGCCTTGATCTCTGCAAGTTGTTGACCGGCGCGCATGGCACGCTGGGCGTGCTGACCGAGATCACGCTGAAGGTGCTGCCGCGTGGCGAGGCGTCCGGCAGCCTGCTGCTGCGCGTGGCCGACATCGGGGCTGGCGTGCGCGCGCTGAGTGCGGCGCTGGGCGCGCCCTATGGCGTCAGCGGCGCGGCCATCCTGCCCGACGGGCATGGCGCGACGGCTGGTTGCCTCGCGGTCGCGCGCATCGAGGATTTTTCGGAGAGCGTGGCCTATCGCCTCGGCCGGCTGCGCGGGGAGTTGGCGGCGCATGGCGCGGCAGAGCAACTGGCCCAGGACGCGTCCGAGGCGCTGTGGCGCGACATCCGCGACGCCGTGACGCTGCACGCCGCGCCTGCGCAGGCTGTGTGGCGCATCTCGCTCGCACCCTCGCGCGCGCCTGCCGCCTGCGCCGCGCTGCGCCAGGCCTTCGACGCGCGGCTGCTGCTGGATTGGGGCGGCGGCCTCGTCTGGGTGGCGGGGCCCGCCACCGAGGCCGCGCATGGCGCCGTCATGCAGGCCGCCGCCGGCGGCAGCTTCACCCTGTTCCGCGGCCCCGACGCGCTGCGCGCCGCCGTGCCCGTCATTCCGGCCGAACCCCTGCCGCTCGCCGCCATCGGCGCGCGGGTGAAGGCGGTGCTCGACCCTTCCGGCATTCTCAACCCCGGGCGCCTGCGCGCCTGACCACAGGAGAGACGAGCATGGGTTCCCTGGCAGATGGCCTGGCGCTGCTGGCGCTGGTGGTGGTGACGGCGATCTACATCGCCGCCTTCTTCGACGAGGTGGACCCGCAATGGACCTCGCGCTCGCTGAAGGAGCGCGTGATGGCCATGCCGGTGCTCACCGGCGTGCTGGTCGTGGTGTGGGTGGTGGCGCTGCTGGGCGGCGCCTCCTGGCCCGGCCAACTGGCGACTTGGGTGGCAGGCTGGAGCTTTGCCGCGGTGCTCACTGTCGCGGCCGTGATCGGCGCCGTGGTGGCGCTGGCGGGCCTTGGCCTGCTGCTGCGCCTTCGCTTCTCCGGCCCCGGGCTGGCTCTGCCGCGCCAGGTGGCCGCCGCGCAGCTTGGCCTTGCGTTGATGCTGGTGGGCCTTGGCATGGCGCAGGCCGGCGTGGGGAGCCACTGAGCCTTGCAGACCAGCTTCACCGCCGAGCAGCTCCGCGACCCCGACATCGCGGAGAGCAACAAGATCCTGCGCAGCTGCGTGCATTGCGGCATGTGCACCGCCACCTGCCCGACCTTCCTGCTGCTCGGCGATGAGTTGGACAGCCCGCGCGGGCGCATCTACCTCATCAAGGACATGCTGGAGAACAACCGTCCGGCGACGGAGCTGGAGGCGCGGCATGTGGACCGCTGCCTCTCCTGCCTGTCCTGCATGACGACCTGCCCTTCGGGCGTGCACTATATGCACCTGGTGGACCATGCGCGCCGCCACATCGAGGACACCTACACCCGCCCCTTCCCCGAACGCATGCTGCGCCGCGTGCTGGGCGCGGTGCTGCCACGGCCCGGGCTGTTCCGCGCGGCACTGACGGCGGCGCGGCTCGCGCGGCCGCTGGGCGCGCTGGTGCCCGGCCAGTCCATGACGGCGCAACTCCTGCGCGCCATGCTGAAGCTGGCGCCGGCGAAACTGCCGCCGGCGAGCCCGATGCAGGAGGCGCAGGTGCACCGCGCCGAGGGCGCGCGCCGTGGCCGCGTCGGCCTGCTGACCGGCTGCGCCCAGAAGGTGCTGAACCCCGCCATCAACGAGGCCACCATCCGCCTGCTGACGCGCATGGGCCTCGACGTCGTCATCACGCCCGGCCAGGGCTGCTGCGGCGCGCTGACGCACCACATGGGGCAGCACGACCCCGCCATGGCCGCCGCGCGCGCCAACATCACCGCGTGGTCCAGCGAGATGGAGGGCGAGGGGCTGGACGCCATCGTGGTGAACACCTCGGGCTGCGGCACCACGATCAAGGACTACGGCTTCATGTTCCGCGAGGAGCCCGAGGCCAAGGCCGCCGCGCGCGTCTCGGCGCTGGCGATGGACGTGACCGAGGTGCTGGCGAAGTTCGACTACGCGCCGACGCGCGAGGCGCCGGGCATCACCGTGGCCTACCACTCCGCCTGTTCGCTGCAGCATGGCCAGAAGATCACAGCGCTGCCCAAGCAGTTGCTGACCCGCGCGGGCTTCACCGTGAAGGAACCAGCCGAGGGCCATATCTGCTGCGGCAGCGCCGGCACCTACAACCTGATGCAGCCGGCCATCGCGGCACAACTGCGCGCGCGCAAGCTGGAAAACATCACCCGCACGCGCGCCGATGTGATCGCCGCCGGCAATATCGGCTGCATGACGCAGCTGGCGGGCGACGCGCTGCCGGTGGTGCACACGGTGGAATTGCTGGATTGGATGGCGGGCGGGCCGCGGCCCGCTTCGCTGCCCGCCTAACCCCGCCCCACCGCCTTCCGCGCCAGCGCCACCAGCAGTTCCAGCGTGGGCGCGGCCACGCCCGCCTGGCGCGCCAGTTGCAGCGGCACCTCCAGCAGCGCGTCGAATTCCAGCGCACGCCCGGCCTCCAAATCCTGCAGGATGGAGGGCCGGTGTGCGAGCGTGACCGAGCGCAGCACGTTCTTCTCCACATCCGCGCCGACCGGATGGCCGAGTGCGGCGGCCACCGCCATGCCCTCGTGCATCACGGCGCGCGCGGCGGCCATCAGCGCTGGGTCGCTGAAGGTGGTCCGCATGTCCTGCCGCGTGATGAGCGTGATGGGCCCGTTGGTGAGGTTGTTGAGCAGCTTGGTCCAGACATCGGTGCGGATGGCGGGGCTGACCACGCCGCCTATGCCGCCCGCCTCCAGCGCGGCGGAGAGGGCCTGCAGGCGCGGGGTGGCGGCCCCGTCCAGCTCGCCCATGATGAGGCGGTTGGCGGCGGTCTGCACGCGCACCACGCCGGGCTCGGTCACGGTGCAGGCGGACCACACCACGCCGCCCACGGCACGCTCCAGCCCCACCGCCGCGCGCGTCACGCCGCCGGGGTCGAGCACCTCCAGCGAGGCATCCCACCACCAGGGAATGCCGTTCAGCACGAAGACCACTGGCGTGTCGGCGCGCAGCAGCGGCGCGATGGCGGCGGCCACGCTGGCGACGGCCGGCGCCTTCACCGTCACCACCACGGCATCCTGGGGGCCGAGCGCCGCGGCGCTGTCCTCCGCGCGGGGGTGGGTGGTGAAGCGTTCCTCCGGCGTTTCCACCGTGATGCCGCGCGCGCGGATCGCCTCCAGCTGCGTGCCGCGTGCCAGCACGCTGACCTCGGCCTCGCCTCCGTTTGCGAAGCGCGCGGCGATGTGGCTGCCGATGGCGCCGGGTCCGAAGACGCAGATCTTCATGGCGCGCTCTCCTGCGCGGCGAGCAGGGCCACGGCGCCGGCCACGAAGCGCGCCACGATGCGGGCGCCATGTTCGGCGTTCGCCCCGCGCGGGTCGCTGGCCTGCACGCCGCCAGGGGCGATTTCACTCAGGTTCAGCGGCACGCCGAACTCCACCCCGCCCGCCGTCACCGTCCCGAAGCCGCTGACGGGCAGCCCCATGAAGGGCGGCTGCGGCGCGCGCGCCGCCAGCTTCGCGGGGTCGCAGAGATCGGGCCGCAGGTGCAGCGCCACCGACGCCACAGGGTCGCCGCCATGACCCAGCGCGGCCGGGTCGCCGCCCAATGCCTGCTGCCAGGGGCCGGAGGTCTTCCACAGGTGCAGCACCGGCACGACGACGCCGTGCGAAAGTCGCAACTCCCGCTGCGCGTCCTCGATGGCGGGGATGTTCCCGCCATGCCCGTTGACGATCAGCAGGCGTTCCGCCCCGCCCTCGACAAGTGCCACCAGGATTTCCAGCACCAACGCCGTCAGCGTGGGCGTGGAAAGTGCCACGCCGCCGGGCACGCCACGGAAGAAATCGGCGCCGCCAAAGGCGATGGGCGGGGCCACCAGCGCGCGGCCGGCGGCCTCGGCGATGCGCAGCGCGATGGCCTCGGCCAGCAGGTAGTCGCCCATGGGCAAAGCGGGGCCGTGGGTTTCCAGGCTGCCCATGGGCAGCAGCACGGCGTGGCCGTCGGCGAGCCGCGCGGCGACTTCGGGCGCGGGGAGTTCGGCCATTCTCATCGGAGCATGTCCACCGCGATGCGGCTCAGCGCCTGCACACCCAGCGCGATGCAGCGTTCGTCGGGCTGGTAATTCGCATTGTGCAGCCGGTCAGCGCGACCCGGCGCGCCGGCGCCGACACCGAGGTGGAAGGCGGGCGCGTGCTCGGTGAAGGCGGCGAAGTCCTCGGCGCCCATGCTGGGCTGGCCTTCGTGCACCACCTCGCCGAAATGCGCGCGCACGCTGGCGATGGCGGGGTCCAGCACGCGGTCATCGTTCACCAGGGAAGCGACCATGCGCTTGTAGTCCACGGTGGCTTCGAGGCGCATGGCGGCGGCACTGTGCTCCACCAGGCGCCGGATCGCGTTCTCCGCCACGTCGCGCGCCTCGGCGTGCAGGGTGCGGACGGTGCCCTTCAGGTGCACGCGCTCGGGGATGATGTTGTAGGTCGTGCCGGCCTGGAACATGCCGACGGTGACGACACAGGGGTGCAGCGGCTTCTGCTCGCGGCTCACGACCGTCTGCAACTGCGTGAGGATGTGCGCGGCGCCCACGATGGGGTCCACCGCCGCATAGGGGTGGGCCGCATGGCCCGACTTGCCGCGCAGGATGATGTCGAAGCGATCGGAAGCTGCCAGCGACGGCCCGTGCACGAAGCCGAAGCTGCCGACCGGCTTGTCGGGGTGGTTGTGGAAGCCGATGGCCATGTCGATGCCATCCGCCGCGCCATCGGCGATCATGGCGGGCGCGCCTTCCAGCACCTCCTCCGCCGGCTGGAAGATCAGCACGATGCGGCCGGCCAGGTTCGCGCGCAGCCCGTTCAGGATTTCGGCCGCACCCAGCAGCGTGACGGTGTGGATGTCATGCCCGCAGGCGTGCATCTTGCCGGCCACGGTGCTGGCGAAGGGAAGGCCGGTCTCCTCGTGGATGGGCAGCGCGTCCATGTCGGCGCGCAGCGCGAGCGTGGGGCCGGGCCGTGCGCCCTCGATCACGCCCAGCACGCCGGTGCGCCCCACGCCGGTGCGGTGGGAAATCCCCATGCGCGTGAGTTCGGCGGCGACGATGCCGGCGGTGCGGACCTCCTCGAAGGCGAGTTCCGGGTGGGCATGGATGTCGCGCCGCATCTCGATCAGCCGCGGTTCCAATGCCGCCGCCTGTTCGCGGATGTGCTGTTCAGGATTGTTGGTGAGCATCGGGGGTTCCCGGCAAGAGGGCTGCGGCGCATCTTCCGGCAGCGGCGGCGTGCCGTCCAGCGTTCGAGAGGAGAACCCAGCATGGATCTGCAACTGACGGGCAAGGTGGCGCTCGTGACCGGTGCCTCGGTGGGGCTGGGCCGCGCCATCGCGAAGGAACTGGCGGCCGAGGGCTGCAAGCTCGCCCTGCTGGCGCGCCGGCGCCCGCTGCTCGAGGAACTCGCCGCCGAACTGCCCGCCAGCGCGGAGCCGCTCATCATCGAGCAGGACTTCACCGCGAAGGACGCCGCCGCGAACATCAAGGCCGCCATGGAGGCCCGCTTCGGCCGCTGCGACATCCTGGTGAACAATGCCGGCAGCAGCCGCCCGCAGGTGGACCTCGGCAGCGACGAGGTCTGGATGGAAAGCATGGAGATCAATTTCCATGCCGGGCGGCGGATCACCCACGCGCTGGTGCCGATGATGCAGGCCAACAAATGGGGCCGCATCATCAACCTGACCGGCCAGGACGAACCCTTCTCCATCAACGCCGCCAACGCGCCCAATGGCGCGGTGCACATCTGGGCCAAGGCGCTTTCGCGCGTGCTGGGAAAGGACGGCATCACGGTGAACAGCCTGCCGCCCGGGCGCATCCGCTCCGAGCAGATCGACCAGCGCATCCTCCCCACCGAGGAAGCCCGCCGCGCCTGGGCCGAGAAGGAAGTGCCGGTTGGCTACATTGGCGAGGCGCGGGACATGGCGGTCATCGCCACCTTCCTGTGCTCACCCCTCGCGCGCTACATCACCGGGCAGGTCATCCATGTGGATGGCGGGGCGCGGCGCTTCTCGCATTAGAAACTAGTCCGCGGAGGCGGCAGCATCGCCGCTGCCAGCCTTCGTTTCGGGCGCCGGCGGCAGCGTGATCCGGGCGGGTGGCGCAGGGTGCTGGTCCACCAGCCGCGCCAGCCGCTCCAACCGCCTGTCCGGCAGCCCGAGCGCGCGCAGGTGCGAGGCGGTGTTCAGCAGGTATTCGCGGTTGGGCCCGGCCTGGCCTTGCCCGCGGGCGATGGCGGCGACCGTGCTCTCCTCGCAGGGACGGGCGTAGGAGGGATGCCGGCGGTCAGCCACATAGGCGATGCCGCGCACCTGCCGGCCGGAGGCCAGGGTCAGCGGCAGCAGGCGTCGCACATAGACGTAGAAGCCATTGGGGTTCTCTCGCGCGTCCAGGTAGGCCAGCACCTCGGCCACGTGCGGTGCGGCCACGCGGAACGCCACGCCCCGGCACGCCCCGCCGCGATCCAGCCCCAGCACCAGGCCCGGCGCCTCCGGCGTGCCGCGATACATGCGCGACCACAGGCAGAACCTGCGATGATAGCCGCGCAGCAGGGCGGTCTCGGCCCCCTGGTGCTCGAAGCCCGGCCGCCAGATGAGCGAGCCATAGGCGAAGACGTAGAGATGCCCGTCGGCATCCAACGGCAGGTGCTGCACCGCGGGGCGGCCTTTGCTTGTGGAACCGCTCCGGGTTAATCCGAAACCCATGGCAAGAAAATGGTGGGCAGGCGCCGCCGTGGCGGCGGTGCTGGTGGTGGGGTTGGTCGGCGCGGGCTGGCACTTCGCCACCACGCGCATGGAGGCGGAACTCGCCACTTGGCGCCAGGCTCGCGAGGCCGAGGGCTGGCGCATTCGCCACGCGCCACCTGAGCGCGCGGGCTTTCCCCTGAACGCGGCATTGCGCCTGCGCGACGTGGTGGTGGACACGCCCTCGCGCCTCGGTTGGCAGGCCGACCGGGTCACGCTGCGGCTGGGCGTGGCCGACCTTGCGGCGGCGCATGTCGAGGTCGCCGGCGCGCAGGGCCTTCGCCATGCCAGCGGCGTCACGCCGGTGTTCGCCGAGGGGCTGCGGCTGCGCACCCTCCTTGCGGATGGCACCACGACCGCAGCGGCGGATCGGCTGAGCGCCGAGGGCTTTTCCGCGCAAGCCGTCACCGGCCTCCTGTCCGACCTGCAACTGGAATTGGCCGCAGCGAGGTTGGAGGCGCCGGGCCTGCCGCCGGTCGAGGACGCGGCGCTGGCGGCGCGCGTCAACCTGCCTTTGCACGCCACCGCCGCGCAGTGGCAGGAAGCCGGCGGGCAGCTCCGCGTCGACCGGCTGGAATTCCGCAGCGGCAATGTCCAGGCGCAGTTCAGCGGGCAGTTCAGCCTGGACCGCGCCCTGCAGCCGGAGGGCTATGGCGGGCTCTCCGTGACCAATGCGTCCGATGCGGTGGCCGTGCTGTCCTCCGCCGGCCTGATCTCGAACGACCTCGTCCGACCGCTGCGCGTGTTGGTGACGTTCAGTTCGCGCGTGCCGCCCGAGGGCGGGCCACCGCGGCTCGATGTCCCGATCGAGCTGCGCAATCGCCGCCTGATCGCCGCGCGCATGCCGCTGGTCTCCTTCCCGCCTCTCGACTGGCGCTGAGTCCGCTTCCCATTCATCCTGTCTTCAACAAGGCTTGGAGGAAGTGGCATGGCATCGGTGCCGATTGAAGGCAGGCGTTTCGTGATCGTGGGCGGCGGCAGCCTGGTGGGCTCGGCCACCGCGGCGGAGCTGCTGGACGCAGGCGCGGCCAATGTGCGGCTGTTCGACAATTTCTCGATGGGTGCCGAAAGCGCCGTGGCCCATCTGCGCGACAACCCGCGCCTCGCGGTCATTCGCGGCGACGTGATGCGCATGGGCGATTTGCTGGCCGCGATGGAGGGGATGGACGGCGCCCTGCTGCTGGCCGCCTACATGACGCTGAACATGGACCGCGACCCTTGGGGCGGCTTGGATGTTAACATCCGCGGCGTGCAGAACGCGCTGGAAGCGGCTGCGGCGCGGGGTGTGAAGAAGGTGGTGTTCGCCTCCTCCAACGCCGTCTATGGCTACGGGCCCGGCATCCAGGGCGACCTGGTGGAAACCACGCCCTTCCACAGCGAGGGCGCGCCGCCGGCCGCCATTTTGTATGGCGCCACCAAGATCATCGGCGAGCAGTTGTGCCGCACCTACACGAAGAAGCGCGGCCTGCCGCATGTCGTGCTGCGCTATTCCACGGTGTATGGCGAGCGCCAGCACCATCGCGCGGCCAACGCGCTCTACATCATCGAGACGCTGGAGAAGTTGGCGAAGGGCGAACCGCCGGAAATCTTCGGCGACGGCAGCGAGACGAAGCATTTCGTCTATGTGGGCGACCTCGCGCGCGCCAACCGCATGGCCTTCGAGAGCAGCGCCAACGACGTGGCGGTGAACTGCTCCGGCCCTGCGCCCATCACGACGAAGGAACTGGTTTCGCTGGTCACGGAACTGGCCGGCGGCGGGCCGGCGCCGCGCTTCGTGGGCGAGACGCCGGGCAAGGTGCGGCTGACCTCGGGCGGCGCCTTCCGCATCGCGCATGAGAAGGCGCAGGCCACCATCGGCTGGCGCCCGGAAGTGGAAATGCGCGAGGGGCTCACACGCCTCATCGCCTGGCTGCGGGGAGGGAATGCGTGATGGCGGGTCGTCTGGCGGGGAAGCGCGCGCTGGTTCTGGGCGCGGGTTCGGTGGGGGTCGGTGTCGGCAATGGCCGCGCCATGGCCATCCTGTTCGCGCGCGAGGGCGCGCAGGTGGCCTGCGTGGACTACCGGCTGGAGGCGGCGGAGGAGACCACCGCCATGATCGCGGCCGAGGGCGGGCAGGGTTTCGCGCTGGCCGCCGACGTGACGCAGGAGAGCGAGATCGCCCGCATCGTTGAGGCCACAATGGCCGCCTTCGGGCGCATCGACATCCTGGTGAACAATGTGGGCGGCAGCGTGCCCGGTGGCCCCGAGGAAATGTCGCCCGAGGTGTGGCACAAGCAGTTCCATCACAACCTGCACTATGTGCATCTCTCCACGCGCGCGGTGCTGCCCATCATGGTGAAGCAGGGCGGCGGGGCGATCGTGAACCTCTCCTCCATCGCCGCGCACCGGAACATCGGCAATGACCTGATGGCCTATGCGGCGTCGAAATCCGCCGTGACGGCGCTGAGCCGGATGATCGCCGTGCGCTACGCGCCGCACCAGGTGCGCTGCAACGTGGTGACGCCCGGGCTGATGCACACGCCGCTGGTGGAGGCGCGCCTCGCCGGCCAGCGCAGCGGCGGCGACGTGGCGTCCATCATCGCAAAGCGCAACGCGCAGCCGCCGATGGGACGGATGGGCGATGCCTGGGACATCGCCTATGCGGCGCTGTACCTGGCTTCCGACGAGGCGAAATATGTCACGGGCGCCGAGATCATCGTGGATGGCGGGCTGACGCTGAAGACGCCTTAGGCGATCGCGCGCTGAAGGCTTCGACGGGCATGACCCGCGTCAAATCCAGTCGGCCTCATGGATCAGCCAGGGCAAGTCCGTGTCCTCGGTCCTGGCGCCGAAGCGCGTCAGCAGCGCATGGGCCTGCCCGCGATGATGCGCCTGGTGGTTGAACATGTGCGTGACCAGCAGCCAGCGCGGGCGCCGCATCTCGCGCCTCGTGGCGCCGCTGAACCAGGTGAGGTCGCCTTCGAGGTCCGCCGGCGTCAGCGCGCGGGCCCAGGCAAGGATATCGGCATCGGCCAGCACCCGCGCTTCGCGCAGGGCGTCCCAACCTTCCACCAGACGCGGGCTGTCCGCGATGCCACCTTCCGGGCGCTCCCACCCGGCGAAACGGCTCATCCACACGCGGTCGCCCCAGAGCAGGTGGCACAGCGTGCCGTGCAGGCTGCCGAAGAAGGCGCCGGCATCCTCGCGACGCTGCGCCTCGGTCAGCGTGTCGGCCGCGGCGTAGAGGCGGCGGTTCATCTCGGCATTGTAGGCCGCCATGGCGCGGGCATGGGCGGGGCTGATCACGGGCCGACCTCCTTGTAGAAGAACACCACATCCTGCTTCACGCGTGCCGCGTCCAGCTCGCAGCGCGGGATGCGGCCGGCCTCCTGCCAGCCCAGGCGGCGATACAGCGCTTCGCCGGCCGCCTCGCCGCGCGTGTCCAGTGTCATGAGCCGGCGGCCCAGGCGTTCCGCCGCCTGCTCCGCGCGCCGCACCAGCGCGGTGCCCACGCCGCGGCGGCGCAGGGCGGGGTCCACCAGCAGCTTCTCCACCTCCACGCGGTGCGGTTGGTTTTCCTGGGCGTCGAGGTTGAGCTGCACCGTGCCGGCCAGCACGCCGTCCAGCCAGGCCACCAGCAGCAGCCGGTGATTCTGCGCCACCTCCGTGCTGACGCGCTTCCAGAAGGCGCGGGCCTTCTCGCGCGACATCGGCGGCAGGAAGGAGACGGAGGCGCCCTCGGCCACGCAGCCGATCAGGATGTCGGCCAGGCGGCGCTCCGCGCTGGCGGCGGCGGCGGCGTCCAGCGCCTCCACCACCAGGCCGCGCAGGGGCTTGGCGTAGCGGAATTCCAGCGATTTCGAGAGATCATCCAGGATGCGGATGGCGCCCGACCGCACATAGCCGCGCTTCTCGTAGAAGGCGTGCGCGGCCTCGAAGCGCGTGTCGGTCCAGAGCACCAGGCGCTCGGCCCCCGCATCGCGCGCATGGGCCTCGGCGGCATCAAGCAGGGCGTGGGCAAGCCCCGTGCCGCGCGCCGCCGCGTCCACGTAGAGGCGGCAGATTTCCCAGGCCTCGTCGGCGCCGAGGGGGCGCGTGGCGATCATCCCGTGCCCGTCGGCGCTCAGCCACACCCGCCCGCCGCGCGCCTCGAAATGGCTGGCCAGGGCGTGCAGCTCCGGCAGTTCCGCGTCCACGTCGAAGACGATGCCGGGATAGGCGGCCCAGGCCTCGCCGATCAGGCGCATGTAGGCGCGCGCGTCGGCGTCGGTGCCCCGACGCAGCGGAGTGGGGCGCAACCGGAGGAGATCATCGGTCATGCTTCGAAACTTGCTCCGATCGGCCGGCCGCGTCCACGCTGCTGGCCATGACGTTGTTCCGCACCGCCGTGCTCTGGCTGGCCTTCCTCGCCTCGGGCTGGGCGGCGGGCTTCTTCTGGACCTATTCCTTCTCGGTGATGCCCGGCCTCGCGCTCGCCCCACCCGAGGCCGCGATGGCGTCCATGCAGGGGATCAACGCCGCGGTGCGCAACCCGTTCTTCGCCTTCGTGTTCTTCGGTGCGCTCGCCCTGCCCCTGGCGGCCTGGGCCATGGATGCCAGGGGTCCGGCCGGGCGGCGCGCCCTGGCGGCGGGCCTTGTCTACGCCGCCGGCGTCTTCGCCGTCACCTTCCTCATCCATGTGCCGATGAACGAGGCGCTCGCCGGGCTGGACCCGGTCGCCGCCGCCTGGGCAGGGTATGCGCCGGGCTGGACCGGCTGGAACCACCTCCGCGCGGCGGCGGCGACGCTGGCCATGCTGATGATGGCCGACGCGCTTCGGTTCAGCGCCCCGCGCCGATGACGCGCCTCAGCGGAGCGCCTCGCAGAAGGCCTTGATCCGGCCCATCGCCTCGGTCAGTTCGCCCATGTTGGTGGCGTAGCTGATGCGGATATAGGGCGACATGCCATAGGCGCTGCCCTGCACGACGACCACATGCGCCTCCTCCAGCAGAGCCATCGCCAGCTGGCTGTCGGTGGTGATCTTCGTGCCCGCCTTGGTGGTCTTGCCCAGGCAGCCCGAGACGTTGGGGAACACGTAGAAGGCGCCCTCGGGCTTGTGGCAGACGATCCCGGGGCACTGGTTCAGCGCGTCCACCACATAGTCGCGGCGGGCCAGGTATTCGGCGGCGCGCTCGCGCACCAGCTCCTGCGGGCCGTCCAGCGCGGCCGTGGCCGCGGCCTGGCCGATGGTGGAGACGCCCGAGGTCGCCTGGCCCTGCATGTTGAACATGGCCTTGATGAGCGACTTCGGCCCGCCGCAGAAGCCGATGCGCCAGCCGGTCATGGCATAGGTCTTGGACGCGCCGTTGACCGTCAGGGTGCGGTCCTTCAGCCCCGGCTCAACCTCCGCGATGGTACAGAACTCGAACCCGTCATAGACGAGGTGCTCATACATGTCGTCCGTCATGACCCAGACGTGCGGGTGGCGCATCAGCACGTCGGCGATGGCCTTCATCTCCGCGCGCGAGCAGGCGGCCCCGGTCGGGTTGTTGGGGAAGTTCAGCATCACCCATTTGGTCGTGGGGGTGATGGCCGCCTCAAGATCCTCGGGGCGCAGCTTGAAGCCGTTGTTCTGCGGGCAGTTCACCGTGACGGGCACGCCGCCGGCCACCTTCGCCATGTCCGCGTAGCTGATCCAGTAGGGGGCGGGGATCACCACTTCGTCGCCGGCATCCAGCGTGGCCATCAGCGCGTTGTAGATGGACTGCTTGCCGCCATTGGTGACGAGGATCTCGTCATCCGAATAGTCCAGGTTGTTGTCCCGCTTGAACTTCCGGCGGATGGCGGCCTTGAGCGCCGGGGTGCCGCCCTGGGGCGGATACTTGGTGTCGCCCTTCAGCGCGGCTTGGTGCGCGGCCTCGATGGCGTGGGCGGGGGTGGCGAAGTCCGGCTCGCCGGAGTTGAGCGCGATGACCTTGATGCCCTGGGCCGCAAGCTCGCGCGCCTTCATCCCCATGATGACGGAAGCGGAGACCTGGACATCGGCGAGGCGGGAAGCGAGGGCGGGCATGGACGGTCCTTTTCGTGGCGACACGGGCACGCGGAACAATAGGCGGGACCCCCCACTGTCGCCAGACGGTAAAGCTTGCGATATGCACCGCCCCGCCATGCGCCATTTCCTCGATTTCGAAAAACCCATCGCCGAGCTGGAAGGCAAGCTCGAGGAACTGCGCCGCACCACGGACGCGGGCGGCATCGACCTGCACGAGGACATCGAGAAGCTTCGCGACAAGGCGGAGAAGCTGCTGGCCGCCACCTATGCCAAGCTCACCCCCTGGCAGAAGGCCCAGGTGGCCCGCCACCCCGAGCGCCCCAAATGCCTGAATTATGTCGAGGCGCTGATCGAGGATTGGACGCCGCTCGCCGGCGACCGCGCCTTCGGCGAGGACGCGGCCGTCATCAGCGGCTTGGGGCGCTTCCGCGGCCGGCCCGTTGCGGTGCTGGGCACCGAGAAGGGGCACGACACCGAAACCCGCGTGAAGCACAATTTCGGCATGGCCAAGCCCGAGGGCTACCGCAAGGCCAGGCGCATCATGCAACTGGCCGGTCGGTTCAACCTGCCCATCCTCTCCTTCGTGGACACATCCGGCGCCTTTCCCGGCATCGAGGCCGAGGCGCGCGGCCAGGCCGAGGCCATTGCCCGCTCGATCGAGGCGGGGCTGGAGGCGCCGGTGCCCTTCGTGGCCACCATCATCGGCGAGGGCGGTTCGGGCGGCGCCATCGCGCTGGCCACCGCCGATAGGGTGTTGATGCTGGAGCACGCCATCTATTCCGTGATCAGCCCCGAGGGCTGCGCCAGCATCCTGTGGCGCGACTCGGCGCTGGCCGCCCAGGCGGCGGAGGCGCTGAAGCTCACCGCCGAGGACCTGAAGCGCCTGGCCTTGATTGATACTGTCATCCCCGAACCCCTGGGCGGCGCGCATCGCGACACGGCGGCCACCCTGTCCGCCGTGGGCGATGCGGTGGCCGCCGCGCTGGACCCGCTGCTGAAGCTGGACGGCCCCACGCTGAAGGCGCGCCGGCGGGACAAATTTCTCGAAATGGGGCGAAGCGCGGTAACCTGATTCCATGAACTTCCCGGGCACCGCCACGGCATGACCTCCCCGCCCGACTTCTCTCCCGCCGAGGCCCGGAAGTCCTTCCTGCGCGCCTTCCCCACCATCGCGGTGGCCATCTTCATCCCGGCGATCGACACCACCATCACCGCCACGGCCCTGCCGGCCATGGCGGCCAGCTTCGGCGTGGTGGAGCGGATTTCCTGGGTGGTGGTGGCCTATCTCATCGCCGCCACCATCGCCGCCCCCGTCTTCGGCCGGCTGGGCGACGCCTTCGGGCGGCGGCGGATGCTGATCCTGGCCTTCGCCCTGCAGGGGCTGGGCATGGCGGGTGCGGGGCTGGCAACGAGCTTCGAGGCCCTGCTGGCCGCGCGCCTGCTGCAGGGCTTCGGCGGCGGCGCCCTGCTGACGCTCGCCATGGCGCTGATCGGCGAAAGCCTGCCCCCGCGCGAGCGCGGCCGCTACCAGGGCTATCTGGTCGCCTGCTTCATGAGCGCCTCGGCCACCGGCCCGCTGGCCGGCGGCTGGCTGACCCAGGCCTTCGGCTGGCCCGCCGTCTTCCTGGCCGGGCTGCCGCTGGTGGTCGTGGGGGCCGTGGCGGCCTTTCGGCTGCCCCGCCGGCCCCTGCCGGGCACGCGCTTCCGCTTCGACCTGCCGGGCACCCTGCTGTTTGCCCTCTTCGTGGTGACGCTGGTGCTGATGCTGGACCGCATCCAGGCGCTGCGCTGGGACGCGGCGGTCTGGGCGGCGGTGTTCGGCCTGGTGGCGCTCGGCGCCCTGCTGGCGCTGGGCTTCGTCGAGCGCCGCGTGCCGGACCCGCTGCTGCCCCTGCCGCTGCTGGCCCACCCGGCCATCTGGCGCCTGTCCATCCTCTCGGCGTGCGTGCAGGGGGTGCTGGTGGCGCTGATCTCGTTCCTGCCGCTCTATCTCTATGCGGTGCGGGACGTGCCGCTGGCCACCGTCGGCGTGCTGCTGCTGCCGATGAGCGTGGGCGGCGGCGTCGGCGCGCTGCTGTCGGGCTATTTCATGGCGCGGACGGGGCGGAACATGCTGCTGCCCTCCATCGGGCTCACCGGCTCGGCCATGCTGCTCTCGCTGCTGGCCTTCGTGGCGCAGGACGTGCCGCTGGCCTGGCTGCCCTGGCTGCTGGGGCTGATGAGCTTCTGCTTCGGCACCTCCTTCCCCGTGGTGCAGACCACGGTCCAGGTGGCAGCGGGGCCAGGGCAACTGGGGGTGGCCACCGCCTCGGTGCAGTTCATGCGCAACCTGGGCTCGGCGGCCGGCACGGCCATCCTGGGCACCATCATCTTCGGCAGCTTCGCCCTGGCCGATGCCGCGCTGGCGGAGCGCTTCGCCACCGTGCTGCGCGGCGGGCGCGAGGCCCTGGCCGCGCTGCCCGTGCTGGAACGCGCGACCATGGCGGCGGGCCTCTCGGGCGGCTACCGCGCCATGTTCGCCGGGGCCTCGGCCATCATGGCGCTGGCCGCCGTGATGGCCTGGCGGGTGCCGCTGCGCCGCGTGTAGCGGGCCTCAGAGACCCACGCTGCTCCGCAGCCGCTGGGTGGCGTCGCGGGCATTGTCATAGCCACGTTCCCACCAGCTGCGGTTGTCCCAGCGCGGCAGCCAGCGCGACGACCGCCGACCATAGCCATGATCCTCGGCGTAGTGGCTGATCCGGTCGCCCGCATCCCGCGCGTAACCGCCGAAGGAGCGGCCCGTGTCGCGCGCGTAGCGCCCTGCGTCGCGGGCGTGGCGGCGCCAGGCGCTCTCCTGCTCGGTGCTGCGGCACAGCGCCGCGATGCCCAGCACCGCCAGCGTGGACAGCGCCAGCGAGGTCACCGGATACATCTTGGCCGTGGTGTAGAGGCTGTTGCTGAAGGTGTGCCCCTGATCGCCATAGCGCTTCCCGTCCTCGCCGGCGCTGTGCAGGTTCTTGGGCGTGTTGCGCTTCGGCACGCCCGGCTGCTTGGCCGTGCGGAAGAAGGCGAAGGAGAACACCTGGTCGGCCAGCACGGGCACGCTGCGCGCCAGCTGCACCATGAAGCGCCCCCAGCCGCCCACGATCAGGTCGCGCGTCGGGTGCACCGCGGCGTGCAGGATGGCCTTCGCCACCACCTCCGGCGCATAGACCGGCGGCGGCACCTGGCTCTTCTCGGCCATGTAGTTCACCGCGTGCTCGCCGAAGGGGGTGTCGATGCCCGAGGGCTGGATCAGCGTGATGCGCGCCGGGCTGCCCTCATGGATCATCTCCAGGCGCAGGCTGTCGGTGAAGCCCTTCACCGCGAACTTGGACGCCGTGTAGGCGCTGAGGATGGGCGAAGGCATCTCCGACGAGATCGAGCCGATGTTGATCAGCGTGCCGCCCCGCTTCTTCAGCGTTTTCAGCGCCTCGGTCGAGCCATAGACGACGCCCCAGTAGTTCGTCTGGAACAGCCGCTGGTGGTCCTCGTCGGACATCTCCTCCAGCTTGGCGTAGGCGCCGATGCCGGCATTGTTCACCCAGGTGTCGAAGCCGCCATAGGTGCGGTTGGCGTGCTCGGCGATCTTTGCCACGTCCTCGCGCACGCCCACATTGGCCACGACCGTGGTGCACTGGCCGCCGCGCGAACGGATGGCGGAGCAGATGGTCTCCAGCGCCTGCTCGTTGCGCGCGGCCATCACCACCTTGGCCCCCTTCTTGGCGGCCATGCAGGCGGTGGTGAGGCCGATGCCGGAGGTCGCGCCGGTGATGACGATGACCTGCTGGCTCAAAGGCTTGGATTTCCGGGCCATGTGGTGCCTCCCATGCGAATGTGCGGGCGCGAAGGGGCGCACCGCATCCTCGGGGGCTAACCGCGCAGCCGGGGGCGGGTTGCCGCGGCCGGCCTGGAGCATGCTGCGTTCACGCAGCCTGCTCCAGCTTTGGTTGAGAGCGGGATTCAGCGTTTCGGTGATTCCACCTCAACCCATCCCGCGCTACCGCGCCCGCAGCAGGAGCAGCGCGCCGGCCACGGGCGCGCCCTTCTCCTGGCGCAGCACCGCCTGCTCCCGCCGGGCGAGGCTGAAGCCCGCCGCCTCCGCCTGCGCGGCGATGTGGTCCGGGTTGTGGCGGAAGCGCAGCCCCTGGCCGAGCTCCACCGCCTCGGTGCCGGCCTCCAGGCTGAACAGCGCCTCCCCGCCAGGCTTCAGCGCGGTGCGCAGGGCCGCGAGGGCGGGACCGAGTTCGCCCAGGTAGTTCAGGACATCGGCGGCCGCAACGAGGTCATAGGCGGCGGCGCGGCGCGGCAGGAACTCCAGTAAATCCGCCTCGTGCAGCGCGTCATACAGGCCACGGGCGCGGGCGCGGTCGAGCATCCGGGGCGAGAGGTCCAGCCCTTCCAGCCGCTTGGCGAAGGGCCTCAGCGCCAGCCCGGAAAGCCCGGTGCCGCAGCCGAGGTCCAGCACGCGCGCCCGCACGCCGGGTGCCAGCAGCGCGGCCAACAGGGCGGGCGTGCGATAATCCAGCGCCTCGGCCAGGTCCTGGTCGAAGCGGGGGGCGAAGGCGTCGAACATCTCGCGCACGAAGGCGGCCGGCGCGCGGCCGGGCAGGGGGGCCTCGCCCAGCGCGGCCAGCAGGAAGCCCGCCTGGGTGGCGAGCGGGCCCCGGACGGCGCGGGCGGCCTCGCGCGCCTCCTCGGCGGCGCCGGCCTGGTGGGCGGCGTGGGCCAGCGTGAGTGCCACCTCTGGCGAGTTGGGCGCGAGGCGCCACGCCTCGCGCAGCGGGCCGAGAGCCGCTTGCGGCTGGCCGCCGGCGGTCAGCGCCTGGCCCAGGTTGCGAAGGCTGGTCACGTCGCCGGGCTCGCGCGCCAGTGCGGCCTGCAGGGCAGCCACGGCGTCCGGCAGCCGGCCATCGGCGGCCAGCGCGGCGCCGTGGTTGGCCAGGTAGATGGCGCTGTCGGGCATCACGGCCAGGGCGCGGGCGGAATGCTCCACCGCCGCCGCCGTGTCGCCCCGCTGCAGCGCGCAGACCGACAGCAGGTTCTCTGCGTCGGGATGCCCGGGGGCGAGGCGCAGCGCGCGGCGGTAGAGGCTTTCCGCCTCCTCCATCCGTCCTTCCCGGTGGCGCTCCGCTCCACGGCGCAGCAGATCTTGGGCCGACATCTTCATGCGGACGCTATGCGCGGTGAATTCCACGGTGGCAAACTCCACCGGCCAAGAAAGCCTTGCAAATCGGCCTTTGGGTAACCAGAAGCAGGATGCGTCACACGCGCCTCTGGAGAAACCCGATGTTGCACACTTCGCGCCGTGCCCTGCCGGCGCTGGCCCTCGGCCTCGCCGCCCCGGCCGTGGCTTCCGCCCAATCCTTCCCCACCCGCACCATCAGCCTCGTCGTGCCCTTCGCCGCCGGCGGGCCGACCGACACGGTGGCGCGGCTGGTGGCCCAGGGGATGACGGCCAATCTCGGCCAGAACGTGATCGTCGAGAACGTCGCCGGCGCGGGTGGCTCGCTCGGCGCGCAGCGCACCGCGCTGGCCCGGCCGGATGGCTACTCGCTGCTGGTGCACCACATCGGGATGAGCACCATCCCCACCCTCTACCGCCGCCTGGGCTATGACCCGATCAACGGGTTCGAGCCGGTGGGGCTGATCACCGAAGTGCCCATGACCATCGTGGCGCGGAAGGATTTCCCCGCGGCGAACCTGCAGGAACTCATCACCGTGGTGCGGCGCGACCGCGAGCGCATCAACCTCGCCAATGCCGGCATCGGCGCCGCCTCGCACCTGTGCGGGCTGCTGTTCCAGTCGGCGCTGAACGTGCCGCTGACCACGGTGCCCTATCGCGGCACCGCCCCCGCCATGGCCGACCTCATGGGCGGGCGGGTGGATATCCTGTGCGACCAGACCACCAACACCACCCAGCAGATCACCGCCGGCGCCGTGCGTGCCTATGCGGTGACGACGCGCGAGCGCGTGGGCGCCCTGGCCGATCTGCCGACGGCCACCGAGGCCGGGCTGCCGGGGTTCGAGGTCAGCGTGTGGCACGGACTCTACGCCCCGCGCGCCACGCCGGCGCCGATCGTGGAGCGGCTCTCCCAGGCGCTCCAGGCCGCGCTGCGCGAGGCCACGCTGATCGAGCGCTTCACCGCGCTGGGCACCACGCCCGTGACGCAGGAGCGCGCGACGCCGGCGGCCCACAAGGCCTTCTGGACCGCCGACATCGCCCGCTGGCGCCCGGTGATCCAGGCCGCCGGCCAGTTCGCCGATTGATCGCATCCGGGCGGCGCGCGCCCCCGCGGGGGCGCGCCGCCCATCAATCCGCGGTGATGCCGGCTTCGCGCACCAGCGAGGTCCACATCGCGCGGTCCTCGCGCAGCATCCGGTCCACTTCGGGGCCCGGGGCGAAGCGTGCAAAGGTGCCAAGGCTGGTCAGGGTCCGCGGCAGGTCCGTGTTCTCGAACACCCAGCGCAGGTTGTCCTCCAGACGCTGGCGCGTGGCGGCCGGGATGGCGGCGGGGGCGGCGATGGCCTGCCAACTCGTGAACACCCAATCCAGCCCCTGTTCGCGCACCGTCGGCACATCCGGCAGCTGCGGGTGGCGTTCGGCCGAGGTGATGCCGATCACGCGCACGCGCCCGCCCTCATGGGCGCCGCGCACCACGCCATAGCCATCCAGCATCATCTGGGTGCGGCCGCCCAGCAGGTCCACGAAGGCGGGGGCGGAACCGCGATAGGGCACATGCACGATGTCCACCCCGGCCTGGCGCTTCCACACCTCGAAGGCCAGATGCGGCACGCCGCCCGAGCCGCCCGAGCCGAAGTTCAGCGTCCCCGGCCGCGCCTTGGCCGCCGCGATCAGGTCCGGGATGGACCGGATCGGGCTGTCGGCATGCACCACGAAGACCAGGGGGCCGAGGGTGAGCTGGCCGATGAAGCGGAAGTCGCGCGTGGTGTCGAAGGGCAGGTTGGGGAAAAGCGCGTGGGTCATGGCGAAGTTGCCCACATTGCCCTGGAACAGGGTGGTGCCGTCCGCGCTGGCCTTGGCGACATGGTCCATGGCGATGTTGCCATTGTTGCCCGCGCGGTTGTCCACGGCGACGGGCTGGCCCAGCCGTTCGCTCCAGCGCTGCGCCACCGGCCGGGCGATCGCGTCGACCCCGCCGCCGGCCGGGAAGCCGACCACGAGGCGGATGCTGCCGGACTGGGCGCGGACAAGGGCCGGGGTGGCGAGAAGGGCGGCGGGCGCGGCGATCCACGCGCGGCGGGTCACGGACATCATGTTTCCTCCTGGTCATTTTGACCAAGGCTCGCCGGAGCCTTCCCTGAATGCAAGCCTTTCCTGCGGTGGCGACCGGGAGACGAATCCTCCGAAATCCGGGATGATGCGGTCCTGCCGGCATGATCCGGCTGGAGGTCATGCCATGACGCAGCGGTCTTTTCCGAGGCAGCGGGCTGCCGGGCGTCACGGCTAGCATGGCCAAGGATCGCACCCGCTATGTCTGCCAGTCCTGCGGGGCGACGCACCCCAAGTGGCAGGGCCGCTGCGATGGCTGCGGCGAGTGGAACACCCTGGTCGAGGAGGCCGTCCGCACCGGCCCCGGCCCCGCCGCCAAGGCCCCGCCCGGCAAGGGCATCACCATCGTGGGCCTCCAGGGCGAGAACGCGCCCCCGCCGCGCCACCTGACCGGCATCGCCGAGCTGGACCGCGTGCTGGGCGGCGGCTTCGTGCCGGCCTCGGCCGTGCTGGTGGGCGGCGACCCGGGCATCGGCAAGTCCACCATCCTGCTCCAGGCGGCGGCGCGCATGGCGGCGATGGGGCGGCGGGTGCTCTACATCTCGGGCGAGGAGGCGGTGGCCCAGGTGCGGCTGCGCGCGGCGCGCCTCGCCCTCACCGACAGCCCGATGGGCCTCGCCTCGGCCAGCGCGCTGCGCGACATCACGGCCACGCTGGAGGTGGAGCGCGACGCCGCCCTGGTGGTGATCGATTCCATCCAGACGGTGTGGCTGGACACGCTCGATTCCGCGCCGGGCACGGTGGCCCAGGTGCGCGCCTGCGCCACCGAACTCATCCGCATGGCCAAGGCGCGCGGCTTCGCGCTGGTGCTGGTGGGGCATGTGACGAAGGAGGGCACGCTGGCCGGCCCCCGCGTGCTGGAGCACATGGTGGACGCCACCCTCTATTTCGAAGGCGACCGCGGCCACCAGTTCCGCATCCTTCGCGCGGTCAAGAACCGCTTCGGCGCCACCGACGAGATCGGCGTGTTCGAGATGACCGAGGCGGGGCTGGTGGAGGTGCCCAACCCCTCGGCGCTGTTCCTGGCGGAACGGCGCGGCAACATCTCGGGCAGCGCCGTCTTCGCCGGGCTGGAGGGCACGCGGCCGGTGCTGGTGGAGGTGCAGGCGCTGCTGGCGCCTTCCTCCGGTGGCTCGCCCCGGCGGCAGGTGGTGGGCTGGGATGGCGGGCGGCTGAACATGCTGCTGGCCGTGCTGGAGGCGCGCTGCAACCTCACCTTCGCCCAGGCCGATGTGTACCTGAACATCGCCGGCGGCCTGCGGATCAACGAACCGGCCGCCGACCTCGCCGTGGCCGCGGCCCTGGTTTCCGCCATGACCGACCGGCCGACGGAGGCCGATGCGGTCTATTTCGGCGAGGTGGGCCTGTCGGGTGAGGTGCGGCAGGTGGCGCATGCCGAGCAGCGTCTGCGCGAGGCGCAGAAGATGGGCTTCGGCCAGGCCGTGCTGCCGCGCCGGGTGGCGCGGGGGTCGAAGCAGCCGGCGCCCATCGAGGGGCTGCGGCTGACGGAAATCGGCCATCTGGCGGACCTGGTGGCGCCGTTTGCCGCGCAGACCGTGCGGCGGGGGCGGTCTACCGAGGCTTCGAAGCCGCCGTCATGAAGGCACGCAGCACCGCGTTCATGCGCGTCTGGTAGCCCGGCCCCTGGGCGCGGAACCAATCCAGCACGTCCGGGTCTATCCGCAGCGACAGCAGCTTCTTCGTGCCAGGGGCGACGGGGATCGCATCCAGGTGCCAGTCGGGCGGGACGTCCTTCCAGTCGGGGTCGGCGGCGATGTTGCGCGCCAGTTCCGCCTCGGTCTTCGCGTCCACCCGGGCCCAGTCGGTCTGGCTTTCTTGGCGGGCGCGGCGTTCGCGAAGCTCGGTCGCCGAAAGCCGCCTGGTGTTGCTCGCGCTCACGTTGTCGTGCCTTTCGCAGGGAGATGACGCGGATGGCGCCATCCCGCTCGGTGAAGATCATCGCCACATGCCGGCCGGCGATCCGGCCGATGGCGAGGTGGCGGACCTCTCCGTCCACGGTGCGCGCCTCCGTCAGCAGCTAAGGCCCCTCCAGGACAAGGTCGGCATCGAGGAAGTCGAGGCCGTGCTTGGCGAGGTTGGTGTGGCGCTTCGCCTCATCCCATTCGAACGTCGTCTCGTTTCCGTTCTCGGGTTTCATCAATCGCTCCAGACCGAGGACGCCGCGCTTGAGCACGGCGGATGATCCAATTGCTCATTGCGACCCCTGCCAGAACGATCAGGGCTTCGACGCCCTGTTGCTGCGTATGTAGCTACAAATTCCCAATCCGTCAACACCACCCTGACGCCCCGCCCCAATCCGGCTATACCGCGCCGCATCATGACCTGGGTCGACGGCGTCCTCCTCTTCGTGATGGTGATCTCCGCCATCCTCTCCCTCCTGCGCGGCTTCGTGCAGGAATTCCTGGGCGTGGCCGCCTGGATCGGCGCGGCCTTCGCCGCCTTCGCCCTCCAGGACAGCCTCACCCCCCTGCTGGCCGGCGTGGTCGAGCCCGACTGGCTGGCCGATGCGCTGGTGATCGGCGGCACCTTCCTGGTGGTGCTGATCGTGCTGAAGCTGGTCATCCACGCCATCGCCGGGAAGGTGCAGGACAGCCCGCTGGGCGGGGTGGATCGCTCGCTCGGCGCGCTGTTCGGCTTGGCGCGCGGCGCCTTCCTGGCGGTGCTGGCCTATGTGATCGCCGGCCTCTTCGTGCCCGCCGTGGACCGCTGGCCCGAGCCGGTGCGCGACGCCATGGCGCTGCCCTATGTCGTCGAGGGCGCGCGCTGGCTTGCGGAGAGGCTGCCCGAGGAGTATCGCCCACGCATAGCAGAACCGCCCGTGCGCCGCATGCCGACCCAGGAAGACCTGTTGCGCCCGTCGGCCCGCGACCGCATCTGAAGGTCATGCGCATGCCCCAAGCCGACGCGAGCCCCCTGCCGAACGGCCCCCACGGCCTCGGCGAGGATGACGACCACTTCCATGAGGAATGCGGCGTCTTCGGCGTCTGGAACGGCAAGGACGCGGCGGCGCTGACCGCGCTGGGCCTGCACGCCCTGCAGCATCGCGGCCAGGAGGCCTCTGGCATCGTGGCGCTGAACGAGAAGGGCGAGTTCAACTCCCACCGCGGCCTGGGCCTTGTCGGCGACATCTTCGGCGACGCCAAGGTGATGGCCGGCCTGCCCGGCCGGGCCGCCTGCGGCCACAACCGCTACGCCACCACCGGCGAGACGGCGTTGCGCAACGTGCAGCCCCTCTATGCGGATTTCGAATTCGGCGGGCTCGCCGTCGGCCACAATGGCAACCTCACCAATGCCGGCCAGTTGCGCCGCGCCCTGGTGCGCCGCGGCTGCCTGTTCCAGTCCACCACCGACAGCGAGGTCTTCGTCCACCTCATCGCGATCAGCCTCTATTCCAACGTGGTGGACCGGCTGATCGACGCGCTGAAGCAGGTGCAGGGTGCCTATTCGCGCGGGGCGCTCCACATGGGCGCGCTGCGGGGCGCGCGCGACCCGCTGGGGGTGCGCCCATTGGTGCTGGGCAAGCTGCACGAGGGCTGGGTGCTGGCCAGCGAGACCTGCGCGCTGGACATCGTGGGCGCCGATTTCGTGCGCGACATCGAGCCCGGCGAGATCGTCGTCATCAACGACGAAGGTATCCGCAGCCTCAAGCCCATGCAGCCGGCACCGGCGCGCTTCTGCATCTTCGAATACATCTACTTCGCCCGGCCGGATTCCGTGGTCGAGGGCACGCCCGTCTACGAGACACGCAAGCGCATCGGCGCCGAACTGGCCCGCGAGAGCCATGTGGCGGCGGATGTGGTGGTGCCGGTGCCCGACAGCGGCGTGCCGGCGGCCATGGGCTATGCCACCGAGGCGGGCGTGCCCTTCGAACTCGGCATCATCCGCAACCACTATGTAGGCCGCACCTTCATCGAGCCGACCGACCAGATCCGGCATTTGGGCGTGAAGCTCAAGCACAGCGCCAACCGCGCCATGCTGGAGGGCAAGCGCGTCATCCTGGTGGATGACAGCATCGTGCGCGGCACCACCTCGCGCAAGATCGTGGAAATGGTGCGCAATGCGGGGGCCGCCGAGGTGCACATGCGTGTCTCCTCGCCGCCCACCACCCATTCCTGCTTCTACGGCATCGACACGCCCGAGCGCGCGCAGCTTCTCGCCGCCCAGCATGACCTGGCCGCCATGGCGCAGTTGATCGGCGTGGACAGCCTGGCCTTCATCTCTCTCGACGGACTCTACCGCGCGCTGGGCCAGCCAGGCCGTGACGCCACCAGCCCCGCCTATTGCGACGCCTGCTTCACCGGCGACTACGCCATCCCGCTGACGGATTGGGACAACGCCGAAGCCCGCGCCACGCCGGCCAAGGCCCCCGTCCCGGTATGAGTGGCGCGGCATTGCAGGGACAGGTGGCGCTGGTCACCGGCGCCTCGCGCGGCATCGGCCGCGCCACCGCCCTGGCGCTGGCCGAACGCGGCGCCCATGTGGTGCTGACCGCCCGCACCCAGGGCGCGCTGGAGGAGGTGGACGACGCCATCCGCGCCGCCGGCGGCACTGCCACCCTGCTGCCGCTAGACCTCATCCGCGAGGCCGACCAGATGGACGCCATCGGCCCCTCCCTGGTGGAGCGTTTCGGCCGGCTGGACATCCTGGTGCATGCGGCGGGGCACCTCGCGCGCCTCACGCCCGCCGCGCACATCGTGCCGAAGGACTGGACGGACAGCCTGGCGGTGAACGCCACCGCCGCCTGGCGGCTGATCCGCACCTGTGACCCACCGCTGCGCGCAGCCCCGGCCGGTCGGGCGGTGTTTCTCGCCGAGAGCCGCGGCCCCGAGGCCTATTGGGGGCTGTATGGCGCGGCCAAGGCGGCGGCGGCGCACCTCGTGCAATGCTGGGCGGCCGAGATCGCCAACACGCGGCTGCGGGTCGCGCTGCTGGACCCGGGACCGGTGAACACGAATTTGCGCGCCACCGCCTATCCCGGCGAGGACCCGCTCTCCATCCGCCAGCCGGCGGAGGTCGGCAGAGCGATTGCCGCGCTGCTGGCCGGGGGCGAGATCGCCCATGGAGCGCTGCTGCGGGTGTAGGCGGCCTACCCCAGCGCGCGCGCCAAGGTCGGCCCGTCCAGCGCCGCCACCACCGGGTGGCCGGTGGCGCCGCCGCCCATGCCCGCCTTGAGCAGTGCCAGCGCGCCGCCGATCAGCGGCAGAGGCGTGCGGGTGGCGCGGCCCAGGGCGGTCAGGAAGTCCAGCCCTTGCAACGTCTCGACGAGGGGCGGTTCGCGCAGCGGGCCGGCACCCGACATCAGGGCCTCCAGCGTCGGCAGGGCGCGGCCGGCCGCGGCGGCGAGCGCGTCGCGCTCCCGGGCGAAGGCGGCCAGGAGGCGCAGCGGGGCTTCCTCGATCCGTGCCGGCGCCAGCAGACGGGCGGCGCCCAGCAGCGCCATGGGCTCCGCCAGCCCTGCGGCCAGCATGTCGGGCAATGTGTCCACCGGCACGCCGAAGGCGCGGGCGGCGAGATCCGCCAGCAGGGGGGCGCTGCGCGCGGGCAGCCCCGCGACCCACAGGCGCGGCCGCTGGCCCGTCACGCTTAGGCTGCCGTCGCTGTTGCGGTGCGCCAGCAGCGGCAGGGCCGGCAATGCGCCGATGCGCGGCACCCCCCCGCGCGCCAGCAATTGCCGTTGCAGCAGCAGGGCGGCCAGCCCGCCGGCCGGGGCCAGCAGCATGGCGGGATCACCCCGCAGCGCACCGGCAATCCGCACCACCGCGCCCGGCAGCACGGCCGGCGGCAGGCAGATGACGAGCAGGTCCGCCCCCTCCATCGCCCGGCCCAGATCGGCGGCGACGCGGACCGGCCAGCGCCCGGCCATCACGCCATGGGTGGTGACGGCCCCCAGGATGTGGCGCGTGCCCCCACCCCGGGGCGACCACAGGACGGCATCATGCCCGCGTGCGGCGGCCTGCGCGGCCATGGCGGTGCCCGCCGGCCCCGCGCCCAACACTGCGACTCGCAGGGGTGTTCCAGCGGATTCCATCACCGGACATTGCCGCGCGAGCGCCGCGCGCACAATCAGCCGCGGCCCCCCGCGGAAGACGCACAACCTCCGGTGGGATATTTGCCTGCACTGCCATACGCCTTCATGATCTTGTCGTCATCCCGTCATCGGGATGACCACGACGGAGCGGATATCTGGCGGGATGAACCAAGAAGCATCGGCCTTCACCGGTACGACCATTCCCAAGGCCCGTCGCCTGCAACGCGGCCGCCCCTTGCGCTTCCGCCCCCGCATGCCGGGGCAGATCTGGAATGATGTGCTGGGTGACCGTCCCCAGGGTGGCCGCCTCCGCGCGTTGCGCCGCATGGTCACGGCGCTGCTGTTCACGCTGGTCTGCATGCCCATCCAGGCGGTGCTCCTGCTGCTGCCGGGCAATGCGAAGAACGCCTTCCCGCGCTTCTACCACCGCACCCTGTGCTGGCTGATCGGTCTCAGGTTGCGCGTCATCGGCCGGCGGAAGGGCGCGCCGCGCACCCTCTATGTGTCCAACCACACTTCCTGGCTGGACATCCTTGTGCTCGGCGCCACGCTGGATGCGCGCTTCGTGAGCAAGAGCGAGGTCGGCACCTGGCCCGTGATCGGCTGGGTCGCGAAGCTGGGCCGCACCGTCTTCGTCAGCCGCACCCGCGGCCGCACCGGCACCGAGGCGCAGGACATGCGCGCGCGGATGGAGGCGGGCGAGAGCCTGATCCTCTTCCCCGAGGGAACCACCAGCGATGGTGCACGGGTGCTGCCCTTCCGTTCCTCCTTCTTTGCAGTGGCCAGCGCCGCGGCGCAGGTGCGGCCCGTCACCCTGGTCTATGACCGGCTGGGCGGCTTGCCGGTCGGCCGTCGCGACCGACCGCTCTTTGCCTGGTACGGCGACATGCAAACCGCGAGCCACGCCTGGCGCCTGCTGCGCCGCACCGGCACCCGCGTCACGCTGGTGCTGCACGAGCCTTTCCCGCCGGAATCCGTGCCCGATCGGAAGCTGCTGGCGGCCCGGGTGGGCCGGGCGGTGAGCGAGACGGCGGCGGCACTTCGGCAGAACCGGGACGTGACGGTGGGCGCCGCCTGAGAACTACTCGCCGATGTTCAGCAGCGCGCCGCGCACCCGCGCGCCCTGCAACCGGCCCATGAACACGGCACCCATGGCGACCAGCCACAGCGCATTCAGGCCATAGGCGGCGGCAAGGTGGCCCCAGGCGATGCTGCCGTCGGTCAATGCCGCGCGCATGCCTTCGAAGACATGGGCAGCCGGCAGCGCCAGCGCCACCGGCTGAAGCCAAATGGGCAGCACCTCCACCGGGTAGAACACGCAGGCAAAGGGGGTGATGCCGAACAGCACCGACCAGGCCAGCGCCTCCGCCCCCGCGCCATACCGCAGAATGAGCGAGGTGACGCCCAGGGCCACCGCCCAACCCATCAGGATCAAGGCGGCGAAGAAGGCCACCAGGATGGGCCCCATGGCGAAGATGTTGAACGCATAGAGCAGGAAGGCGAGTCCCATGGCCGGCACCACGCCGACCAGCGCGCGCAGCAGGCTCATGGTCATCAGCCCCGCCACCAACTCGCCGGGCCTCAGCGGCGAGACGAAGATGTGGCCCAGGTTGCGCGACCAGATCTCCTCCAGGAAGGAGATGGAAAAGCCCATCTGGCTGCGCAGCGCCGCCTCCCACAGCAGCACGCCCCCGATGAGCACGCCGGCCGCGATGCTGGTCACGTCGTTCTGAAGGCCCGCCAGGTAGGCGGTCACGAAGCCCCAGACCACCATCTGCAAGGCCGGCCAGTACATCAACTCGATGATGCGCGGCGGGGAACGCCGGTAGAGCGCGAGGTGCCGGTACACCAGCCCCCAGACGCGCCGCAGCGATTGCGGGTTCACGCCAGGGCCTCCGCGCGGGTGCCGCGGGCGATATCGAGGAAGACCTGCTCCAGGTCGTCGCGGCCATAGCGGGCGATGAGGTCGTCCGGGCTGCCCTGGTCCACCACGCGCCCCTGCTTGAGCATCAGCACATGGCCGCAGAGCCTTTCCACCTCCGCCATGTTGTGGCTGGCGAGCAAAATCGCGCAGCCGGTCTCGTCGCGGTAGCGCTCCAGCCGGGTTCGGACCCAGTCGCCGGTGTCGGGGTCGAGGCTGGCGGTGGGCTCGTCCAGCAAGCAGGTCGGGCGTGTTGATCAGCGCCTTGGCGAGCGCCACGCGCGTCTTCTGGCCGGCGGAAAGGTCGCCGGCCGGGCGGTCGATGAAGTCGGTGAGTTGCAATTCCTCGGCCAGCCGCGCGATTCGCGCATCCAGCCCGCGAACCCCGTAGAGATGCCCATAGACCTTCAGGTTCTCGCGCACCGAAAGCTTGTGCGGCAGCGAGATGTACGGGGAAGAAAAATTCATCCGCGCCAGGGCCGCGAATCGGTCCGTCGCCATGTCGTGCCCCAGCGCCACCACCCGGCCGGAGGTCGGCACCAGCAGCCCCAGCAGCATGGCGATGGTGGTGGTCTTGCCCGCCCCATTGCCGCCCAGCAGGCCGAGCGTGGTGCCGCGCGCGAGGGTGAAGCTCAGCCCGTCCACCGCCGGCGGGCGATCGGGGGCGTAACGCTTCACAAGGTGTTCGACGTTCAGGGCTTGGGTCACCCGGCACATATGCCGATGCACGCCCCGCCGCACACCCCCTGCGGGGCGATTTGCGCCTCGGTCAACGGCGGGCGTCCAGCACCCTCCCCATGAAGGCCGTGATGCCGCGTTGCCAGGCCCAGGCGATGGCCACCGGCGCATCGGCGCCCATCAGGACCACCTGTCCCCGGTCCCCGGGCAGGGCGGCATCGAGCGCGGCGCGCTGCGCGGCGTCGGCCGCCAGCCATTCGGCGCGGAAGCGCAGCCGGACCATGCCGGGTGCCAGATCGCGCAGGTCGAGGCGCGACAGATGCCAGGGCTCCAGCTCGTCGAGGCCCAGCGTCCAGCCGCGTTCCCGCGCCAGCCGCCCGGCCAGGGCCGCGCCTGCCGGGTCCGCCAGTACGTCCGAGAGCGGCACGCAGAGCACCAGCTGCGCCCGCCCCTGCGGCCCCAGCGCAGCGTCGAGGCGCAGCGCCTCCACCTCCGTGACGCTGCCGAGCGCGAGCGCCAGGCAGGCGGGGTCCATGGCGCGCGCCACCTGCGGCCGGGCAATGTCGGCCAGCAGCCGCCGCTCCGCCGCGCGGCGGAAACGGCGCGCCAGGGCGGGGCTTCCGGCCAGGGAGGCGCCGGGCAGCAGCCGCTCCAGCAGGTCGGGCAGGTGGACGCGCGTCTCCGTCCACAGCGGGATCGGATCCTCCTGCCCCTGCACGAGCCGCCAGATGGGGTGGCGACGCAGGCTGGCGGCGATGTCGGCCGTGGCCAGCGTGCGGATGGCGGCGTCCAGCGCGGCCGCGCCGGGGAGCGGCAGGGGCGGCGCGGGCGAGGCGTCGGGCAGGGGACTGAGCACAAGACCCATGGCCCCCTCCACCACCGCCAGCAGCCGGGCACCTTCGGCCGGCAGGCGCAGCGTGGTGGCCAGTGGCCCATCCGGCACATCCGGCAACAGGCGGGCCAGGGCGCCCTGCACCTCCTCCAGGTGTTGCCCGGGCGGGGGCGACACGATGACGAGGTCGCCCCCTGGCAGCTCGAAGCGGCGCGCGCGGGTGGGCCGCATCACCGGGGCCAGGGTTTCATCGATCATCAGGCGGTGGCGCGGCTCGCGCAGGGCCTCGGGCAGCGAGGAGAGCCGCAGGTGCAGGGCACGGCGCTCGACCCCCGCCGTCACGCAGTCCCGCACGAGGCTGGCCAAGGCCAGCGCGTCGGCGTTGGAGCCAAGCTCGGCGCCGTGCAGGGCGAGGCTCATGCCGGCACCTCCCACAACAGGCCGGGGGCGCGGCACCAGGCCGGGATGGCGGGGCCCAGCGCGATGAAGCGCGGCGCCCCGGTCATGGCCAGCCAGGCTGGGCTGCCGGGCGCGAGGCCGGGTGGGGGCGATGCAGGCGGCGGGGCGGCCAGCGGGTGCTCGCCGCCGCGCAGCAGGCCCATCGCTTCGCGGTCCTTGCTGACCAGGCCGACCCGCCAGCCCGCGGTGGCGAGGCCCTCCGACAGGACGCGGAACCCGGGATCGGCCAGGGCGGCCAGCGGCAGCAGCGCAATGGGTGCCATTCTCCCGCCGGAACCGCCCATCATCCGCCCACCCGCCAGCCCGGCCAGCGGCAGGTCCAGCAGAAGGCGCAGCCCGGGTCGCAGATGCGGAAGCCTGCCCTGCTGCGCGGGGTCGGTCAGGGCGGCCAGCAGCCGCCGGCACAGCAGCGCGCGCGCCTGCGCACGGAGGTCCGGATCTTGCAGGCCGAGATCCACCGGTGCCAGACGCTGCGCCACCGGCCGCGGGTCGGGCCCGTCGGCGAAGAGAGACAGGCACGCCAGTTCCTCCACCGGAAGTGCCGCGCATTGCGCCTCCAGCGCGGCGAGATGGGCAGGCTGCGGCGCGGATGGCGGCAGCTCTTCCAGCCAAGCCTCCAGTGCCGCTGCCTCCGCGGGGACGAACCACTCGCGTGGCCGGGTGCCCAGCAGCCGGTCCAACGCGGCACCGGCCCGCGCCGCAGCGGTGGGTGATGCGCCCAACAGCAACTGCGCGCCGGCCCAATGGGTAACATGGCCGCCGCCCAGCGCCGCGGCCTCCTCCAGGAGGGCCAGGGCAATGCGCCGCGCCGCGGGGTCAGGAACGTCCGTCACCGCCAGCACGAGGCTGTCGGGCGTCAGCGCCCGCAGCGCCGCGCGCGGGTCTGCCGCGCCGGGCCTCATGCGCAGGCGATCCCGGTGCGGGCAGTGGCAACGAGGTGCGTCAGGTCGCGAGGGCGCGAGGGTTGCGGGTCCGGCATGGTCAGTGCCCCGTCGGTGGCGCGACGGATCATCCGGCGCGCGGGCCTTCTGCCCGCACCCTTTGTCTGCGAGACTTGGTTAAGGAATGGTGCTGTAAAGCGACGGACACAGTCTGTCACCAAACTGTTGCGCACCAAGGCCCCAACGGGTTAGGAAAAATCATGGCTTTCGACCCGATGTCCTCGTCCGGACGCGATGCGGTCAGCCCCGCCGAACTGGCGGAGGCCGTGAACAACCTGTCCCGGACCGCGGTTCTGGTGGTCGGCGACGCCATGGTGGACCGCTACATCTACGGCACGGTCAGCCGCGTCAGCCCGGAGGCGCCGGTTCCCGTCCTCAACATCGACCGCGAGGTGGCGCTGCCCGGCGGCGCGGGCAATGTCGTGCGCAACCTCACCGCGCTCGGCGCGGCCGTCGCCTTCGTCTCGCTGGTGGGCGACGACGCGGCGGGCAGCGACCTCACCGGCCTCATCGGCGGGCAGTTGCGGGTGGAGCCCTGGCTGCTGGTGCAGGGCGGCCGCACCACCACCACCAAGACGCGCTTCCTGGCCGGCGGTCAGCATCTGCTTCGGGCCGACCGCGAGGAATCGCAGCCCATCCATCCGCGCCTGGCGGACCGCCTCATCAAGATCGCGACCGATGCGGTGGCGGCGACCAGCACCGTGGTGCTGTCGGACTACGGCAAGGGCGTGCTGGCGGGCGACATCCCTGCGCGGCTGATTGCGGCGGCGCGCGCCGCCGGGCGCCGCGTGGTGGTGGACCCCAAGGGCGGCGACCATGCCCGCTTCGCCGGCGCCGACCTCATCATGCCCGAACCCGCCGAGCTGGCCGGCGCCACCGGCATGCCGGTCACCGACGAGACGAGCGCGGCCGTCGCCGCCTCCATCCTCAGCCGGAAGTACGGCTTCGGCGCCGTGCTCGTGCCGCGCGTGCCGGACGGGCTGACGCTGCTGCAGGTCGAGGCCGATGGCAGCGAGACGGTGCGCCATTTCCGCGCCGAGGCGTCGGAGGTGCATGACCCCGCGGGCGGCGGCGACGCCGTGGTGGCGGCGGTGGCGGCGGGGCTGGCCTCCGGGCTTTCGCTCGCCGGCTGCGCGCGGCTGGCGGCGCTTTCGCTGGGCATCGTCAGCCGGAAATCCGGGATCGCGGTGGTGCGCACCGATGAATTGCTGGAGGGGCTGACGCCCGGCCGAGGCGCGGCGCGCAAGCTGGTCTCCCTGCCGCTGGCCGCCGAGGTGATCGAGCGCTGGCGCCATCGCGGCTGGCGCATCGGCTTTCTGGCCGCCAATGGCAGCCCCTGTTCCGAGACCATCACGCAGGAGGCGCGCCGCTGGTGCGACCGCCTGCTGGTCGGTGTCGAGGACGAGAATGAGTGGGCGGGCGAGATGGCCGAGCGGCCGGAGGTGGATCTGGTCGCCGTCGGCGCCGGCAATGGCGGCGAAGAGACGCTGCGCCTGCTGCGCCCCGACGTGATGATGACCACCGATGCCGACCCGCGCCTGACGGCGCTGCTCGGCGAATGGGGCGGCCAGGTGAAGCTGCCGGGCTGAGGGGCTGGCGGCGGACGCGCGCGGCTTTTTCGGACCGACACAGCATCGTGCGGACACTGAATTGTCCGCCGCAAACGATCAGCGACGCTCATAGGCACGCTGCTTCAACGCCGGGCTGTTCTGATTGACGGGATCAACCCGAGCCATTCTTCCGCTGCCCTCAGTGCCAGCGATTGAGCGGCATGGCCTAAGGGCGGCGAGGGAGGCGGGACATGAGGCCACAGACATTGTGGTCGTTTGCCACTTCGACCTCGTCCGAGGCGCTGCCGATGAAAGTCAGCTGGCCCTCGCTGCAGGCTCCTCACGGCACGCACGCTACCCCGCCTCCGTGCTCTCGGCTGCGCCAGTAAACGTCGTTCGGAGCCGTGACTGACGCCTAAAGCGGGACTTTCAGTTTGGCAACGCGTATTTCTGCTGGTCAGAATAAACTTGTAGTGCCATATGCCATCGAGGAGTTGAAGTGCGTTGCCATGGGCATCGACCTTCGCTTCTGGGTGCGGCGCTTGCTTAGGCTTTCCATCGCGGGCTCTTCGGTACGTTTCTGGGCAAAGGCCTAATGTTTTGTGGGGGCGCCGGGCTGCCGGCGGGCAGCATGACAGAGGTACTTTCATTCGAGCAACGACGCGCCCTTTTCGTAGCGCGCGCCGTTTTGCCGCTGCTGTGGCTTGGTCCGGAAGCGCCTAAGGACAAGGCTGCGATCATTCCGAAGGTCTTGCGGGAGGCTTTGCCGCCCATTGCGAGTGGCGGGGCCATCCAAGCTCAGGCCGCAGCACTCGCTGCAGACTTGGTGTCAGACGCGCTCGGCGCGTTGATCAGGGCGCGGCCTGACTTGGAAGCGCCCATTGCAGAAGCGACGGAGCGCTTCGACTCCGCGGGGCTAGGCCTCGCGACCATGAGTTGGGGTGGAGAGGCCGCCACGATGCTGCTCGGCTTGGGAGCGGCGATTGCTGTTGTTATCCTTGCTGCGAGGATTGATCTGGGTGTGCAAGGCACTACCGCCGATGGCCGCATTGATTGGCGGGTTGGATTGACGCCAGGGGTACCGGCCGAGGTCGTGCAGATCGTGGAGGCGACGGCGAGGGCGCTTGAGCCTACAATCTCCCGGTCTGCGGCAAGCATGCCTCGCGACCGCCAACCGCGCGGAGGTGGAACGGGCGACGCTTCGGGCGGAAGCGGTCCGGATCCGCGTGGCCGGGGAGCGATCCCGCGGATGCCGGACGCTGCACCCGGCCTCGGCCACAATCGGAGTCTAGAATTGGAAAGCCCTAAGCGCGAGATCAAAAGCAGCGCCGCGGCACTGCCGCCTGCCTCGCCCGAGGAAGAGCCGCCTACCGCGGACAATCTCGCCAAGCCGATGTTGCGGCCGGAGCCGGCTGAGCCTTTGGCAGGGCTCCCGGCGTTGCTCAGTAATGAGTTTGCGAGCATCCGCGATAAGCGTCACGTTGCGCGTGATACCGCGATGGAAGCCGCAATGCGGCTGTTTGAGCTTCTAAATCGCGACGAGTTCCGCGATCCTGCGCCCTGGGAAGCAAAGCGCAAGGGCGCCACATCGACCCTTTTGCCTCCGGTTGAATGCGCGACCGGAGTGCTCGTAGAACGTGGAGATGGCGGTGGTCTGCACTTCCGGTGCGCCGTCCGGTTGCAACTTCCCGGCCGCATCCGCGTTGCGGCGCTTCAAGAAGTCTCAACTTTTTTTGACGAGAAAGTTGGGAGGTTTTTTAGTTTCCGGCAAGTCGGTCCACTGGTGCTGACGCCAGGGGCATCTTCGGGCCGTGGCTGGAAAGGACCGAAAATCCCTTTTGCACCAGGATCATCGGTCGGGCTTCCTGACTCACGCTTGGGTGCGGTGGGACTGTTGATGGTCGCCAATGAGGAGATTGGACCTAAGCCAGGTGTGTTCGCTGTCACGGCGGGCCATTGCCTCACCGACCGCGACGGCCATCCAGTGCTGGACGGGATTTGTTTCTCGCCGGCGCCGTTGCCTGATAGAGACCGCGGCGCTCGGGGTGTGGTTGATGAGGTGGAGATGTTCGACGATTACATCGCCAAGATGGCGCTTGACACAGCGGCTGGGACCGACCTCGGCCTCGTCCGCATTTCCGATCCCGGTGATGTGCCCAAAGAGGAAGCTCGTCGCGCTTTTGGTGGCAGCAGATTGCTGGACAGCATCGTTCCTCCTGAAGATTTGGACAGGGGAAACCGCGTTCTAAAGGGGAGCGCCAAGTCGGGAAATCAAAAGGGCAAGGTTGAGGCCGTGGGCGTCACCGCCACCTTACGCGACGAAATCTCAGGTCGGACACTCCTCGGGCGTAACTTGGTCGAGGTCGTGCTCGATAACCCTAGAGCGGCAATCCTGCCCGGAGATAGCGGAAGCCTCATCGCTCTGGACTCAGAGGGTTTCCGACCTCTGGCAGTGGTCTCTGCAGGCAGCGATGTGTCAAAGCTCAACGGCCACGATAAGCCATCGCTGGCTGTTGCCTACGGCACGCCATTGGCCCATTCTCCCGCCCTCGCACGCATGAAGGTTCTTTGAAACATGAGCAGCAGACATCAGGCCGAGGCTGCCCGTGACAAGGCTTTCGCAACGCCCGAGCCTCTATTCGGTATAAGGCCGCTCGCAATCGGGCTTGTGCCCCAAGGCCGCGGTAGTTTCAGCTTGAAGGTAACGTTGCCAAAGGGAGCAAAAGCGCAAACTCCTGCCTCTGTGTACGGCGTGCCGAGTGAATATGATTATCGGGCAGGCACCGCCGCCTTAGCGGGTGCTGCGCCTGCACCCTGGCTTAGGGGACGTGAGCGCAAGACGGGCTGAGGTCTTGCTGACCGCCGGCGCTTTAAGCATCCCTCAGCACCCTTTCATCACGCATCAGCGAAGTCTGTGCCCGGCTTCGCGAGGTGGAGCCGTCGGGGCCCTTATGCTGCGCAGAAGCACCGCAGCAAAATTCCAACCGCCTTCTGCGACCCCTGGACGTTCTTGTATCAGCCAGCCCGGATCAGGTCGATCGAGGCAGCGATGGGCAGCGGTTAGGGATTAGTGCCACGGTCCAATACTCTGGTTGCTAGCGAGATTCGCACCTCCAAGCCTGCCAGTCATCCTCCCGCCACGACGACACGCCCAATTCACCGCCGCGCCCTTCGCGGGCCGTTTGCCGTGCACGCGTTTTCTGTGGCGCGCACCTCGCCCCATTACTCCGGCGCCACCACCGAGCACGCGCCCTGGCCACGCAGCCGCGCGCAGGCCTGCTGCGCGCTGGACTGGTTGAGGCCCACCACCCGCGCCCGGAACAGCGTGCCCTGCGCGACCTGCACGGCGGCCACCTGCACCATGCCCCCGCTGCTCGCCCGGCTTTGCGCGGCAACGGCGGCGCGGCGCGCCTGCTCGGGCGAGCGGAAGGCGCCGACCTGCACGCCCCAGCTGGCCGCAGGGGCCGCCCGCGGCGCCGGCCGGGGCATCGCAACCGGCGTGGCCCGGGGCGGGGCGACCGGGCGGGAGAGCTGCTGGAAGCCGGCCGGCAGCGTGCTGGCCTGCGCCGAGCCGATCAGCCCCAGCCCGCGCGGGGCCGGGCGGGCGGCCACGGGCGGCTGCAGCACGGCCATGGCGGCGGGCGCCGAAAGCGGCGGCAGCGTGCCGTCCGCCTCGGCGAGGCGCGCCGCACCTTCGGGCGTGGAGCCGTCGGGAATGGGGTCCATCGCGGCGACGACGATGCGGCCATCGGGCAGCACGCGCCCGCCGCTGGGCGCGATCACGGGGGCGGGCGCGCGGGCCGAGGCCAGCACCACCGGCGGCGCGGCGGGGGCTGGCGCGGGCGGCGGCGTGCGCGCGGCGAACATGGCGCCCTGCTCGCGGATCTGGCGTTGCTCGGCCAGGGCCATGCGCGTGGCGGCGTCCATCCGGCGCGGGCCTTCCGGCACGCGGATCGGGATTTCCGCGGCGGCATAGACCTCGGCCGGGGCGCGGCGGCCGGGGCTGTGGCGAATCACGCCGGGGCCGACGCGGGCGACATAGTTGCGCGTCTCGGTCGGCAGGCCCCGGCGGTTGTAGAGGAAGCCCTCCAGCCGGCCTGGCCCCGCATTATAGGCGGCGAGGAAGGCGGGCGAGCCGAACAGATCATACATCTGGCGGATATAGGCCGTTCCGGCCATCAGGCTGTCATAGGGGTGGTAGGGATCGTCGCCGAGGCCGTGACGTGCCTGCAATTCCCGGTATGTGCCGGGCATCACCTGCATCAACCCCATGGCACCCGCGCGGGAGGTGACGCCCGGGCGGCCGCCGGATTCCTGGCGCATCACCTCGCGGATCCAGGCCTCGGGCACGTCGAACCGGGCGGACGCCTCGCGAATCCAGGGCCCCCAGGGGTCGCTCGGCGGACCGGGCGGCGTGGTGCTGCGGATCTGGGTGGAGGAGGTGGTGGTGGGCGCGCGCGTGTTCTGCGAGCCGCATGCGGCCAATGCCGCCAGCGCCGCCAATGCGAGCATGGGTGCCGAGAGCCTGCGCCCGTGCATCCTGGGTTGAAACTGCATGCCCCGAAACTCCCCCAATCGGCCCTGCCGTTCCGGGATCACCCCCGGCCCCTCGACACCGCCACCCCCATGGCACGCGCCGAAAGCGGCAAGATTGCGTGCGTTCGCGAGGACGGTTTCCAGCGCGGACACAGGCTTCTGGCCGGACACTATTCCTCCCTGGCACCTGGGCGCAAGCAAACCTTCCCGGACCGGCCGCAACCCCTCGACAAGGCGCCACGCCCCCCGCATGAATCCGCGGGAAAGATGAGGTTCCCGTGAACGCCGTCACCGATGACGCCGCCCGCCTGTTCGACACCGCCGCCCGCGCCGCCCGCGCCGCCGCCGCCCTCGTCGCGCGCGCGCCATCGCCGGTGAAGGATGCGGCGCTGCGCGCGGCTGCGGCCCGGCTGCGCCTGCACGCGCAGGTGATCCTCGCCGCCAACGCCGCCGACCTGGAGGCCGCCCCCACCCTGACCCCCGCCTTCCGCGACCGCCTGGTGCTGAACCCCGCGCGGATCGAGGCCATGGCGAAGGGACTGGAGGAGGTCGCCGCCCTGCCGGACCCCGTGGGCCGCGTGCTGGCCGAATGGACGCGGCCCAACGGGCTGCGGTTCGCCCGGGTGGCGCAGCCGCTGGGCGTCATCGGCATGATCTTCGAAAGCCGCCCGAACGTGACGGCCGATGCCGGCGCGCTGTGCCTCAAGGCCGGTTCCGCCGTCATCCTGCGCGGCGGCAGCGAGAGCGCCCATTCCGCCCGCGCCATCGCCGACTGCCTGCGCGCGGGGCTGGCCGAGGCCGGCCTGCCGGAGGACGCCATCCAACTCGCCCCCACCCAGGACCGCGCCTTCGTGGGCGCCATGCTGCGCGGCGCGGGGCTGGTGGACCTCATCATCCCGCGCGGCGGCAAGGGCCTGGTGACGCGCGTGCTGGAGGAGGCGCGGGTGCCCGTGCTGGCCCATGCCGAGGGGCTTTGCCACACCTACGTACACGCAGCTGCCGACTCCGACATGGCGCGCCGCGTGCTGCTCGACGCGAAGCTGCGCCGCACCGGCGTCTGCGGCGCGACCGAGACGCTGCTGGTGGACGTCGCCATCGCGCCCGCGCTGTTGCCGCTGCTGGTGGCGGATCTGGCGGCCAAGGGCTGCGGCTTCCGCGCCGACGAACGTGCCCGGGCCATCTGCCCCGAGCTGCCCGCCGCGACCGACGAGGACTTCGCCACGGAATGGCTGGACGCCATGCTGAGCATCGCGGTGGTGGACGGCGTCGAGGGCGCGCTGCGTCACATCCGCCGCTTCGGCAGCGAGCACACCGAGGCCATCATCACCGAGGACGCCGCGGCGGCGGAGCAATTCCTGGTCGGCATCGATTCCGCGGTGGGCCTCTGGAACGCCTCCACCCAGTTCTGCGATGGCGGCGAGTTCGGCTTCGGCGCCGAGATCGGCATCGCCACCGGCCGGATGCATGCGCGCGGCCCGGTGGGGCTGGAGCAGCTTTGCACCTATCGGTACCGGGTGGTGGGCACGGGGCAGGTGCGGGGCTGAACGCGCTTCCCTTTGGCGCCGGCCCCGATAGGCTGGTGCGCGTGAGGAACGCCCACAGGAGCAACGCGCTCGCCGCCCCCGGCCCGGCCGGTGATGCGCGTCGCGCGCGGATCGGCCTGCTGGGCGGCAGCTTCAACCCGGCCCATGCCGGGCACCGGCATGTGGCGGAGACGGCGCTGCGGGCGCTGCGGCTGGACCAGGTCTGGCTGATGGTCTCGCCCGGCAATCCGCTGAAACCGACCGCCGGCATGGCGCCCTTCGCCGAGCGCCTGGCCAGCGCACGCCGCGTGGCCGATGGCGTGCGCGTGATCGCGACCGACATCGAGGCTCGGCTGGGCTCGCGCTACACCCATCGCACCCTGGCGCTGCTGCGGACGCGGTTCCGCCGGGCGGCCTTCGTGCTGCTGCTGGGCGCCGACAACCTGCTGCAATTGCCGCGCTGGCGCCGCTGGCGCGAGATCACGCGCGATGCGACGCTGGCGGTTTTGCCGCGTCCGGGCTACAGCCGGGCTGCGCTGCGCGGGCAGGCGGCCGGAGCCTTGCGCGCGGGCCGCCGCCACCCCGGCGCGCTTTCGGCGTTCAGCACACAGACAGGGTTGGACGCAAAGGCGGCAGGCGGTGGGGCATGGTGCTTCATCCCGGCCGCCGAGCGATCGATTTCCGCCACCGCGATCCGCGCGGGGGCGAGGAGCTAGGTTCAGGACATGGCGCGGACACCCGACGACACGAAGAAGCCCGCCCGCAAGCCCGCGCCGCGGCCGGCGAAGGATGCGGTGCCCAAGGCTGCGGCCTCCCGGCCCGCCGGAAAGGCGAAGGACGGGCCCGAGACGCTCCGCAAGCCCGCCGCCCGGCCCGAGGGCAAGGCGCCGCCGCGTGAGCGCGCCGCGCAGGCCGAGGCTCCGAAGCGCGGTCGTGCGGAACGGGAGACGCCGGTGCGGCGGGGCCGTTCCGCCGAGGCCGAGGCCCCCGCGCGCCGTTCGCGCCCCGGCGCCGCTGAAGCCGCGCCGGCCCGCCGTGGTCGCGCCGCCGAGGCCGAGGCGCC
>JBHYDO010000006.1:0-40743 GCA_051860645.1 Roseococcus sp.
GACCCCCGCATGACATCGGATGACCTGGTGAAGGCCGCGGCGACCGCGGCTGTGGGCGCCCTCACCAAGGCGGCGCTGGAGCCAGCCTTGGCCGGTGGCCGGAAGGTCTGGGGGTGGCTGAAAACCCGTGTCACCGGCCCGCAGGCAGCGATGGTTGCCGCCGTCGAGGCAGCGCCCGAGGATCCGGGCGCCGCGGACACGGTGAGCGGCCTGCTGAAGTCCGTGCTGCATCGCGATCCCCAGGCGATCGAGGAGTTGCGGGCTTTGCTGGGCGCCGCGGGCCTCGGCGGGACACAGCAGGTCGCGCAGGCCAGCGGGGGCAGCGTGGTCAACCAGATCTCCGGCAACGGGAACGCGGTGGCCATCGGCGGTTCGGCGCGGGCCGTGCCGGCCAAGCCGCGCAACCCTGGCTGACGGGCAGGCGCTTCAACCAGGACCGCGCCGACTCGCTCAATTGCCTCAAGCGCTGGGCTTGCGCCGCGCGGCTGGTGTGCGGGTGGCACGGTCAGTTTGGCGGCGCCCGCCGCTTTGCGGCCGGATCCTCAGAGGACCTGCCCCGTTCAGTGGGCGCTCCTCCCACCCATGGCGGCCCCCTCCATTCCACGCCATATCCCCCCCGTGAACGAACCCCTCGCCCTCTACATCCATTGGCCCTTCTGCGCGTCGAAGTGTCCCTATTGCGACTTCAACTCGCATGTGCGCGAGGGCGGCGTGGACCATGCGCGCTTCCGCGCCGCGCTGCGCCGCGAATTGGCGCATGAAGCCGCATTGCTGGGCCGCCGCCCGCTGCACTCCATCTTCTTCGGCGGCGGCACGCCCTCGCTCATGCAGCCGGAGACGGTGGCGGCGCTCATCGAGGACGCCCGCACCCTGTTTGACGCCGCTCCCGACATGGAGGTGACGCTTGAGGCCAACCCCACCAGCGTCGAGACCGAAAAGCTGCGCGCCTTCGCCCAGGCCGGCGTGAACCGCGCCTCCCTCGGCGTGCAGTCGCTGGATGCGGAGGCGCTGCGCTTCCTCGGCCGCCAGCACGACGCGCCGCACGCCATCGTGGCGTTGGAGAAGGCGCGCGCCATCTTCCCGCGCCTCTCCTTCGACCTGATCTACGCCCGCCCCGGCCAGGAGGAGGCCGCCTGGCGGGCCGAGCTGCGCCAGGCGCTGGCGCTGGCCGCGGACCATCTCAGCCTCTACCAGCTCACCATCGAGCCCGGCACGCGCTTCTTCACCGAGCACGCCCGCGGCGCCTTCGCCCTGCCCGCCGAGGACGACGCCGCCCGCATGTACGAGGCGACGGCCGAGGAGGCTGCGCGCTTCGGCCTCGCGGCCTATGAGGTCAGCAACTACGCCAAGCCGGGCGCCGAAAGCCGCCACAACCTCGCCTACTGGCGCTACGGCGACTATCTCGGCATCGGGCCGGGCGCGCACCAGCGCCTGCTGCTGGACGGCGCCATGCACGCCACCCGCCGGCACCGCCTGCCCGAGGAATGGGCCAACCGCGTGGAACGCGACGGCCACGCCGCCGTCGAATCCACAACCCTGACCCCCGGGGAACGCGGGCGCGAGGCCATGCTGATGGGGCTGCGACTCGCGGAGGGCGTGGACCCCGCGCGGGTCGAAACCCGCGCCGGACGGGGCTTTGCGGAGATCGTGGACGCCGCGATGCTCGCCGCCCTCCTGGACGAGGGCTATCTGGAATGGCGGGGCCCGCGCCTCGTCGCCACGGTCGAGGGCCGGGTGCGGCTGGACGCGCTGCTTCCCGTCTTGCTGCGCTGAGCCGCACCGCCTATCCTGAGATCATGTCTTGGATGACGCGCACGCTGCGAATTACCCACCCGGCCGGTTGATCCGCGCCGCATGGGGTGGCGTGGGTCCTTCGGTCGGGCCCGCGCCTGCCAACCGTCTTCCAGGAATCTTCCCGATGACCGACACCTTCACCTTCACCGTCGAAGCTTGGCCCGAACCCGGGCTGCTGCCGCGGCTGCTGCAACCCTTCGCCAAGCGCGACCTGACGCCCGATCGCATGTCGGCGGAACGCCAGGGCGAAACCATGCGGGTGACCTTCACGCTGGAAGAACTGGACCCCGGCTGCGTCCACCTCATTGTCGGCAATCTCGGGCAAGTGGTGGGTGTGCTGCAGGTGGCCGTGCAGCGCGAAGCCTGGGCGCAGGCCGCCTGAAACGACAACGGCGCGGCCCGCTTTCGCAGGCCGCGCCGTCATTGCGTCGGGAGAGGCTCAGGCTGCGCGAAAAACGGTCGGCAGGCCGGCGATGGTCTTGTCGAGCATGGTGGCATCGGCCGACGCGTCGTGCTTGGCGGCGATGACCTCGCGGACCGCCACGGCGGCCAGGTCGGCCGCGGCATTGCGGACCTCGGCCACGGCGCCGGCCTCGGCGGCGGCGATGCGGTCCATCGCCATCCGCTCACGCCGGCGGGCGGCGGCCTCGGCCTCGGCGGCCATGCTGACGGCCAGGCGCTCGGCCTCGGCGCGGGCGCGGGCGATGAGCTCTGCGGCCTCGGCCTGGGCGGCGGCGCGGTCGGCCTCGGCGCGGGCCATCATGGCCTGGGCCTCGGCGCGCAGGCGCTGCGCCTCTTCGAGCTCACCACGGATGCGGGCGGTGCGGCCGTCCAGCATTTCGGTGATCTTCGACCAGGCCGTCTTGCCGACCAGCGCCACGAAGATGACGAAGCTCGCGGCAACCCAGAATTTCGGATCGGACAACATCAGCGCGCCCCCTGCTTGGCCACGCGGTCCACGGCGTTGGTCACCACCTTGGCCGTGGCGGAAACGCCCAGCCGGGAGAGCATGGCCTGGGCGGTGGTGTTGGCCACCTCGCGCAGCGCACCCATGGCGGAGTCGCGGGCGGCGCGGACGCGGATCTCGGCCTCGTTCACCTGCGCGGCGAGGCGGGCATTGATGGCCTCGGCATCGGCGCTGGCCTTGGCCTGGGCTTCCGCCATGGCGGCGGTGACCGCGGCCTGGGCCTCGGCGCGCGCCGCGGCGGTGGCGGCGCGCAGTTCGGCCATCGCGGCCTCGCCGGCCATCTGGGCGTCGCGGGCGGCGTCCAGGTCCGCCTTGATCCTCGCGGCGCGATCCTCCAGCACCGAGGCCACGCGCGGCAGCGCATAGGTCTTCAGCACGAAGTAGAGCACGCCGAAGATGATCACCAGCCAGACGAGCTTGCTGGTCATCAACGGATTCGAAAAATCAAGCTGCGGCATGGCTGTGTCCTGCTACCCAGAGTCTCGGAGAGGGGGCGGTGCGCCCCCTGCCCGGGTTCAGGCGAACAGGATGAGGAAGGCGATCAGCAGCGCGAAGAGCGCCACCGCTTCCGTCAGCGCGAAGCCCAGGATGCCGATGGGGAACACGACGTCACGGGCGGCGGGGTTCCGCGCCACGCTGGTGATCAGCGCGGAGAAGATGTTCCCGATGCCGAGGCCCACGCCGAACAGCGCGATAACGGCGATACCAGCCCCGAGGGCCTTGGCGGCGTCAACTTCCATGATCTCAATCCTTCCTTGTAGCGAAGAAGCGGTGGGACAGCCGGCGCGGGCTCAGTGCAGATGCACCGCGTCGTGCAGGTAGATGCAGGTCAGGATGGCGAAGACATAGGCCTGCAGGAATGCGACCAGGACCTCGAACCCGACAAGAGCGACATTGATGGTCAGCGGCATGACGGCCACGAAGGGGCCGACCACGCCAAGCCCACCCAGCATGACCACGAAGGTGGCGAACACCTTCAGCATCACGTGACCCGCCACCATGTTCGCGAAGAGACGAATGGACAGGCTGACGGGACGCGACAGGTAGGACACGATTTCCACCGGAATGATGATGGGCGCAAGCCAGAGCGGCGCGCCTTCCGGGAAGAAGTAGCCGAAGAATTTCTTGCCGTGCAGCACGATGGCCACCACCGTGATCAGCACGAAGACGATCAGCGCCAGCGTGAAGGTCAGGCTGATGTGGCTCGTGTAGGTGAAGGCATAGGGGAACAGGCCCAGCATGTTGCCGAACAGCACGAACATGAACAGCGTGAACACGAAGGGGAAGAACCTGCGGCCCTCCTCGCCCACCTGCGCCACCACCATGTCGTCGATGAAGCCATAGGCGCTTTCCGCCAGCCCTTGCAGACGGTCCGGCACCAGTGCCGCCTGGCGCATGCCGTACATCATGAGCGCCACGATCAACCCGCCGGCGATCAGCATGTAGAGATTGGACTGCGTGAAGCCCACCGAAGCCCCGATGGGGCCCAGCACCGTGGTCAGCTCGAACTGCCCGAGGGCGTCGATCGCCTTGCCTTCTGCCGCCACCGGGAACCCTCTCCTGGCCTAGTCCTTGCGAGCACCTGGACGGGGGGCGAACAGCCGATACACGTTCATCACCCCCGCGGCGGCCCCCAGCATGAAGAACACCAGAAAGAGCCATGGCGCGGTGCCGAGCCACCGGTCCAGCGCCAAGCCGATGACCACGCCGACGATCAGCGCGGACACCACCTCAACCCCGGCCCGAAGGCCCACGCCCCAGGTGCTCGATGGAAGGGCCCCCTTGCCGCGTTCCGGCTTGTCCAGGCCGCTCTTGGCCCGGGCATCCGCCAGTCGTTTCGCGAAGGCTTCCCGATCGTCCACAATGGCTCCCTCCGTGGATCACCCCTGGAAGGCGAGGGTGGATTATGGCGGCGCAGCAATGCTGTCAAGGCAGCGCGGCGGCGTCCTGAACGGTGTAGCACAGCCGCACGACGCCGTTGGGCCAGGAGGCGCTGTGCCGCAGCCGCAGCGCATCCCGGCGCCGCGCGTCGGGAAACAGCGCCACGCCCCGCCGCAGCAGCACCGGCATCAGGAACAGGTCCAGCTCCGCCAGGCCGCCGGCCTCCAGCAGCCCGCCGACAAGCCGTCCGCCGCCCACCACCCAGCTCCGCCCCGGCTGCGTCGCCAGATGGGCGGCAAGCGCCGGCACGCCCTCGGTCCAGGCGGCCACGCCGTCCGGAGCATCGGGCAGGGGACGGCCGGTCACGATCAGCCCGCCCAGCCCCGCATAGGGCCAGGCGCCAAAGCCGCGCAGCTGGTCGTAGGTGGCCCGGCCCATGACCACGCGGTCCACCCCGGCCAGGAAGGCGTCATAGCCGTAATCCTCGGTGTTGAACGGTTCGAGCCAGCCGACATCGCCACCCGGGGTGGCGATGAAGCCGTCGAGGCTGGCCGCGACATAGGCCACTGTGGAACCCATCAATCCTGCCATTTCACCTGAAGGAACGGCGCCGGGATCAGCAACTTGCTTTCCTGGCTCACCACATAGGGCCGGACCTTCTTCAGGTAGTCGAGCCAGCCCTGGTCCTGGAACAGCCGGGCGCGCCTTTCGCTGCGCTCGGCCAGCGATTCATAGGCCCAGAGGTGGATCACCTGGTTCAGCGGCCCGAATTCGGTCGTGTAGTAGCCCACCATGCGTCCAAGGATGCGCTTCTGGATGGGCATGCCCTCGGCCGCATAAGCCGCCACGTAGAGCGGCGCGGTGGCGGGTTGCAGGGTGTAGATGCGTTCCTCGACGATCATGCGCCGTGTCCTCCCTTGAGGGGTGCGACGCTAACCCGTTCCGTGGCGGGGCGGAATCCGGCGTTCAGCCGCTGTCCCGCTCGGCCGTCAGGTCGGTCAGGAAGTTGCGCGACCAGGTGCTGGACCCCGCCTCGCGCAGCAGGTCATGGTCCTGCCGCCAGCGCTGCCGCCGCTCGGTCAGCGACATGGACAGCGCCTCGTCCAGCGCTTCCGCGATCTCGTCCGGGTCGTTGGGGTTCACCAGCAGGGCGCCCGTCATCTCGCGCGCCGCACCCGCGAAGCGCGAAAGGATGAGCACGCCCGGATCCTCCGCCGGCTGGGCCGACACGAACTCCTTGGCGACCAGGTTCATCCCGTCCCGCAGGGGTGTCACCAGCGCGACACGGGCGATGCGCAAGAATCCCGCCAGCACGCTCCGCTGGATGGGCCGCGTGGTCCAGCGCAGCGGCACCCAGTCCACCTCGGCATATTCGCCGTTGATGCGGCCCACCGTCTCGTCCAGTTCGCGGCGCAGCAGGCGGTAGTGCTTCACCTCCCCGCGCGAGATCGGCGCGGCCTGCAGGAAGGTGATCTTGCCGCGGTGCTGCGGGAAGCGGGCCAGCAGGTCGGCATAGCCCTCCAGGCGCTGCGGCAGGCCCTTGGTGTAGTCCAGCCGGTCCACCCCGAAGATGAGGCGCCGTCCGCTCAGGCTTTCCTGAAAGCGCTGCACGTCGCGCCGGGCGGCGGCCTTTTCGGCGGCGCGGCCGAAGGCCTCGGCGTCGATGCCGACGGGATAGGCGCCGACGGGCGTGTTCACCCCCTGCTGGCGCAGCGCGTCGCGCAGGTTCTCGGCATCGTCGGGCGTCTGCATCCCGATCAGGTCGAAGCCGGCCAGGTCGCGCAGCAGCGCCTCGCCGCGGGGCAGGGCGGCGAAGAGGCCGGGCGGGGGGAAGGGCACGTGCAGGAAGAAGCCGATGCGCTGCTTCGCCCCCATGTCGCGCAGGGTGGCGCCGAGCGCGAAGAGGTGGAAATCATGCACCCAGATCACGTCGTCGTCGCGCAGCAGGGGCAGCAGCGCCTCGGCGAAGCGGCGGTTGACGGCGCGCCACGCCTCCTCCTCCTCGCGGCGGAACTCGGCCAGGCCGAAGCGGTAGTGCAGCAGCGGCCACAGCGTGCCGTTGCAGAAGCCGCCATAATAGAGGCGATGCTCCTCGGCCGTGAGGTCGATCACCGCCTGGGTGCGCAGCCCGCGCGACGTTATCTTGGGCACCATGCTCTCGGAGGTTTCGCCAGACCAGCCGAACCACAGCATCTCCCGCCGCTTCACCGCCTCTTCCAGCGCCACGGCGAGGCCGCCCGCCACGGCCGATGTGGACCGCAACGGCGGCACGCGATTGGAAACGATCACCAGGCGCGCCAAAATCCCTCCTCCCAGCTCCTGGAGAGCCGCATGGCCGAAAGGACGAGGCCCACCTGCGAGTAGCTCTGCGGGAAATTTCCCCACAGCTGCCCGGTTCGGGGGTCCACATCCTCCGGCAACAATCCAACGTGGTTGCGCAAGGAAAGGATGCGTTCGAAGAGTTCCCGTGCGTCTTTTTTTCGCCCGATTGCGGCCAGGGCATCCACGAGCCAGAAGGAACACACGATGAAGGCCGTCTCCGGCACGCCGAAATCATCGGCAGCCGAATAGCGCAGCAGCATGCCGTCCCGCATCAGGTCGCGCTCGATGGCTTCCACGGTGGCCACGAAGCGCGGGTCGGTGGGGGGCAGCAGGCCGATCTCGGGCAGAAGCAGCAGGGCGGCGTCGAGGCCATGGCCGCCGAACACCTCCTGCAGGCTGCCCGCCTCCTCGTTCCAGGCGCCTTCCAGGATGGCCTCGCGCAGGGTGGCGGCGCGGGCGTGCCAGTCGGCGGCCTCCTCCACCAGGCCGAGATGTGCTGCGATGCGCCCGAGGCGGTCCACCGCCGCCCAGCACATGGCGGCCGAGAAGGTGTGGATGCGCTCTCGCCCGCGGTATTCCCAGATGCCTGCATCGGCGGTCATCGCCGCCGCCTCCGCCGCCACGCCGAGCGGCACGAGGCGACGGTAGAGCGCCTCGCCCGCCGGCTCGGGCAGGCGGTGGTCGAAGAACAGCATGGCGGCCGCCATGACGACCGAGCCCCAGACGTCGTTCTGCACCTGGAGTGCGGCGGCGTTGCCCACGCGCACCGGCGCGTGGCCCATGAAGCCGGCCAGCGCCGTGGCCTCCCATTCGTCGATGGGGTCGTTGGGCACCAGCGGATAGACCGGGCGCAGCATCCCCGCCTGCTCGAGCACCGCGTTGGTGATGTAGGCGATGTAGTGCTCCATGGTGCGCGTGGCACCCAGGCGGTTCAGCGCCATCACGGTGAAATAGGCGTCGCGCAGCCAGCAGAAGCGGTAGTCCCAGTTGCGCTGGCTGTCCTCCGCCTCGGGGATGGAGGTGGTGAGTGCCGCCAGGATGCCGCCCGTGTCGTCATGGGCGCAGAGCTTGAGCGTGATGGCGGCCCGGATCACCTCGTCCTGCCATTCGAAGGGCAGGGAGAGGCCGCGCACCCAGTCCTCCCAATAGGCGGTGGTCTCGTCCTCGAATTCCTGAGCGACGCGGGAAACCAGGCCGTTCACCGTCTCGTCCGGCCCGAACATCAGGGCGTAGGGGCGGTCGAGGGCGAATTCCGTCTCGCTCAGGATGAAGCCCAGCGGCGCGTCGGTGGACAGGCGCATCGCCTCGCCGCTGCCGACATAGCTGAGGTGATTGGACCCGGCCCGGCCGCGCGGGCTTTCCTGCCCCCAGGCGAAGTTGACCCGCACCCGCAGCCGGATGCGCGGCCGCCCGCGCAGCGCCTCGATGCGCCGCACCAGCATGGGCGGGCGGAACATGCGGCCGAAGCGGGTGAAGCGCGGCATGTGGTCGGTGATGCGCAGGATATTGCCCTGCGTGTCCGTCACCTCGGTCTCCAGCACGGCGGAGTTGCGGCGGTAGCGCTGCTGGCTGCTGGCGAAGCCCGTGACCAGCACGTCGGTGAAGCCCGTATCGGCGTGGTCGCCATCCACCAGGGCGCTGAAGGCCGGGTCACCGTCCAGGCGGGGCCAGCACATCCAGTTCACCGTGCCGGCGGGCGAAATCAGCGCGGCGACGGTGCCATTGCCGACCGCCGCGAGATCAAGGGGCTGGGGCATGCAGATGCTCGCACAGCCCGGCCAGCCAGGCCCGCACCGCGGCCGGCGAGCCGAAGCTCTCGGGCACCAGGAAGCCCTGCCCGCCGAGCGCCTCGGCGGCGGCGATGCCGTCCTCGTCCGTCACGTCGTCGCCGATGAAGAGCGGCCAGCGGCCGGCGAAGGCGGGCTGCTCCATCAGCGCGCGCACGCCAAGCCCCTTGTGGATGCCGCCCGGGCGCAATTCCCAGGCGTGGTCGGCGCGCAGCAATTCGAAGCCGGCGCCCGCCTCGGCCATGCGGCGCAGCAGGGCCTCGGCGGCGGCGCCATGCTCCGGCGCCATGCGGTAATGCAGCACGAAGCCGGCCGATTTCGGCTCCAGCAGCGTGCCGGGATGGGCCTCCACGAAGGCCGCGGCCTCGCGCCGCCAGGCCTCGGGCGCCATGGCGGTGGGGGTGTGGCGGGGTGCCGCCTGCCCGTCCGGGCGCAGGATGGCGCCGTGCTCGGCCGCCGCGGGCAGGCGCAGCGGGTCGAGGATGCGGTCCACATCGTCGAGCCGCCGCCCGGTCACCACCGCCACCGCGCCGCCCATCGCTGCGTGCAGCCGCATCAGGTGGTCGAGCAGGCCGGGAGCAAGCACCACCGCATCGGGACGTGGCGCCAAATCAAGGAGCGTTCCATCCATGTCGAGAAGGAGCGCGGCCCGCGAGATCACCGCCCGCCCGGAAGGCGGGGGCCTGGAGATCGTCGTCATGCGGAGGGGGTTAGCGGGGTTTGACGCGCCGGGCAATGGATGACCTGCATATTCATCCATGCGGGCGCCGTGGAACGACCTTCACACTCCTGAAAGGAAGCTGTCGCAGCCCGGCCATCTGGCCCGCGTATCTCCATCCGGCGTTTCACCGGGGGGGTCGCCATGACGGTCTGGATCAACGAATTCCACTACGACAACACCGGCACGGATGTCGGCGAGTTCGTCGAGGTCGCGGGCCTCGCCGGCACCGACATGACGGGCTGGAGCCTCGTCCTCTACAACGGCAACGGCGGCGCGCCGTACAACACGCTGGCCCTGTCCGGCGTCATCGCCGACCAGCAGAACGGCTTCGGCACGCTGGCCTTCACCTACCCGTCCAACGGCATCCAGAACGGTTCGCCCGACGGCATCGCGCTCGCCGATGGTACGACGCTGGTGCAGTTCCTCAGCTACGAGGGCAGCTTCGTGGGCGTGGGCGGCGTGGCCGATGGCGTGACCAGCACCGACATCGGCGTGGCCCAGGCCGGCACCGAGCCGGAGGGCACCTCCTCGCTGCACCTGGTCGGCAGCGGCACCGCCTATGCCGACTTCACCTGGACGGCGACAACGGCCGACCGCAGCACCGGCGCGGTGAATGCCGGGCAGAGCTTCTCCGGCACGGATGCCGTGGTCAGCGTCTCCGGCGGTAGCGTCACCGAGGGCGATGCCGGGACCACCACCCTGACCTTCACCGTCACCCGCAGCAACACCACCGGCGCCTTCACCGTGGACTACGCGACGGCCGACGGCACCGCCACGGCCGGCCAGGACTACACCGCCGCCACGGGCACCCTCACCTTCGCGGCCGGCGGCCCGGCCACGCAGGAGGTGAGCGTCAGCGTCTCCGGCGACACCCTGCCCGAGCCGGACGAGACCTTCATCCTGGCGCTGTCCAACCTGGTCGAGACCAGCGGCGGCGCGAGCCTCGGCACCGCCAGCGCCACCGGCATCATCCTGAACGACGACATCGTCCTGACGCCGATCTCCGCCATCCAGGGCGCGGGGCACAAATCGCCCTTCGTGGGCGGCGCGGTCGGCGCCTTCGGCAACAGCGGCGATGTGCGCGTCACCGCCGAGGGCGTGGTCACGGCCATCACCACCAACGGCTTCTGGATGCAGGACGCCGTGGGCGACGGCGACGACGCCACCTCCGAGGGCATCTTCGTCTTCACCAGCGCCGCCCCGGCCGACACCATCACGCTGGGCGAGACGGTGCGCGTGACGGCGCGGGTGGACGAGTTCCGCCCCGGCGGCAGCAGCGGCGGCAACAACCTCACCATCACGCAGCTCAATGCCAGCACCTCCGGCTCCTCCATCACGGAGCTGGGCGGCAACACCACCATCACGCCGGTGTTGCTGGGCGTGGACCGGGTGATCCCCACCGGCGCCATCGACAGCGACGGCTTCGCCGTCTTCAACCCCGCCGTGGACGCCGTCGACTTCTGGGAGAGCCTGGAGGGCATGCTGGTCGAGCTGCCGCAATCCCGCGCGCTTTCGCCCACCAGCAACTTCCGCACGCGCGACCCGGCCGACCCCTCCAACCTCGTCGGCCCGCCGAACCAGGAGATCTGGGTCGCGGTCGAAAGCAACATCGACGCCAGCTCCGAAACCCCGCGCGGCGGCCTGATCCTGGGCCAGGCGGACGGCAACCCCGAGCGCATCCAGATCGACGACCTGCTGCCCGCGGTGGACCTGCCGCAGGTGAAGGTGGGCGACATCATCGGCCCCGTCACCGGCGTGGTGAACTATGACTTCGCCAATTACGAGGTGCTGGTCAGCACCCCGCCCAGCGTGACCGATGGCGGCCTCACGCCCCAGACCAGCACGCTCACCGCCACCCCGCGGCAGGTCCTGGTGGCCAGCTACAACGTGCTGAACCTCGACCCGAAGCTCGAAAGCACGGCGGTCGGCGCGGTGGCCGGCAGCGACCTCTACACCCGCCTCGGCAATTCCGACGATGACGTGGGCAATGGGCGCTACGCGGCCCAGGCGGCGCAGATCGCCATCAACCTCGGCGCGCCCGGCATCGTGGCGCTGCAGGAGGTGCAGGACAATGACGGCGCCGAGATTTCCGACGACGTGGATTCGGCGCTGACCCTGCAGACGCTGGTGGACTTCATCTTCGACAACCACGGCGTCCAATATGCCTTCGCCTATGCCAACCCGCCGACCTCCAACGTGGATGGCGGGCAGCCCAACGCGAACATCCGCCCGGCCTTCCTCTACCGGCCGGACCAGGTGCAGCTGCTCGGCGTCACCCGCATCGAGGACCCCGATCCCGGCGCGGCGGACGCCTTCCCGGGCGACGACTTCGCCGCCTCGCGCAAGCCGCTGCTGGGCGAGTTCTCGGTGAATGGCGTGACCGTCACCGTCATCAACAACCACCTGAACTCGAAGGGTGGCGACCAGGGCCTCTTCGGCAACGCCCAGCCCCCCGTGCTGTCCAGCGAGGTGCAGCGCAACGCGCAGGCCGAGATCCTCCGCGACATCGTGGCCGACCGCCTGGCGGCCGACCCCGACGCGCGCGTCCTGGTGGTGGGCGATTTCAACGATTTCGGCTGGTCCCCCCCGGTGCAGACGCTGCTGGCCGGCGGGCTGTTCAACCTGGCCGACGAACTCCTGCCGGTGAACGCGCGCTACACCTTCAACTTCCAGGGCAACAGCCAGGCGCTGGACCACATCCTCGCCACCGCTTCGCTGCTGGACGACGCCGAGGCAGCCTTCGAGGTGGTCCATGTGAACAGCGAGTTCAGCGGCGCCGCCTCCGACCACGACCCGCTGCTGGCCCGCTTCGACCTCAGCGAGTTCGGCGAGCGGCTGGTGGGCACCACCGGGAATGACATGATCGACGGCCTGGGCGGCGACGACACGCTGATCGGCGGCGCCGGCGACGACACGCTGGATGGCGGCGAGGGCAATGACCGCCTGGTGGGCGGCCAGGGTGCCGACACGCTCATCGGCGGCGAGGGGGTGGACACCGCGGTCTATGGCGGGACCGTCGGCGTCACGGTGAACCTGGCCCTCGGCACAGGCCGCGGCGGCCACGCCGAGGGCGACAACCTCTCCGGCATCGAGAACGTCACCGGCACCACGGGCAATGACACCCTCATCGGCGATGACGGCGACAACCGCCTGACCGGCGGCGCGGGCAACGACACGCTGGAGGGCGGCGACGGCAATGACCGCCTCAATGGCGGCCTGGGCGCGGACATCCTCGATGGCGGCGAGGGCATCGACACGGTCGTCTATGGCGGCGTGGTCGGCGTCACGGTGAACCTGGCGCTGGGCACGGGCAGCGGCGGCGAGGCCGAGGGCGACACCCTCATCAGCATCGAGAACGTGATCGGCAGCCTGGGCGACGACGTGCTGACGGGTGATGCCGGCAGCAACCGCCTGCTGGGCAATGCCGGGAACGACATCCTGGCCGGCGGCGGCGGCAACGACACGCTGATCGGCGGCGCGGGCGACGACATCTACGTCTTCCGCTTCGCCGACGCGCCGGGCGTGGCGCGCGTCGTCGGCTTCAACCAGGACGGCGACGACCAGGTGCGCCTGGAGGGCTTCGAGGGTTTCGACGCCCTGGCCGCGCTGGAACAGCGGGGCGAAAGCGTGGTGCTGGACCTGGCACCCGACATGCGCATCGTCTTCGTGGACACGCTGCGCAGCGACTTCGCCGCCTCGGACTTCCTCTTCGCCTGAGGCGGTTGGGGGCTGGGGAGGGGGCGCCGCCCCCTCCCCGCCTCACTTCGTCACGAAGGCCTTTTCCACGACATAGCTGCCGGGCTCGGAATTGTTGCCCTCGATGAAGCCGCGGGCCTCCAGCAGGGCCTTGCAGTCGGCGTTCATCGCCTCGCTGCCGCAGATCATCACGCGGTCATGGGCGGGGTCGAGGGGGGCCACGCCGGCGTCGCGCTCGGCGGTGCCGGCCTCCAGCCGCGTGGTGATGCGGCCCTGGATGGGGAAGGCCTCGCGCGTCACGGCAGGCATGTAGATCATCTTCTCGCGCACCATGTCGCCCAGGAGTTCGTGCTGGGGCAGGTCGGTGGTGAGGTATTCGCGGTAGGCGAGTTCGGCCACCTCGCGCACGGTGTGGGCGATGATCACGCGGTCGTAGCGGTCATACACCTCGGGGTCGCGCAGCAGGGACATGAAGGGGGCAAGGCCGGTGCCGGTCGCCAGCATCCAGAGGTTCCGGCCGGGCAGGAGGTTGTCGGTGATGAGCGTGCCCACCGGCTTCTGGCCGATCAGCACGTGCTCGCCCACGCGCAGGTGCTGCAGCCGCGAGGTCAGCGGCCCGTGCGGCACCTTGATGGAGAGGAATTCCAGGTGGTCCTCCCAGGCCGGGCTGACCATGGAATAGGCGCGCACGAGCGGCTTGCCCTCCACCATCAGGCCGATCATGGCGAACTGGCCCGAGGTGAAGCGCAGCGCCGGGCTGCGGGTGCAGCGGAAGGAGAACAGGCTCTCGGTCCAGTGATGGACCCAGGTCACTTCCTCGAGGTTGTAGCCCTTGGGGGCGGCCAGCGGTGCGGCGGGGGCGGCGTCATTCATCACGGGGGCACTCTGTGCGGAGGGATGCGCCTGTTTTGGCGGCGGGGGCGGCAGGGCGCAAGTTGCAACCGAAGGCCGCATGGGTGCCTTGCGCGGGCGCAAGCGAGGCGTGACCATGCCGCCATGGCCGATCTCCAACCGCCCGGGTTCATCCCCGTGGCCGACCCCGAATCCGACCCGCCAGTGGGCCCCGTGGTGGACCCCACGCCGCGCCCCCTGCCCGCGCGCATCCCGCACAAGGGACGCAGCGTGGATCTCGAGCCGCTGCATGTGCGCCACGCCGAAGACCTTTGGCGGGCGGCGCAGGCCGACACCACCGGCGCCTCCTGGGCCTATATGGGCTATGGCCCCTTCGCCGATGCCAAGGCGGTGCGCAGCTTCGTGGGCAATTTCGCCACCGCGCACGACCCGATGGCCTTCGCGGTGCGCCCGCACCGCACCGGGACGGTGGATGGCTGGCTGACGCTGATGGAAATCCAGCCGGCCAACGCGCATATCGAGATCGGCCACATCTGGTTCAGCCCCCGCATGCAGCGCAGCCGCGCCGCCACCGAGGCCATGTTCCTGCTGATGCGGCACGCGATGGACGACCTCGGCTACCGCCGCCTCACCTGGAAGTGCAACGCGCTGAACGCCCCCTCGCGCCGGGCGGCCGCGCGGCTGGGCTTCACCTATGAGGGCACGCTGCGCGCCGTGATGGTGACGAAGGGAAGGCAGCGGGACACCGCCTGGTTCTCCATCCTGGACACGGAATGGCCGGCGCACCGCGCCGCCATCGCGGCCTGGCTGGATGATGCGAACTGGGACCAGGCCGGGCAGCCGAAACGCAGCCTGCGGGGGTGAGGCACGGCAGGTTTGCATCTGCGGGCACAGCCCTTACGATGCATGTAGTTTTTGCCGGAGTAGCCCCCATGGCGTCGCCAGACCCTGTCCACGCCTTCGTCCCCGGTGAACGCGCCACCGCCGCACCCACCGGTTCGGGTGCGCTCGACGGCCTCAGCTTCGCCATCAAGGACCTGTTCGACCTGGCGGGCCATGTCACCACCTATGGCAATCCCGACTGGGCCCGCACGCAGCCCCTCGCCGCCGCAACGGCCCCCGTGGTGCTGGCGCTGCTGGAGGCCGGCGCCGCGCTGCGCGGCAAGACCCGGACGGTGGAACTCGCCTACGGCCTGACCGGCGAGAACATCTGGCACGGCACCCCCATCAACCCGAACGCGCCGGACCGCTTCCCCGGCGGCTCCTCCTGCGGTTCGGCCGCCGCGGTGGCGGCGGGGCTGGTGGATTTCGCGCTGGGCACCGACACGGGCGGCAGCGTGCGCATCCCGGCCAGCTATTGCGGCGTGTTCGGCCTGCGGCCCAGCTGGGGCGCGGTGGCGCTGACCGGCGCGGCCGGCCTTGGCCCCTCCTTCGACACCTGCGGCTGGTTCGCGCGCGACGCCGCCACGATGCAGCGCGTGGGCGAGGTGCTGCTGCCCGCCGACAGCGTCGCGGCCCCTCTCGGCCCCGTGCTGAAAGTGGAGGACGCCTGGATCAACGCCGACCCCGCCACGGCCGCCGCCCTCGGCCCGGCCATGGCGGCGCTGGAGCGCGTGGCCGGCCCGGCCATGCGCCTCGACGTGGCGCCCGAGGGCCTGCCCGCCATCGCCGAGCATTTCCGCTGCATGCAGGCGCAGGAGGCCTGGGCGACGCTGGGCGGCTGGATCACCGCCCACGCGCCGAAATTCGGCCCCGGCGTGGGCGAGCGCTTCGCCGCCGCCCGCGACATGGACCCGGGCAAGGCCGCCGCCGCCCGCGCCTTCCGCCGCGCCTTCAAGCGCCGCATGGGCGCGCTGCTGGCCGGCGGCGCCGTCATGGCCTACCCCACCAGCCCCATCCCCGCGCCAAAGCTGACCGCCAGCCAGGCCGAGCAGAACGCGGTGCGCGAGAACACCATGCGCGTCACCGCGATCGCGGGCCTCGCCTCGCTGTGCGAGGTCAGCCTGCCGGTGGGACGGGTGGAGGGCGTGCCGGTGGGGCTGTCCCTGGTCGCGGCCCCCGGGCGGGATCGGGCGCTGCTGGCGCTGGCCGGCCGCCTCGCCGGCGAACTGGGAGAGGCGGCATGAACCTGCGCGACGCCACCCCGGCGGACCTTCCCGGCATCACCGCCATCTACGCCCACCATGTGCTGACCGGCACCGGCACCTTCGAGGAGATGCCGCCCAGCGAGGCCGAGATGGCCCAGCGCCTCGCGAAGGTGCAGGGCGGCGGCTGCGCCTGGCTGGTGGCCGAGCAGGAGGGCGCGGTGGTGGGCTACGGCTATTTCGCCCCCTTCCGCGACCGCAGCGCCTACCGCTTCACCGCCGAGGACAGCATCTATGTCCGCGACGACCAGCGCGGCATGGGGGTGGGCAAGCTGCTGGTGCAGGCGCTGCTGGCGCGCGCCGAGGCGATGGGGTTCCGCCAGATGGTCGCCGTCATCGGCGACAGCGAGAATGTGGGCTCCATCGGCCTGCACGCGGCCCTTGGCTTCCGCCAGGTGGGGGTGATGCGCGCCGTCGGGCTGAAATTCGGGCAGTGGGTGGATGTGGTGACCATGCAGCGCGCGCTCGGCGAGGGCGACCGCACCCTGCCCGCTTGACCGCGCCCACCTGACCGCCCCTGCGGCCACCTCCACCCGGCCGCGCGGCAGCCTCCCGCCATTGGTGATTTCCCGGAGCGGCCCGGGGCGCTAGACCGGCGGGGGGGCCACCCCCCGCCGCCCATCGTGAGGATGCCCTTGCACCGCGCCGAAACCCTGGCCGCCACGAGCGTCGCCGTCGCCCTCACCGTGCTGGGCCTGAAGACCATCGCCTGGTGGATGACGGGCAGCGTCGCGCTGTTCGCCGACGCGCTGGAGAGCGTGGTGAACGTGGCCGCCGCCTGCGCGGCACTGGTCGCCATCCGCTATGCCGCCCTGCCGGCCGACGCCAACCACCCCTATGGCCACCACAAGGCCGAGTATTTCTCGGCGGTGCTCGAGGGCGCGCTGATCCTGGTGGCGGCCTTCATCATCCTGAACGAGGCCTGGGCGAACTGGAACAACCCGCGCACCCCGGTGCTGACACTGGCAGCCTTCCTGGTGGCGGGGGTGGCGACCGCCCTCAATGCCGGCTGGTGCTGGGTGCTGTTCCGCCGCGGCCGCGCCCTGCAATCCCCGGCGCTGCTGGCCGATGCGCGCCACCTGCTGGCCGATGTGGTGACCTCGACCGGGGCGCTCCTGGGCCTCGCCCTCGCGCTTGCCACCGGGCTGCTGTGGCTGGACCCGCTGCTGGCGGCGCTGACGGCGGTGAACATCCTGTTCAGCGGGGTGCGCCTGGTGCGCGAGAGCGTGGGGGGGCTGATGGACGAGGCCGTGCCGCCCGAGACCATGACGCGCATCCGCGACATCCTGGGCCGCTCGGCCGAGGGCGCAATCGAGGTGCATGACATCCGCGCCCGCCGCGCCGGGCGGCTCGCCTTCATCGAGTTCCACCTGGTCGTGCCCGGGGCGATGAGCGTGGACGACGCCCACCTCATCTGCGACCGCATCGAGACCGCGCTGCGCGCCGAACTGGGCGAGGCCACCATCACCATCCATGTGGAGCCCGAGGGCAAGGCCAAGCATCACGGGGTGGTGGTGCTGTGACGACGCCGGCGCGCTGGGTGCGCCCCGGTCGCGCGGCCGGGGCGGCATGGGGCGGGGCGCTGAGCCTGTTGCTGCATGGCTCGGCCCTGCTGCTGCTGGGCTGGGCCCTGGTGCCCCCGCGACTGGCTGAGCCCCTCACTTCCACCGGGGTGGAGATGGTGTGGGCGGCCGAGCCAGGGCCGGGCGGGGAGGGCGCGATGGAGGCGGTCGCGGCGCCAGGGCCGCCGCCCTCGGTTCCGGCGCCGCCCCCGCCTTCCACCGCCGCGCCGCCAGCCCCGGTGCTGGCCGCCTTGGGACCACCCGCCTTGGCACGACCCGCCCTGGCACCGCCCGCCCTGGCACCACTTGCCCTGGCACCACCCGCCCTGGCACCGCCGGGATCGCTGCCGACGCCAGACCCGCGACCCGCCCTGGCCGAGGCGCCACCGGCGCGGACAGAACCGCCGCCGCAGGCCCGGTCGCAGCCCCGCTCCGCCCCGCCCCGCCAGGCCTCCCGCAGCGCATTCCCCCGGAGCGCCGCCCCGGACCGTTCAGCGCCCGACGGCGCGGCGGGGGAGGCCGGCCCCCCGGCCGTTACACGGGCCAGCATGCCAGGCCTGGGAGCGGGCTCCGCGGCGGCCGGCCCCACCGCACCTCCCACCGCCGATGCCGGGTTCCGCAACGCCGCCCCCGCCTATCCCGAGACCGCCCGCGCACGCGGGCAGCAGGGGCGCGTGACGCTGGAACTCAGCGTGGACGCGCAGGGTCGCGTTGCCGGGGCGCAGGTGGTGCGGGGCTCTGGCTTCCCCATATTGGACGCGGCGGCGCAGCGGGCGGTGCTGGGCTGGCGCTTCCGCCCGGCGCTGGAAGGCGGGCGCCCTGTGGCGGCCCGGATGCGCAGCACCGTGCAGTTCCGCCTGGAATAGGGGCAAGCGAATGGTTCGGCTGGACGTGATCACGACCCGCGGCGGCGATGCGGGGGAGACCTCGCTCGGCGATGGCAGCCGCGTGCGCAAGGACGCCCTGCGCGTCGAGGCCTATGGCACGGTGGATGAGTTGAACGCCGTGCTCGGCCTGCTGCGCCTGCATCTCGACCCCGAGGGCGATGCGATGGTGGCGCGCATCCAGAACGACCTGTTCGATCTGGGCGCGGACCTCTGCGTGCCCGGCGCGGCCGGTGCGCGGCTGCGCATCACGCCAGGCCAATGCGCGCGGCTGGAGCAGGAGGTGGCGGCGATGAACGCGCATATCCCGGCGTTGCGCAGCTTCGTATTGCCCGGCGGGAGCCCCGCCGCCGCCCATGCCCACCTCGCCCGCACCGTGGCCCGCCGCGCCGAGCGCCTGGTGGTGTCCCTGGCCGCGGCGGAGGAGGTGAACGCCGAGGCCGTGCGCTACCTCAATCGCCTGTCGGACCACCTCTTCGTGCTGGCGCGGCGCTGCAACGACAATGGCGCGCGCGACGTGACCTGGGTGCCGGGGCAGAGTCAGGGGTAGGGGGATGGCGCGGGGTCAGATCAGCCCCTCGCGCCGGAAGCTGAACACCTCGCCATTGCCGATGATCAGGTGGTCATGCAGGGCGATGGACAGCACCCGCCCCGCCTCCTTGATCTCCTGCGTCATCTGGATGTCGGCGCGCGAGGGGGTGGGGTCGCCGCTCGGGTGGTTGTGGACCAGGATCAGCGCGGTGGCGTGCAGTTCCAGGGCGCGCTTCACCACCTCGCGCGGATAGACGGGCGTGTGGTTGACCGTGCCGCGCGCCTGCGCCTCGTCGGCCAGCAGGCGGTTGCGGGTGTCGAGGATGAGCACGCGGAACTGCGCGGCCTTCTCCCGCGCCATGACCAGCGTGAGGTAGTCCATCAGCAGGTCCCACTTGTTCAGCACCGGCGCGTCCATCACCTCGGCACGGGCCATGCGCAGCGCCGAGGCCTGCACCAGCTTCAGGGCGCCGACGGTGTTTTCAGTCATCAGGGGGCCGCATCCTGCGGCCCCCTCCCGGCCGCGCCTCAGAACCCGAAGCGCGTGCCCACCAGCAGGCTCCGCCCGGCCGCCTGGAAGCCGTTGGCCGGCTCGAAGCGGCTGTTGCCCAGGTTGCGGCCCTCGACGAAGGCGGTGATGCCCTCGCGCACCTGGTAGCTGGCGGTCAGGTTCAGGATGGTGCCGGTCTTGTTGCGCCGCTCGGTGGTGAAGCTCGTTCCATCGTTGCGGTAGCTGGCGAAGGGCCCCTCGGGCGAGCGTCCGGTGAATTGCAGCTGCGGCGTGATGACGAGGCCCGGCAGCGGCGAAATCCGCGCCGTGGCGCTGATCACGTGCTCGGGCCGGCGCGGCAGCGGGCGGCGGGTGCGCGCATCCGTGGCGTCGGTGATGGTCCAGCCAAGCTCCGCGGTGAGCCAGGATGCCGGCCGCACCGCCAGCGTCAGCTCCACGCCCTGCAAATTCGCCCGGTCCACATTGGCGAGGCTGGAGCCGCGGAAGATGATCAGATCCTCCACGCGCGACTGGAACCAGGTGGCCCCCAGCGTGGCGAAGTCCGGCCGGCCCGGCAGCGGCAGGTCGATCTCGCCGCCGACTTCGTAGCCCAGGCTGCGCTCGGGCCGCAGGCCGGGGTTGCCGCGAAAGGCCGTGCCGATGGTGCCGAAGCGCTGGAACAGCGAGGGCGCGTTGAACCCGCTGCCGCCCGAGACGCGCAGCCGCGCCCCCACCTCCGGCAGGTTGTAGATCGCGCCGACGCGCCAGGTGGTGGCGCCGGTGAAGCTGCCCACCGCGTCGTGCCGCACGCCGCCGGTCACGTCCAGCCGGTTCCACAGCCGGTATTGCAGGGCGAAGTGGCCGGCATTGGTCTCCTGCGCCGCGTCCACGCGGGTCTGGAAGGGGCGGTTGCCGGAGAGGCTGAACACCTCCTCGCGCGCATGGGTCACGCCGAAATTCACCGCGCCGTCGGTGGCCGGGCCGAAGCCGGGCAGGCGCACGGTGTTGCCCCAGTCGAAGGTCAGCCGCTCGCCGCGGAAATTGTCGCGGGTGGCGGCGGCGCTGCCGGCGTCGGGCAGGTTCACGAAGGCGCGGCGGTCCTGGGTGAAGGCAATGCGCAGGCCGGTGGTCCAGCGCCCGTCCAGCAGCCGCGTCTCGGCGCGGAGCTGGCCGAACAGGTGACGGTCATCGCCCGTATAGTTCGGGTCGTCGCGCGGCACGCTGTCCAGGTCGAAGCGGTTCTGCCGGTAGCGCAGCGTGCCCTCGACGCGCGTGCCCTCGGCGGGGGTCCAGCCCAGGCGCAGCGCGGTGGCGCCGGCCTGCAGCCCGTCGCGCTCGTTCAGCGTGCGGGTGAAGCGTCGGGCGGTGGCGTTGTGGCCGTCGGTGGTGAGGCCGTTGGCGCTGGCCAGGTAGTCGAAGGCGCCAATGGTGCCGGTGGCGCCCAGCCCGCCGCGCACCGTGCCCTGGGTGCCGCCCGCCAGCTCGCCATAGGGGGCGAAGGGGCGGTTGGCGGCGCGGCGGGTGACGAGGTTCACCACGCCGCCCACCGCGGCACTGCCGTAGAGCGAGGAGGCCGGGCCGCGCAGCACCTCGATGCGCTCCACGTCGAACAGCAGGTCATTGCCGAAGTTGAAGGCGCCGTTGGGCTCGGAGGGGTCGTTCAGCGGCACGCCGTCCAGCAGCACCAGCACGGAGCGGCTGGAATTGCCGCGCAGGAAGACGCTCGATTGCTGGCCCGGCCCGCCCAGCGGGGCGATGCGCAGGCCGGGCACGTCGGACAGCGCCTCGCCCAGCGTGGCGTGGCCGCGCTCCTCGATCTGCTGGCGGGTGATGATGGTGATGGAGGCCGGCACGCGCTCCAGCGGGGTGGGCACGCGGGTGGCGGTGACGATGGTCTCGGGAAGGGCCGTCGGGGTGACGGCGTCCTGGGCGAGCGTGGGCGATGCCGCGGCCAGCATGGCGGCGGTGGACAACAGGATAGGGCGCATGGGTTCCCCCGGGTTGCGCGTGACGACATGCCGCACAGGGGTCACCCCCCGCGCGACGGCTGACGTCGAGCCCGCAGCCGGAACATGGTTCCGTGGCACCGGTGCACCCCGCCCGGCACGCGCGAGAACAACTCTGCGACGGCCGGTCTCCTGGCTCGCGGGTCATCGCCCAGGTCCGCCTTCTCACCCCCCGGCTTGGGAGCAATGGCACAATGGACCCAGGCTCTCCGCCTACAGTTGCGGGGGCAGCCGCGGATTGACCGGGCGAAGTGGCCCGGCGTCACGCATTCCCGTTTCACCCCTCATCGGGGCACCGTCGCATGGCGCGGAGTGTAATCACGTTCAGAACACCCAGCCAAGGGCCTGGATGCCCATCCAGCCCAGCGTCACCAGCACCGCCGTGGCGAAGAGGTTGCCCAGCGTGGTCAGCACCACGCCGACACCGACCACGCGGCTGTCCTGCTCGACCACGCCGAGCGCCATGATGATGGTGCCGAAGGCCGGCGGCGCATTGGTGCCGGGCCCGGGGAGGATGAGCATCAGGGCCGAATAGACCGTGAGCCAGCCCACCATCCGGTCGCCCAGCGAAGAGAGGAAGAAGCCGGGCCGGGGCCGCACGAAGCGCTCCACCCGCTTCAGCGGGCCGGAGGTGGCGGTGGACAGGCGCAGCAGGTCCTCGCGCTTGATGGATTGCCGCGCGATGAAGCGCGGCAGCTTGGGCACCTTCAGCCCGAGCCCCATCTGCGCGCCCAGGATCAGCATGGGAATGCCGAAGACGGAGGCCATGCCGGGCAGCAGGGCGGGCAGGCACAGCAGCAGGATGAGCAGGCCGAAGGCGCGCTCGCCGAAGGCCTCGGCCATCTCTCCCAGCGTGATGCGCGCGCCGGGGAAGCGCGCCGCCACCTCGCTTACGATGCGCGAGATGGGGGCGCCAGCCTCGGCCCCATGTGCAAGATCGGGCGGAACCGGGTCCAGGGGGTGCACCATGATGGGCTCAGCGCCCCCTGTTGCGCATCACGCCCCGGTGAAGGCGGGGGTGCGCTTTTCCATGAAGGCGCGGCGGCCTTCGCGGTAGTCGGCGCTGTCGAAACACGCATCCGCGGCCGCGGCGATGGCCGCCATGTCGCGGTCCGACGCATCGGCCAGCACGGCGCGCACGGTGCGCTTGTTGGCGCGCAGCGAGAGCGGCGCGTTGCGGGCGAGCTGCATCGTGATCTTGGCCACCTCCGCATCCAGGTTTTCCGCCGGGTGCAGCTTGTTGATGAGGCCCATGCGCTCGGCTTCCTCCGCCGAAAGCCGGCCGCCCGTCATCAGGATGAAGTGGGCATGGGCGGGCCCCACCAGCGAGACCAGGTTCTTCACCATGTCGAAGCCATAGGCGATGCCCAGCCGCGCGGCCGGGATGCCGAACTCGCTGCCCGCGCCCGCGATCCGCATGTCGCAGGACATGGCAATGCCAAGCCCGCCGCCCATGCAGAAGCCCTGGACCTTGGCGATCACCGGCTTGGGGAATTCCAGCAGCTTGCGCCGGCCCAGGCTGGTCTTGGCGTTGTATTGCCGCTGCGCATCCGCGTCCGAGCGGTTCTGCTCGAACTGGCTGATGTCCGCGCCCGAGACGAAGGCCTTGCCGCCCGCGCCTTCCAGCACGACGCAGCGGATGGCCGCGTCCGCCTCGAAGGCATCGAGTGCGGCCGCCATGCCGTCCCACATCGCGATGCTCATGGCATTGCGCTTCTCGGGCTGGTTGAAGACCACCGTGCCCACACCGTCCTGCGCGCGGGCGAGGATCTTGCCCTCCGCGAACACCATTTCCGACATGCTTCTCTCTAGCCTCCAATGACCTTGTTCGCGCGGAGATGCTCGATCTCCTCCGCGCTGAGCCCGGCTTCCGCCAGGATTTCCTGCGAATGCTGGCCGAGGCCCGGCACCCCGCTGTGCACGCCCGGCGCATGGCCCCGGACGTTGATCGGCGTGCGCACCACGCCGGCCTGGCCCAGCTTCTCATGCGGCATCTGCCACACCATGCCGAGGTGCTGCACCTGCGGGTCCTCGAAGACCTCGCGGATGTCGTTGATGGGGCCGCAGGGGATGCCCGCCTCCTCCAGCTTCGCGATCCAGTATTCGCTGGGCTTCTGGCGCGTCACCTCGGCGATGGCGGCGTTCAGCGCGGGGCGGTCCTTCGTGCGGGCCTCGGTGGTCTTCCACTCGGGCTTGTCCAGCCAGTCCTCGCGGCCGGCGGCGCGGCAGAACACCTCCCACAGCTTGGGCGAGGAGGCGGCGATGTTGATGGGCTTGTCGGCACTCGGGAACACGCCCATCGGCGTGTTGACGGGGTGGTCGTTGCCCGCCTGGCCCGCCACCTCGCCCTTCTGCAGGAAGCGCGTGGCCTGGAAGTCCAGCATGAAGACCTGCGCCTCCAGCAGCGAGGTCGAGACATAGCGGCCGCGGCCGGTCTTCTCACGCTCATACAGCGCCATCATAACGCCCATGGCCAGCAGGTTGCCCGCTGTCAGGTCGTTGATGGGGATGCCGACGCGCATGGGGCCGCGCCCCTCCTCGCCGGTGATGGTCATCAAGCCCCCCATCCCCTGCGCGATCTGGTCCACGCCGCCACGGGTGGAATAGGGGCCGGTCTGCCCAAAGCCGGAAATGGACGCGTAGATCAGGCGGGGGTTCCGGGCCGAGAGCGTGTCGTAGTCCACCTTGAGGCGGTGCTTGACCTGCATCCGCATGTTCTCGACCACGATGTCGGCGGTGTCGGCCAGGCGCAGGAAGGCGGCGTGGCCCTCCGGGTGCTTGAGGTCGATCGCCAGGCCCCGCTTGTTGCGGTGGAGGTTGGTGAAGTCGAACCCGTCGCGCGCGCCGCCCAGCCCGTCCTGCTGGCCGGGGGGTTCGACGCGGATCACCTCCGCACCCCAGTCGGCCAGATGCCGCACGCAGGTGGGGCCCGCGCGGGCCAGCGTCAGGTCCAGCACGCGCAGGCCGGCAAGGGGAAGCTTCGCCGCCCCTGTGCCCTGCGGGGCCGCGCCGCTGCTGTGGCTGCTGTCGTCCGGCATGCTGTCCTCCCGTTTCCGGCGCGAGGTTAACGGGAAGCCGCGCCGGCCGAAACCCGTGCCCGCTGGCCAAGTGAAGATGCCGCTGCCACGCTGCATCCTCACCCTGGAGTTGCGCACCATGGCCGAGGACAGCCAAGCCGGGACGCGCCACGCGCGCATCATGCAGGGGCATGGTGCCGTCTTCGGCCCCACCCTGGACGCGCTGGTGCGCGAGGTGGATGGGCGCATCGCAGCCGAGGCCCGCGCCGCGCATCTCGCCCTGCTGGAGACCTGGCCCATCGCCGCCGATGGCGAGGTGCAGGACGCCGAGGCGCTGTTCGCCCGCCTCGCCGCACTGGCCGCGACGCCCCCGCCGCGGCCCGCGCATGTGCGCCCCGGCTCGCCCGGCAAGGCGTTGGCGGGGTTGGTGCGGGGTGCGGCGGTGGGGCTGCCGCTGGGCTTTCTCTTCTACCTCTTCGCGCTGGTGGTCGATCCGTCCGGCGAGGCACGATCTTCCGACGATCTCATGCAGATCATGTTGGCGGGCACGATGCTCCTGGCCGGCGCAGCCTGCGGCTGGAACGGCTGGAACCCCACCCGCCTGGGCGAGGCCCTGTCGCGGGCGCTGCTCGCCTTCGTGCCGGGCGGCATCGTGTTCGCCCTGCTGGCGGGCATCGTGGCGCTGACGCTCGGGGCGGTGCTTGGTGTGTCGCAGAGGGAGGGCGCCTTCGCCATGGGCGTGGCGTTCGTCCTGATGCCGGCCGGCGGTTTCCTGGGTGGCCTCGCCTGCGCGGGTTGGGCGGCGCGGCGGGCCTGGCGCCGCTGGGGCACCTGACGTCTACTTCCAGCCGACCTTGTTCATCAGCGTCCAGACGGGGCCGATGAGGAAGTTGCACATCAGCGTGCGCGCCAGATGGAAGCCCAGCACCAGCGGCACCGCCAGTTCGAGCGACTTGGCCGTGATGCCCATCTCCGGCATGCCGCCCGGGGCCATGCCCAGCATGACGGCGCCCACCGGCAGCCCGCTGGCCAAGCCCAGCATCGCGCCCAAGGCGAGGCACACCACGCACAGCACCAGCGCCGAAATGATGGACGCCCAGAGCAGCCGGCGCGACGACAGGAGAAACTCCCGCGTCAGCCGCTGCCCCAGCGTGGCGCCCATCGCCACCTGGGCCGCGTCCACCAGCACGGTCGGCACGGAGGAGGGCAGCGCGCCGGCGGCCGCGGCCGTGATGGCCAGCAGGCAGGGCCCGATCATCCAGGGGTTCGCGATGCCGGTGCGGCGCAGCGCCAGCGCGGCCAGGAAGCCCACCACCAGCATGGCGGCCAGCCCCGCGCCGTCGAAGGGCAGGCGCGGCGCGAGGAAGGCGGCGCTGTCGCCCAGCGGCGCGAAGGCGGTCAGCAGCGGCGGGATGGCCAGCACCACGATCACCACGCGGATGGTCTGCGCCAGCGTGATGGGCGCGAGCGGCGCCCCCACCCGCTGCGCCAGCACCACCATGACGATGACACCGCCGGGCACGGCGGCGAAATAGCCCGTGCGCGGGTCCACGCCGGCCAGCCGCGTGAAGATGGGCACCGCGGCCACCCCCGCCGCGATGGAGAGCAGCCCCGCGATGAGGATGATGGGCAGCGCCTGCAGCAGCGCCCCCAGCACCGGCCCGGAGAAGGTCTGCCCGAAGGCCAGGCCGATCACGATCAGCGCCGCCGGCCGCGCCCGCGCATCCACCGCCACGGGCCGGAACCAGGCCAGCGCCGCCGTGCCCGCCATGGCGCCGATCATCCAGGCGAGCGGCACCGAGAGCAGGTGGCAGATCGTCCCCCCGGTGAGCGCCGCGGCGAGGGTGAGGAGGTGGGGGACGAGGCGCGGGGCGAGGAACACTGGACGCAGGATCATCCCTCGGCGCCGCGCGGTCAAACCCGGGCGGCCGATCTCAGGACGGCAATTCTTCAGTGGACGTTAAGGGAGCGCGTGGTTTTTGGGACGAGGTCTCCAAGATGCCGGAAGGATCGCCAATGACCACCTCCGTCGGGCTCGCCCGCCCCCTGATGGCCGCGCCCCCCCATGTCGCCGAGCGCGCGGCCCAGCCTCCGCCCGACCCGCCCGCCGGCGCGCCGGCCCCGGCGAACCGGCCCATCGCGCCCAATCCGAGCCTGCGCATCGAGCCCAAGCTCGGCCTCGTCGTGTTCGAGTTGCGCGACGGGGCGGGCCAGGTGACGCGCAGCGTGCCGACCGAGCGCGAGTTGCGGGCCTACCGCACAGCCGCCTTGCGTGGCGAGGACGCGGCGACCGCGTCACGTGGCGAGGACGCGCCCGACCCGGCCCAAGCAGAAGGCGTGCCCACCACCGCGCGCATCGCGCCGCCGCCCGGCGGCGCCGATCAGATACGAAACCCGCCCGGCGGCAGCCCCAGCAGCGCCAGCGCGTTGGAGGTGCCGGCGGAGGGTGCGCCGAAGGTGCCGGCAGACTCGCCCGCCCGGCTGATCAGGTAGCGTTCCGCCAGGCGCTGCACCTCGCGCGGGTCGCGCAGCTTCTCCAGCTTGAGGCGCGATTCCAGCGCCCGGGCCTGTGTCTCGACCGATTGCACGGCGATGCTCGTCGGCAGCCCCACCGCCGCGGACACCACCCGGCGCAGGATGGGGTCGCCCAGCACGGCGAAAGCCCCCTCGGCGCCGCTCGCGGCCTTGTCCCGGAACAGCAGCGCATCGCCCAGGCCCGGCTGGCTCGCCTCCAGCTCCTCCCGCCATTTCGCGCGGCGCAGCCCCTCGGCGAGGCGCCCCTGCACCTCCGGGTCGCGCAGCGCGTCGAGGCGGCGCTCATCCAGGCGCAGCGCCTCGGCCGCCGCCTTCCAGCGCTTGTCCGGCAGGCGGTTCACCAGGCTCTTGGGGTCGGCGGGGTCGGAGAGCAGCGCGCGCACGGCCAGCCCCGGCTGCTGCGCGCCGTCCGGGATGCCCATCGCCACCGCCACCACCTGCAGCACCCGCGGGTCGCGCAGGGCGGCGCGGATGTCGGTCGCGCGCTCCAGCCCGCGGCGGAACTGGTCCATGGCGCGGCTCTGCTGCGGGTCGCGCGCGATGCGCTCGAGCGCGCGCGTCTCCTCGCCGGGGCGCTGGAAGCGCCGGAAGGCCGCGATGGCGCCCGCAGCGTCCGACATGGCTCAGGCCGGGCCGACGCTGGGGGGCGGCTCGCGCCGGGGGGCGGGCAGCGGGGGAATGCCCAGCACCTCCTCCTCGTGGCGCATCACGCGCCGCGCGATGCGCAGCCCGGCATAGCAGTCATCGCCCTCCGCGGCCTCCAGCGCGCGGGCGAGCATCTCGCGCACCGTGGCGGAGGTCGTGGCCTCCATGAATTCGCGGATCAGGTCGCGCGCAGCGATGAGGCCCGGGCCGCGCTCCTCCTCGGTGCCGATATAGGCGGTCTGCAGGGCGAAGTAGATGCGCCGGGCCGGCGTGGTCGCGGCCTCGGGCGGCATGATCTGCTTGCCGAAGAGAAAGCGCGCCTTGGCGGCGAGCTCAATGCGGGTGCGGTTGCGAAAGCGGATGGGCGCGCCGTTCACCACCATCAAATCTCCCTGCCGCAACTCCAGAACGAGCGTGGACATCTTGTTCCCTTCCGACTGATGCACGTCCGCGCCTCATGCGCGGCCGTGGAATTCCACCCTTCTGGTGCGGGGCGCACCGGGCCCCCGCCGAACCGGCCACCCACGCGCCCGGGAGGTGGGCGGGCTGGGGCCGGAGCGGCCGGGGCCTGGGCGACGCCGCGCCGCAGGGGGCCCCTTGGCGCGGGGTGCATCCTCGCCGCGCCGGGTTAACGCGGCTTGAACGCCGGGCGCGCGGGCCGCGCGCGCTCATCGCAGGAACCGCGCCAGCGTCAGCTCCGACAGCGAGCCGATGGCGCGGTAGCTGGCCTCCAGCGCCGTGCGGGTGGCCTGCAGCCGCTCCAGCGTGCTGGCAAGGTCCACCTCCTCGATGTCGGCGAGCTGGGCGCGCAACAGGTCGGTCACGGCGCGTTGGCGGCGCTGCGTGTCCTCCAGCCGGGCGGCCACCTGGCCCAGGCCGCCCGCCTCCTCCGCCAGGCTGACCTCGGCCGCGGCGAAGCCGTCGCGCAGCCCGCCCAGCAGGTCGTGATAGGCGGGCAGCTCATCCATCTGCGCGGGTTCGAGCGCGGCCACGCTCATCAGGTTGCGCATCAGGTCGCGCGCCCAGCTTCCCGTCGTCTCGCCGGTGCTGGCGCTGACGGCGTTGCGGTCGGCGAAGATGCCGTAGCCGATGAGCTGGTTGTCCGCCACCGGCGCCGCACGGCGGCCCTCGCGGTCGGCGGCGGGCAGCGCCGCCTCGGCGCGCAGGAAGTCCGAGAAGGGCGAGACGCCGGCCGCGTTGCTCTGGGCCGCGGTGCGGGTGGCGTTCAGCACGGCCACGGCACCGGCCGGGTCCAGTGTCGCCACCGCCGCCGCCACGTCCTGCGCCATCTGCCCGCTGGCAAGGCCCTCGGGGTCGGGGATGGGCGGGTTGCCGATGTCGGAGCCGGAGAACAGGTATTCGCCGGCATGGCGCGCGTTGAGCAGGTGCGCGACCTCGGTCAGCGCCGCACGCGCCTGGGCCTTCACGCTGTCGAGCGCCACCGCGTCGCGGCCGTAGAGGCGCGGGAGGACGGTACCGCGGAACTCCCGCGCGATCTCGGTCAGGCGGCTCAGCGAGCCCTGCATGATGTCGGTGCGGCCGAGCGACTGGGTCAGCACGCGGTCATAGGCCTCGATCCGGCCGACATGGCCGCGCAGCGACACGGCGCGCGGCACGTCGGGAGAGAGGTCGCCCAGGCGGGAGGAGCGCTGGCCGCTGGCGGTCTGCCGGGTCAGCGTCTCCATCTGGGTGCGAAGGCGCGCGGTCTCCGCGGCCAGCCGGGTCGAGATCTCGACGCTCATGCCGGAATTTCCCTCGGGTCATGGGGCGCGCCCGTGCGCGGACGCGCACCCGCGCCGGAAGTGCCCATCAGCGCACCATGCCCAGAAGCGTGTCCCACATCTGCTGGGCCGTGCTCATGACACGCGCATTGGCGGCGTAGGCGTTCTGGAGCTGCACCATGGCGGCCATCTCCGCGTCCGAATCCACGCCGGATTCGCGCTGGAACCGCGCATCGAGACCGCGCCGCAGCACCTCGGCGCGTTCCCGCGCGGCGGTGGCGGCGGCACGGTCGGCGGTGTGGGCGCCGGTCAGGACGGCGGCGTAGTCCTCCAGGCCGCGCGGCGGCAGAAAGGGCGAGGCCAGGCTGCCATCCGGCCCCAGCCCGCCGCCGGGCAGAGCGGTCCAGGCGGTGCCCGGGCGCACCGTGTCGCCCAGGGCGTGGGCCATCACGCGGTCCAGCATCAGGGTGAAGCCCGCCGGGCCGGCGGGGGGGTTGGGCGTGAAGGCGGTGGGGCCGCCCGGCGTGTCGGCCACCGCATGGGTGCCGTCGCGCAGCAGGGAGGCGTCCTGCGCGACAACGGGGTTCACCCGGATGACGTTGGCGAAGCCCATCAGCCCGGCGCCGGGGGTGCTGTAGGGCTGGGTGACGTCGGGCACCGTGCCTGAGGCCCCGGTGAACAGCCGCAGCCCCTGCCCCTCGAACCGGCTGGCCAGGTGCGCCGCGGCGAGGTCGAGTTCGGCCTGGTAGCGCGGCAGCGTGGCGTCGCGCAGCGCGACGTGCTCGCCCAGCCGCCCGCCGCCGAGCTGGCGCGTCACGTCCACGCCGCCCAGCGTGATGCCGGGCAGCGACCCCCCAGGCCCGAAGAACGCCTCCGGCCCCAGCGAGGCGCCGCCGGTGGTGAACGCGTCCTGGCCGGGGTCGAGCGGCAGGCCAAGCCCGCCCCGCGTGACGAGCACCAGGCCGCCATCGGCCTGCGGCAGGGTGCGCAGCGGCAGGCTTTCCGCCAGCCGGGCAAGGGCGATGTCGCGCTGGTCCTCGAGTTCCCCGGTGGCGAGGCCAAGCACCCGGTCGCGCTGGATGGCGGTGGTGAGTTCCGCCACGCCGCGCAGCCCGGCATTGATGCGCGCCACCTCCTCCTGCACGCCATTCTGCGCCTGCTGGCGCGCATCGCTGACGGCGGCGCCGATGTCGTTGAAGCGCAGCGCGATGTCCTGCGCGGCGCGCAGCATGTCGCGCTGCAGGCCGGGCTCGCTCGGGCTGGCGCGCAGGCCGATGACGCTGGCGCGCAGCGCCGCCATCCGGTCGCCCAGGGCGTCGCCGTCGCTGGGCTGGCCGTGCGCGGCCTCGATGCCGCCGAGCAGGCGCTCCCGCGTCTCGGCGGCGGCGGCTTCGCCCGCGCGGGCATGGCGCTCGGTCTGCAGGGCCGCGTCCACGCTGCGGCGGGCTTCGCCGATGCGCACGCCCATGGGCGCGTTCCCCTGCGAGACCGAGATGGTGTCGCCGGCCTTGCGCGTGTAGCCGGGGGTCGCCGCATTCGCGAGGTTCTGCGCCACCTGCGACAGCCCGCGCTGGGTGGTGAGCAGCCCGCTGCGGGCGATTCCGAAGGCAAGGTCCAGGCTCATGTGACGTCCATCCTGGTGAGACCGGGGTTAACGAAGTCTTCCCGCCGGGTGGCCGGGCCCGCATCGACGCCGCATGTTGCCCGCCGCGGAGCGGCATTTCGCGACGCGTCAGCGGCGCATGTTGATCGTCTCCTGCATCATCTCGTCGCTTGTGCTCACCACGCGGGTGTTCGCCGTGTAGGCCCGCTGCGCCACGATCAGCTTCGTGAACTCGGTGGCGATGTCCACGTTCGAGCGTTCCAGCGCGCCGACCACCAGCTTGCCCACGCCGTTGGAGTTCGCATCCGTCACCTGCGCCTCGCCGCTCTCGATGGTGCGCATGAAGGCCGCGCCGTCCAGGCGCTGCAGCCGGTCGGGGTCGCTGAAGCCCACCACCGGCACGCGGTAGATCACGCGCGACTGGCCGTTGTCGTAGTTCACGGTCACGTCGCCATTGTCGCGGATGGCCAGGCCGGCATAGGCGCCGGGCGGCACGCCGTTCTGCTGCAGGTTGCGCAGCGAGAAGTCGGTGCCGGCGTATTGGGTGAGGCCCTGCGCCCGCTGGAAGCGCCCGAGGTTGAGCGTGAGATTCTGGTTGCCCAGGCCGAAATCCATGGTGAAGGGGAATTCCACGGGCGTCCCTGGCACGCCGGCCGCCCCGTTGAAGGTCTCGACCGTGCCGTTCACCCCGAAGACGATGGGGATGGTGACCGCGCCGCCCACCGGATCGGGCGCGATGGTCATGTCCCAGCTGCGCGGTGGGCCGGGGGTGCCGGGCGTCTGCGAGAAGGTGAGGGTCAGCGCCCGCCGCGTGCCCAGCGTGTCATAGACCTGCACCTGGGTGCTGAAGGTGCGCGCATCGGCCGGGGTGGCGGGCGGGTCCACGCCGGGCAGGTTCGCCGCGATCTCGACGGTGCTGGTCGCGATCGGGTTGAACACCTGCTGGCTGACGCGGATGGGCTCCAGCGTCGTGCGGTCCACCACCTGGTCGTCATCCACCGGCCAGCCCTGCAGGAAGTAGTTGGCGCCGTTCACCAGGAAGCCGTCGCGGTCCATGCGGAAGTCGCCGGCGCGGGTGAAGAACTGCCGGTCGTCGAAGGTCGGCAGGCCGTCCACGAAGCCGCGCGCCTGGGCCACGCTGAAGAAGCCCTGCCCGCCGATCGCCATGCCGATGGGATTCTGCGTCTGCTCGATGGTGCCCTGGACCGTATGGGTGAAGGTCGGCCGCGCCAGGACCGAGCCCGGCGCGTGCAGCCCCGGGCCGGATTGGGTCACGAGATCCTGGAAGTTCGTGTCGATGCGCTTGAAGCCCACCGTCTGGCTGTTCGCCAGGTTGTCCGAGACGTGCCCGAGCGCGCGTGATTGCGCGCCAAGCCCGGCGATGGCGGTGGTCATGGAGCCGAACAGGGACATGGGCATCCTTCCGGAAAGGGGCGGGCTTGAAGCAGGGACGGCCGTCGCGAGGCCGCGATGGCGCCTCGCACCCCGCGTGCCAGCCCCAGCGCGACCCGGCCCGGCAAGGGCTGCCGGGGGCGGGGCAAGCCATGCCGGGACGGGGGCGGGGCTTGCCGGGCGGGCGACCCGCGCCGCTGGCCCCCGGCTTGCATCGGCAGGGCGCGGCCGGGGCATGGCGCTTCGCCGCAGGAGATGCCGCCGATGGAGGTCCAGCCAACGCCCGCTGCCGCCGGTCCCCCCGGATGGATGTCCGCCGCCGAGGCCGTGCCGGCCGCGGGTCCTGGGCTGTCCAGCTTCGGCCTGGCGCTCGCCCGCGCCACGGTGGCGCCGCAAGCGGGGGGGGCGCTCGGGGGTGCAGCAGGGTTGCAGGCGGGCGCTGAGGCGGTCGGCGTGGCAGCGGCCGCCGCCGAAGGGCTCTCGGCGGAAGGTGGGGGGTCTTTCCCGGCCGACCTGCCGGCGCCCCCGCTGCCGGCCGCCACCCCACAAACATCTGCGCCGCCACCCCTGACGCCGCCATCCCTCATGTTGGGCACGTCCAATCAACCGGCCCCGACGCAGGCGAAGGCGCAGACACCTCAGGCCGCGATTCCGCCCGCGCTCGCCGAGGCGACATCCGCCGATGGGGTGCCTTCCACGGCGGATGCCCCGCCCCAACTGCCGGCCCCCCTCCCGGCCCCGCCGCCGCTCCATCCACTGGCCCATCCCCTGGCCACACCCCCCCTGACCCTGGCCGAGGCTTCGGTGCCCCCCGTCACAGCACCCGCGCCGCTGGACGCGCCCATGGCCGGCCCCGAGGGACCGGACGCCGCCGCGGGCGATACAGGTGCATCCCTCGCCCAGCCGGACGCGGGGTCGGACGAGGCGTCGCGCCCAGCCGCGGAGGCGATGCCCGGGCCCGCCGCCTTCGCCCCGCCGCCGACGAGCTTCGCGGCACCCGCGCCGGTGCAGGGCGGCGGCGCCGACCTGTCCGCCGCGCCCGGCCACCCGGATGCGGCGCCACTGGCGGAGGCTGGCAGCGCGACCTTGGCGGTGGTGGCGCCGGGACCCTGGTCGTTCCCCTCGGAACCGCGGGCGCCCGCCTCCGCCGGACGCCAGGGCAGCGAGGCCGCATCCATGGATCGGCCGGACGCCGAGGCGGCGCCCGACGAAGCCGGCAACCCGTTCGCCAGGGCAACAGGTCCGGACACCGGTACCACCGGGCCGGGAAGCCATGGCGCGCCCGCCACGGCCGCCGCTCCGGCCGAGGCACGGGCACCGGTTCCGCCCCCCGTCCCTGTGGAGTTCCGCGGGGCCGAGGGCCTCGCCGCGCCGGGCGGCGGCATGACGCCGGCGGCCTCGGCCGGACCGGTGCTGGAGGTTGCCACGCCCGCTTCCCCCCCGCCGCCGGTGCGCCAGGTGGCGCAGGTGGCGGTGGCGCTGGCCTTCGCGCCCGCGCTGGGCCAGTTCCGCCTGGCGCTGGAACCGGCAGAGCTTGGCCGCGTCGAGATCATGGTGCGGCGCGCGGGCGATGCGCACCTGGTCCAGGTCATGGCCGAGCGCCCCGAGACCCTGGCGCTGCTGCAGCGTGATCGCGCGGAGCTCGACCGCGCGCTGGCGCAGTCCGGCGTGGTGGTGGAGGAGGGCGGCATCGGCTTCTCGCTCACCCCGCGCGAGGATCCGGGCACGGGCCGGCAAGGCGGCCAAGGGGGAAGCCAGGGCGGGGAAACCTGGCGTTACAGCGGCGCTCCATCGCCCGGAACCACCCCGCGCGAGTCGCGGCCGACCGCCCGCGGCCTGCTCGACCTCAACATCTGAAACGCCCGAAGAGGAGGCCCCATGTCCGGTTCCATCACCGCCGCCGCCGCCGCCGAAACCCAGACCGGGGCGCGCGCGGGGGCGCGCATCAACGCGGATTTCAACACCTTCCTCACGCTGCTCACCACGCAGCTGCGCAACCAGGACCCGACCAACGCCATGGACGCGCAGCAGATGACGGCGCAGCTGGTGCAGTTTTCGAGCGTGGAACAGCAGCTCGCGGTGAACCAGAACCTGGAACGGCTGATCACGCTGCAGCAGGGCAGCCAGCTGGTCTCGGCCGCGCCGCTGACCGGCCGCGTGGTGGAGGTGGAGAGCGACCGCCTGGCGCTGCAGGGCGGCCAGGCCACGCTGCGCCTGCCCGCAGCCGTCACCGGCGCCACCACGGCACGGGTGGACATCCTGGACGGCACAGGCCGCGTGCTGCGCGGCAGCGAGGTGACGCTGACGGGCAGCCCGCAGGACTGGCAGTGGGATGGCCGCGAGACCGGCGGCCGCCTGCTGGCCGATGGCGCCTACAGCGTGCGCGTCACGGCGCCGGTGGCGACCGGCTCCGCCGGCGGCACGCCCGGCCCGGCCCTGCCCTTCACCGTGGTGGGCCGCGCGACGGGCGCGGAGCGGGTGGAGGGCGAGGTGCGGCTGAAGCTCGGCAGCCTCGCCGTGAACTTCGACCGGCTGCGTGGGGTGGTGGAGTGATTCGCGCGCCTGCCGGAACAATCTGCCGCCCCCGCCACCGGGCTTAACCTTTCGGTGACGCGCGACCGGCAAACTCTGCCGAGGCCCCAGGACGGGGTGCGGGGAGCCATCAGGTGTTGCGGGACCACCATTTGCGCCGATCGAGCCTAAGCACGCTTCGGGCCCGGGGCTTCGGGGTTCAGCCATGCAGGGGCTGATACCCACCGCACGAAGTTCCGACCTGCGGTCCGAAGGGATGAGGCGCCGAAGGGCGCCCGCGGCTCATGCCGCGAAGCCAGGGGCCGCGACGGCAGCCCGCGTCACGCCGGAGGCGTGCCCATGGCACGGCGCGTCTGAGGGGCACGAAGGTGAAACCTCCGTGCGGCCGGCATGATCGCGCAGCTGATGGGGCTGGGCCGGCTGCGGCTGGCCGCGCTGGCGGGGCTGGCCGTGCTGACGCTGGGCGGCCTCGGCTTCCTGGCGCTGCGCTCCGGCACGCCGCCCATGGCGTTGCTCTATGGCGAGTTGGAAGCGCGCGACGCCGGCGCCGTGGTGGCCGCGCTGGAGCGCAGCCGCACCCCCTTCCGCCTGGCGGCGGGTGGCACGCAGATCCTGGTGCCGGTGGAGGATGTGCCACGCCTGCGCCTGGCCCTCGCGCGCGAGGGGCTGCCGGCCGGCGGCTCCATCGGCAACGAGCTGTTCGACCGTGGCGAGGGCCTGACCACCACCCCCTTTCAGCAGGAGATGAACCGGCTGCGCGCGCTGGAGGGCGAACTTGCCCGCTCCATCCGCGCGCTGCATGGCGTGCGCGGCGCCCGCGTCCATCTGGTGCTGCCCCGGCGCGAGGCCTTCTCGCGCGAACGCGCCGAGGCACAAGCGAGCGTGCTGCTGACCATGCAGGGCTCGCAGCGTCTCGATCGCGAGGGCGTGCAGGCGGTGCTGCACCTCGTGGTGGCTGCGGTGCCCGGGCTGCGCCCGGCCAGCGTCTCCATCGTGGACAGCCGCGGCGAATTGCTGGCGCGCGGCGGCCAGGCGCTGGGCGGTGCCGCCGGTGCCGCCACCGCCGATGAGTTGCGCCGCGGCCAGGAGGCGCGCCTCGCCCGCGCCGTCGAGGAGATGCTGGAGCGCGTGCTGGGTCCCGGCCGCGTGCGCGCCGAGGCCGCCATCGAGATGGACGCCGACCGCGTGGAAACGCGCGAGGAGCGCTTCGACCCCGAGAACCAGGTGCCGCGCAGCCAGCAATCCGTCACCGAGAACAACCGCACGAGCGAGCCCGCCAACGTCACCGTGGGCAACAATCTGCCCGGCGCGGACCCCGCCGCCGCAGGTGCCGGCACGCAGGAGCAGCGGCAGGAGGAGACGACCAACTTCGAGATCGGCCGCACCGTCCGCAACGTGCTGCGCGAGCAGCCGGTGACGCGCCGAATCTCGGTGGGCGTGCTGGTGGATGGCGTGACCGAGCCGGCCGAAGGCGGCGGCACCCAATGGCGCGAGCGCAACACCGAGGAACTGGCGCGGATCGCCACCCTGGTGCGCAGCGCGGTGGGCTTCAGCGAGGAGCGTGGCGACCGGGTGGAGGTGGTGTCCATGCGCTTCGCAGCTCCCGAGGTGCAGGCCGCGCCCGAGCATCCCTTCGGCATCGAGATCACGGGCGCGATGGTGACGCGCCTTCTGGAAACGGCGCTGATCGGCGTGCTGGCACTGCTGGCACTGGTGATGGTGGCGCGGCCGCTGGCGGGGCGCCTGGCACTGACGCTGGCGCCGGCCGAGGCACTGGCCGGAGGGGTCGAGGGCGCGGCGGCGGGAGCATTGGCCGGCGGCGGTGGCGGCGCGGCCATTGCGGGGCAGGCCAATGCCGGGCTGCTCGGCGGGGGCGCGGAAGGCGAGGATGAAAACATGATCAACCTGGCGCAGGTGCAGGGGCAGATGCGCGCCTCCTCCATCACCCGCGTGATCGGCCTGGTGGAGGCGCACCCGGACGAGACCCTCGTCGTGCTCCGCCGCTGGCTCACACCGGATGACGACCTGTGAGCGAGAGTCTCGCGAAGATGCGCGGCCCGCAAAAGGCCGCGATCCTGATGCTGGCGCTGGGCGAGGAGCTTTCCGCCCAGATGTTCGCCCGCATGCAGGAAGACGAGATCCGCGACCTCTCGCACGCCATGGCGCAGCTGGGCAGTGTCTCCGCCAACCTCGTGGAGGCGGTGTGCGAAGAGTTTGCGGGCCAGCTGGGCCAGGCGGGGCAGATCATCGGCTCCTTCGAGACGACCGAACGGCTGCTGCTGCGCACCATGTCGCAGGACCGTGTGAACGTCATCATGGAGGAGATCCGCGGCCCCGCCGGCCGCACCATGTGGGACAAGCTCGGCAACGTGAACGAGACGGTGCTCGCGAATTACCTGAAGAACGAATATCCGCAGACGGTCGCCGTGGTGCTGAGCAAGGTGCGCGCGGAGCATGCGGCGCGCGTGCTGGCCATGCTGCCCGACGGCTTCGCCATGGAGGTCGTCATGCGGATGCTGCGCATGGAGAACGTGCAGAAGGAAGCGCTGGAGGGCGTCGAGCGCACCCTCAAGATGGAGTTCATGTCCAACCTGGCGCGCACCCAGCGCCGCGACCCGCACGAGATGATGGCCGAGATCTTCAACGGCCTGGACCGCCAGGCGGAGAGCCGCATCCTCGCCGCGCTGGAGGAACGCAACCGCGAGGCGGCCGAGCGCATCCGCGCCCTGATGTTCACCTTCGAGGACCTGAAGCGCCTGGACAACACGGGGCTGCAGACCCTGCTGCGCGGCGTGGAGAAGGACCGCCTGACGCTGGCGCTGAAGGGCGCGGGCGAGGAGATGCGCGAGATGTTCTTCCGCAACATGACCGAACGCGCGGCCAAGCTGCTGCGCGACGACATCGCGGGGCTGGGCCCCGTGCGGCTGAAGGACGTGGACGAGGCGCAGGCCGCCGTCGTCGCCGCCGCGAAGGACCTCGCGGCGCAAGGCCAGATCCAGCTCTCGGAGGGCAAGAATGACCAGTTCGTCGAATAACGCCGATGGCGGCAGCGAGGCCGCCTTCGAAGTCGCCCCGCCGGGCAGCACCGTGCCCGCGGACCCCAGCGTGCCCGCGACCCCGCGCGAGCTGGAGGCGGTCTATGACATTCCCGTCCAGGTCAGCGCCGTGCTGGGGCGCGCCACCATGCAGGTGTCGCAGCTGCTCAAGCTGGGTCGTGGCGCGGTGGTGGAGCTGGACCGCAAGCTGGGCGAGGCGGTGGACATCTACGTCAACAACCGCCTGGTCGCGCGCGGCGAGGTGGTGATGGTGGAGGACAATCGCCTCGGCGTCACCATGACGGAAATCGTCAAGGCGGATCGCGGGCTGTGACGCGGCTGCTCATCCTGGGCTCGCTGTCCGGCGAACTGGGCCAGGCGGCGCGGCTGGCGGCGGCGCGCGGCGCGGCCCTGGCCCAGGCTGAGGGGGTGACGGGCGCGCTGGCGCAGCTGCGCGGCGCGGGCGCCGACCTGGTGCTGGCCGATGTGGCGCATGACCTGCCCTGGCTGCTGGAACGCCTGGCGGAGGAACGCATCGCCACGCCGCTCGTGGCCTGCGGCCGCAACGCCGATGCCGAGGCGGTGCTGCGCGCCATCCGCGCCGGCGCGCGCGAATTCCTGCCGCTGCCGCCGGACGCCGATCTCATCGCCGCCATGCTCTCCGCCGTGGCGGCCGAGCCCGACGCGCCCATCTGCCGCGACCCCGCCATGGTGACGCTGATGGCGCGCGCCGAGCAGCTGGCGCGGGCCGAGGCTTCGGTGCTGGTGACCGGCGAGAGCGGCACCGGCAAGGAGGTGCTGGCGCGCTACATCCACACCCACTCGCGCCGCCACCGTGGCCCCTTCGTCGCACTCAACTGCGCCGCCCTGCCCGAGACGCTGCTGGAAAGCGAGCTGTTCGGCCATGAGAAGGGCGCCTTCAGCGGCGCCCTCGCCGCCCGCCGCGGCCGCTTCGAGCAAGCCGAGGGCGGCACGCTGCTGCTGGACGAGATCGGCGAGATGGATTTGCGCCTCCAGGCCAAGCTGCTGCGCGTGATCCAGGAGCGCGAGGTGGACCGGCTGGGCGGCACCGGGCCGGTGCGCGTGGACGTGCGCATCCTGGCGGCCACCAACCGCGACCTGCCCGGCGAGGTGCGCGCCGGCCGCTTCCGCGAGGACCTGTATTTCCGCCTGAACGTGGTGCAGCTGCACATCCCGCCCCTGCGCGCCCGCCCGGGCGACATCCTGCCGCTGGCCGAGCATTTCGCGCTGCGCTACGCAGACGCCAACGGACTGCCGCGCCGCGCCATCGCGCCGCTCGCCACCGCGCGCCTGCTGGCGCATCCCTGGCCCGGCAACGTGCGCGAGCTGGAGAACACCCTGCACCGCGCCGTCCTGCTGGCCCATGGCGCCGAGATTGACGCGGATGCCATCGAACTGATGGCGCCGGCGCCGGAGGCAGCGCCCGAAGGCGCCCCCGCTGCCGCGGTGCCCCTGAACGCCGCCCCGATCGCCGCATTGGTGGGCCGCCGCATGGACGAGGTCGAGCGCGACCTGATCCTGGAAACCCTCGGCCGCTGCCTCGGCAACCGCACGCGGGCCGCGGAAATCCTGGGCATCTCCATCCGCACGCTGCGCAACAAGCTGGCCGAATACCGCGGCCAGGGCCTGGCGGTGACGCCCGCGCCGGGGCAGATGCCTGACGCCTGGAAGGTCGCGTGAAGGCGCTCTCCCTTCCGCCCTGGCTCGCGGGGCTGCGCATCTCTTCCGAGGTGGCGCTGGTCGCGGGCGTGGCGCTCGTGCTGGGCATCCTCATCGTCCCGCTGCCGGGCGCGCTGCTGGACATGGCGCTGGCGCTGAACATCACGATCTCCGTGCTGGTGCTGATGGTGGCCCTGCTGCTGACGCGGCCGCTGGAATTCCAGTCCTTTCCGCAGATCCTGCTGATCACCACGCTGTTCCGCCTGGGGCTGAACGTCGCCACCACGCGCGCCATCCTGGCAGAGGGGCATGAGGGGCCACAGGCGGCGGGCGACATCATCGCCACCTTCGGCCGCTACCTGATGGGCGGCGACATCCTGGTGGGCCTCATCGTCTTCGCCATCCTGCTCATCGTGAACCAGGTGGTGGTGTCCAAGGGCGCGGGGCGCATCGCCGAGGTCTCGGCGCGCTTCCACCTGGACGCGATGCCCGGCAAGCAGATGGCCATCGACGCGGACCTCTCCGCCGGCACCATCGACGAGGCCGAAGCCAAGCGCCGCCGCCGCGACCTGGAGGAGGAGAGCAGCTTCAACGGCTCCATGGACGGTGCCGCGAAGTTCGTGAAGGGCGATGCCATCGCCAGCATCATCTCCACCTTCATCAATCTGCTGGGCGGGATGGCCATCGGCCTCGGCCGGCACGGCATGCCCTTCATGGAGGCGGTGGAAACCTACTCCATCCTCACCGTGGGCGATGGGCTGGTGGGGCAGATTCCCGCGCTGCTCGTCTCGGTCGGCGCGGCCATCGTCGTCACCAAGGCGGCGCGCGAGGGCCAGGCCGATGCGCTGATGGCCAAGGAGCTGGGTGGGTGGAAGCCGCTGGCCGTGGCCTCGGGCAGTTCGCTCCTGCTGGGCGTGGTGCCGGGCATGCCGCTGCTGCCCTTCCT
>JBHYDO010000007.1:0-36880 GCA_051860645.1 Roseococcus sp.
CGATCCGCGGTCAACAGCGGCAACCTCAAGGCGTCTACTGTGCCCGAGGAGGGAGACACCTTCATCATCGCGGTGCCCACGCCGTTCAAGGATGTCGACGGCAATCCCAAGGCACCGGACCTGTCGTACGTGGAAGCAGCGACCCGGGCCATCACTCCCTACCTGCGTGCGGGCAATCTGGTGATTCTCGAGTCGACTTCCCCCGTTGGCACGACCGAGCTGATCTACCGGATCATCGTCCGGGAGCGTCCGGAGCTTGATGGGCACATCCAGGCGGCCCATTGCCCCGAGCGCGTGCTGCCCGGGCACATCCTGCGCGAGGTGGTGGAGAATGACCGCATCATCGGCGGTCTGACCCGCAAGTGCGCCCAGGCCGCGACGTCGCTCTACCGCGTGTTCGTAAAGGGGCAGATCCACCTGACCAATGCGCGCACGGCCGAGATGGCGAAGCTGACGGAGAACGCCTTCCGCGACGTGAACATCGCGTTCGCCAACGAGCTCAGCATGATCTGCGACAAGCTGCGCATCAATGTCTGGGAGCTGATCCGGCTGTCCAACATGCATCCGCGCGTGAACATCCTGCGCCCCGGACCCGGCGTGGGCGGGCACTGCATCGCGGTGGACCCGTGGTTCATCGTGTCGGCCGACCGCACCAACAGCCGGCTGATCCGCACGGCGCGCGACGTGAACAACGACAAGCCGCTTTTCGTGGTGGAGAAGGTGCGCCGGCACGCCGCCACGCTGAAGCAACCGGTGATCGCGTGCCTCGGCCTGTCCTACAAGGCGGATGTGGACGACCTGCGCGAGAGCCCGGCCGTCGAGATCGTGGAGCACCTCGCGCGCGCAAATGTGGGCGAGTTGCTGGTGGTGGAGCCGCATGTGAACGCGCTGCCGCGCAACCTCGCATCGCTTGGCCTGGAGCTATGGGACTTCGACCGTGCCACGGATCGTGCGAACATCCTGCTGCTGCTGGTGGACCATGCCTCCTTCCTGACGGTCGACCATGACGTGGTGAAGGACAAGATCGTGGTCGACACGCGCGGCGCCTGGTGATGTCCCCGCGGCGCATCCTGTTTGTCTCGGGCTTCTTCCCGCCCTTTTCCCCGCTCGGCGCGGTGCGGCCGCCTGCGCTGGCGGCGTATTGGCGCGCGCAGGGCCATGATGTGCGCGTCATCGCGCTGAAGAATCCGGCCGTTAAGGGAAAGATCCCGCTGCCGCTACCCGAGGACTGCGTCACCTACATCCCCTTTGAGATGCCTGGCGGTGGCGTGCAGCGAATCGCGGGGGCTGTCATGCACGTGCTGGGCCGGCTGCGGGCCCGGCCCGACGGCAGGTCCCCGGCACCGGCGGCGTTGGCGACCGCGCCGCTGCCGGCGGCGGAGGGCGGCGCCATCCGCCATCTCCGCCGCCTCTACCAGTACAGCGCGCAATTCCCGGACCGCTACCGCTCCTGGATGCGCCCGGGGGTTGAGGCGGGCGTCGCGCTGACGCAAGGGTGGCAGCCAGAGCTGGTCTATTCCTCCGGCCCGCCCCATTCGGCGCATATCGTGGCCTGCCGCATCGCGCGCCATGCAGGGCTGCCCTGGGTGGTGGAACTGCGGGACGTCTGGGCGAACAATCCCTATGTGCAGAATCCGCCACCGATCGAGATGGCACAGCGCCTGCTCTCGCGACGGGTGCTGCGGCAGGCCGCGGCCTGCGTGACGCTGACGACCACCGCCTCGGCCGAGGTGCACGCCATCACGGGCCGGCCCACCGTGGTCAGCTTCAACGGCTTCGAGCGCAAGGATTTCGTGGGGTTGGAGCAGGTTCCGCCGCTGGACGCCGACCGGCTCACCATCGTCCATGCCGGCGTGATCTATGCCGGGCGGCGCGACCCGGTGGCGTTGTTCCAGGCGCTGGCCATCCTGGGGCCCGACCGCCACGCGGTGCGCGTGCTGTTCTACCATGACGAGATGGCCTCGGTGGTGCGGCGCGCGGAGCAGGCCGGGGTCGCGGACTGCATCGAGATCCGCCCGCCCGTGCCGCGCGCAGAGATCCTGCGCATAGAGCGCGCCGCGGACGCGCTGCTGCTGTGCCGCTGGGCCGACCCCAAGGATGACGGCATCATCCCCGGCAAGATCTTCGAATACATCGGTGCGCGCCGGCCGATCCTGGCGGTGGGCTCCACCACGGGCGAGGCGGCGCAGATCATCCGTGGCGGGGCGTTCGGCCTGGTCAGCAACTCGCCCATGGAGATCGCCGAGCAGCTGCGCCGCTGGATCGCGGAGAAGCAGGCGGCAGGTGGCCGCCTGCAGGATCTTCCCCAGGAGGGCACCGACGCTTTTCTGCGGGAGACCCAGTTCGAGAAGATCAACCCGCTGCTTGCGCGCCTCGCCGTACAGCCTTCCGCCATGTCCGCCCGCTGAGGTCCTCGCCATGTCAAGCACCGCGGGCCTTGCCGTCGAAGCCCCCCTGACAGCCCATGCGCCGATCGCGTTGCACGAGACGACGATCTCGGTGGTGGTGGATGTGGAGGAGGAGTTCGACTGGAGCAAGCCCTTCTCCTCCCAGAGCCAGAGCGTGGACGCGGCGGCCTGGATCAACCTCGGCCACACGCTGATGCGCAGCTTCGGCATCGTGCCCGCCTACCTGGTCACCTACCCGATCGCGCGCTCGACCACCGCCTCGGGACTGTTCCGCCGGATGCTGGCCGATGGCGGCTGCGAGATCGGCGCGCAGCTCCATCCCTGGGTCACCCCGCCGCTCGAGGAGGAGATCAGCGCGCGGCATTCCTACCCCTCGAACCTGCCGGCGGCGCTGGAGCAACGCAAGCTCCTCGCCCTCATCGCGGCGATCGAGGAAGGGAACGGCGTGCGGCCGCGCATCTACAAGGCGGGGCGCTATGGGCTGGACCTCAGCCGCGTCCAGATGCTGATCGACCTCGGCTTCCTGGTGGATACCAGCGTGATGCCCCACCATGACTTCAGCGAGCATGATGGCGGTCCCGACTTCTTCGGCCTGCCGAGCAGCCCCTTCTGGTTGGACCGCGGACACCGCCTGCTGGAGTTGCCCACCACGCAGGGCATCGTGGGCGGGCTGTCCGGCCGGCTCGCGCCGGGGGTGCTGAAGCGCATCTACTCGCAGCGGCTGACGCGCCTGCGCGTGCCGGGCGTGCTGGCGCGGCTCGGCCTGGTGGAGCGCATCCGCCTCTCACCAGAGGGGCAGAGCTTCGAAAGTTGCAGGCGGCTCATTGACGCGGTGTGCCGGCGAGGGCCGGCGCATTTCGTCCTGTCCTTCCACAGCCCCTCGCTGCAGCCGGGCAGCACGCCCTATGTGCGCGACCAACGCCAGTTGAACGAGTTCCTGGAGACCATCTACCACACCTTGCGCCATCTCCGGACGGTCGTGGGCGCGACGCCGACGTCCGTGCTCACCCTGCACGCGCGGTTGGCGGGGCCTTCACCGACGTGAGGGGCTTGTGGCGAGGTGGCGTGGCGCGCCCGCTGGTCAGGCACCCATCCGGTGAGTGACGGCTACATCGTCCTGGCGACCGGCGCGTCGCCCTACGTCGAGATGGCGACGAACCTCGCGGCCTCGCTGCGCGTCATGGACCCCGCGCGCCGTGTCTGCCTCGTGCATGACGTGGACGCCGACATTCCCCCAGATGCCCGCCGCCTTTTCACCGATTTCGCGCCACTCGCGCATGACCCGCGCTACCCGCCCGTGATGAACAAGCTACGCCTGTTCGGCCTTTCGCCGTACGCGCGGACGATGTATGTCGATGCAGACTGCCTGTTGGTGAAGCGCGACGTCGACACCCAGTGGAATCGGGCTGCAACGCGGCCCTTCTCGATCACCGGCGGTGTCGCGACGCAAGGCGTCTGGCATGGCGTCAACATCGCGGAGGTGCTGCGAAAGGAGGCCGCGCCCTACCTCATTCGTATGAATGCGGGCGTCTTTCAGTTCGACAACTCGCCCGCCGCGGCCGCCTTTTTCGAGGGTCTGAACCGCTATTTCCTGGACCGCGCGGAGCACCTCAACATTTCATTGTATCGCGGCCAACGAACGCAGACCGACGAGCTCTATCTTGGCTTGTGGATGGGCTTGAACGGCATGGACGCGGCCAACATGAACAATGTGGGCCGCAACTCCTGGATGGTTTCGACGTGGCGCGCGCTGTGGTGCGACTTCCGGCCGGAGGAGGGCCGCTCGCTCATCCTGAAGGGCGATCGCCATCTGTTCGGGATACCGTTCCTGCCGCGCCGCGTCGTACCACTTTCGCCCACCTTCGCCCATTTCATCGGGCTGAAGCCGAGGCGGCTCTACCAACGGCTGGCGCGCGACTTCCGCGCGGCAGCGCTCGCCCGGGCATGACAGTCGGCGCCTTGGCTGCCGAACCGCGTCGATCATCGGCGGGCGCCCGATGGAGACCGCCACCGTCTCGCATGAAGCGTCGGTGTCAGCAGGCTTCGCCGGGCACGATGTTCAGCAACGGATCCCTTCTGAAATTCTCATCCTGAGTGAAGGGCGGGTTGGCACGCCGCAACCAGTCATACGCCTCGCGCGACGCCGGCATGTCGAGCAGCTCGGACACCGCCGCCAGCGAGGCGAGAGCCCATTGCCCATAGTCGCCGCGGCTCCTCGCCCAGCCATCGCCGTTGGAAATCCCCGCCGCGCGCGTTGCGGCGCCGATCTCGGCCCAGCTTTGGTACTGCCCTGGCGTGCCGGCCATGATGTTGTAGGCGCAGCCATCATGCGGGTTGAAGCCACGCGAGGCGGCCTGGAACCGGCCCACCAGGAAGTTCGCCATCCAGGTCAGCACCGCGCGCGCATTGGGGTCGCCGCGCCGTGTCGCCAGCGCGGCGGTCGAGGCGAATTGGTCCTGCTGCCAAGGCGGCATCAGTCCCGAATTCCCATAGGCGCCAGGAATCTGGCCGTGCGCCTCGCCTTGGGATCGGGTCCAGGCGGGAATGGAGGCAAGGACCCAGGCCCAGTTGCCCGCCGCGGCCGCGCGCAGCCAGGGGCGATGCCCGTCGGTCTCAGGCGTGACCCATGCCGCGTTCTCCAACTGGCGCAAGCACCAGGCCGCACCGCGCACTTGGTTGCTGCGCACCACGTTCACGCCGCCGCCTACACCCTGGCCAGGCCTGCCACGGACCGACGGCGACTGCGCCAGTACCGAGGCGGAGGCCTGGGCCTGCAGGTTGTCGAGGAAGGCGCGCCGTCCCGTCAGCAAATACGGCAGGAAGCTGAGGTCGGGCTGGTGCGCGATGTCGGTCCGCCAGCCGGACTCGCGCGGCACGGGTTGCGCGAGGCCTCCGGGCGGCGTGCCGCCGCGCACATCGGTCCAGAGCCGCGGCCAGCGGTCGCTGTCCATCCATCGCTCGACGGCGGTGTCCCAGAAATGCCAGGGGATGGCGCCGGCCGCCTCGGCCTGCCCAACGGCGAAGGCTTCGGCCCTCCGGTCCGCACTGATCAGCCACGCCGCCTGGTGCCGGGTCATCGGACCGATATCGGCCCGGCCACCGCCCACGAACATGTTCTGCGCGATGCCCCGCGGTGTCAGCGGCGTGTCCCAGGCGGGGTCACGCATCGTGGCCGCCATCTGTGCCAGCACGCGCTCATCGAGGCCGCGCGCCACGCCGTAGCGCGCCACGGCGCCCGCGTCGGTCAGGTAGGTTGCGCCGTGGCGGATTCGCGGGGGTGGCCCCGCCGTTCCAGCCAAGCGGCCCCAGCCCGTGTACTGGTGCTGCTGCGCGATGTCGGCCTCGAGCACGGCGCGTCCGTCCAGCAGCAGCCGCGCCGCATACCGCACCGCACCGCCGGACTGGGTCATCGCCAGGTCGTTGCGGAACCACGCTTCGACCCACAGCGTGCCGTCCGCGCGCAAGGCCACGTCCGCCACCAGCCGCAACGCCGACAGCCCACGCAGCGGCACGTTCTGCACGATGCGCCCCTGCACGGCGAGTGGCCCGCGCTGCCAGGGGTCGCGCGAGATGGCGGTCTGCAGGGCGCGCAGCAGGTCCAGCGTCCATTCATCACCATCGGCCTGGATGCGCAGCAGGGCCGAAGGCGCGCCCCCGATCGAAAGCTCCCCTTGTGCGGGCGGCGCGGTGACGAGCGCGAGGGGCGCCCGGGCGCCATTGGCCAAGGCGGGGCAACGCATGGCCATGATGGCATGGCGGGCGGATCCGTCGGGATGTCGCGTCTTCACGTCCAGCTGGCAGGCCAGTGTGGTCCCGTTGGCCAGGCGCGCGGCGATGCCCGCACCGGCAGGCACATCGCCCTGGCGGAAGGCCTGCCCGAACACGGCGATGCGCCCGGCGCCCGTCCCGGTGCCTTCCAACTCCATCACGGGTGAGGGACAGCGCGCCAGGGCGGTGGCGGGGAGCAGCAGGCCGGCGCCGCCGGCAGCGATAAGATGGCGCCTCAGCATCGGTCGGCCAGCACGCGGCGGAACAGATCGAGCTGCCCCTGGGTGGTTTCCTGCCAGCCGAAACCCTCGGCGTAGCGGCGCGTCGCGGCGCGATCGGGCGGGGTGCTGAGCAGGTGGCGTACGCCGCCGGCGATGGCCGACGGGGTCACCTCCTCCAGCACCAGCCCTGCCTCAGGCGCGCGCACCGCCTCGCGGCAGCCCCAGGCTGGAGAGGCCAGGACCGGCGTTCCGCAGGCCATGGCCTCCAGCAGCACATTGGCCCAGCCCTCGCGGCTGGAGGCCAGCACCATCACATCGGCCGCGCCGTAATGGGCAGGCAGGTCGGCATGCGGCACCGCACCCGGCATCCGCACGCGGTCGGCCACGCCGAGTGCCCGGGCCTGCGCCTCCAGCGCCGCGCGCTCCGGCCCTTCGCCCAGGATCATGAGCGTGTGGCCCGGCAGGGCAGGCAGGGCTGCGATGACATGGTGGTGGCCCTTGCGTGGAATGAGCAGCCCCACCGAAAGCAGCACTGGGCCGGCACCCAGGCCGAGTGCCGCGCGCGCCGCCGCACGGTCAGGCACGGGGCGGAACAGGTCGAGGTCCACGCCATTGCGCAGGACCGTCACGCGGTCCGGCGCGGCTCCAAGACCGACCAGACCCTCCTTCAGCCCCTCGCTGACGGCGATCAGCGCGTCGGCGCCCGCGATGGTCTCGACGATGGCGCGGCGCGCCACCGGGTATCCGGGCAGTTGGCTGACGTCGGAGCCGCGCGCGGTCAGCACCACGGGCTTGCGGAAATGCCGCGCGAGGCGGAGTGCGACGATACCGTCGGGGTAGAGGTAGTGGCCATCCAGCAGGTCGAAATCGAAGCCCTCAGCGCGCATCCGCTCCAGCTCGCGGCGGGCGGTCGCGAAGAGGCTGGCGGGCGTGGTCCACAATCCCAGCCGCGGCAGGGCGAGGAAGCGCGGGTGGTGCACGTCGAGGCCGTGCCGCCGCTCCCGGCGCGGCACCAGCGCGTGCCGGCCCCAGGCGCCGAAGAGCCGCGCGGCGCTGGGAAACCAAGGCGTGGGGGCGAGGACGCTGCTCGACGCCTCACCGCTGCCGACCAGGTGGCGCAGGCGGTTTTCGACGAAGACGCCATGGTTGGGAAAGCCCGCGTTCGGGTAGAGGGTGCTGAACGTCAGGAGTCGGAGCGGGCGCGGCGGCGCCACGGCGCTGGGCGGCGGTGCGGCCGGTGCGGGGACCGCCCGGCTCGACTCCGCCAGTATGGGGGATGGCAGGCTCATTGGAGGTCCCTTCGCGGGTCAGACGTGGTGCTGCGGGCGTTGAGGGCCCGGCCGGTGGGTCGCGCATGTCGAAGGGCGCCCAGCCGCCGCTGCCCTGTGGCCGCGTGGACCACCAGGCCAGCCAGCACACGCTCATCAACATCAGTACGAAAACGATGCTGTCCATCGACGATCCTCATCGAGGGGCTGTGGCGGGGGTGCGCGTCCGCCAGCCGCCCGCCGGGCGCGGCTGGGGGGCAGGGGGTGGCATGGCGGGGCCGCGCGCCGGGCGGCCCCTGGCCGGGGCTGGGGCCTGCGTGAGCGCGCCCGGTGCCGGTTCGGCCAGCGCCCGCATTACGAGGCCGTGCGTGGCCGCCACCACAACCAGCAGCGTCCAGTAGAAATCGTAGTAGGAGAGAGACAGGAAGGCGCCCGCGACGTGGTAGGCCACGATCGAGACCTGGGCCATGCGCGCCAGGTCGCGGCCCCAATGCAGGTCGGGCCGGTCCCTGGTGAGCCGGATCAATCGTGCGGAATGCCACAGCGCGGCCAGGGAGAGGCCGAGCCAGAGGATGAAGACCACGAAGCCCTGCTCGCCAAGCAACTCGAAGTAGATGCTGTGCACCGCGCGTGCCGGGCCGCCCGGCTCCACCCGGTCCACCACCGCCTGATTATAGGGCCCGGTAAAGCCGGTGCCTACCAGAGGGCGGCTGACCGCAAGCCGCCATGAGATGCCCCACAGCTGGAGCCGCCCCATGGCGGAACCGTCCTGCTGGTACTTGGTGATGGTCTCCATGCGTTCGGTCCAGTTACCGGGCATGAAGTTCACGACGCCGGCCAGGCTCACCGCCAGGATCGTGGCGCTGAGCACCTTCTTCTGGCTGCGCCACCACAACACAACCGTGACGGCGCACAGGCCCAGCAGCGCCCCGCGCGAATGGCTCCCCACGATGGAGAACAGCGTCAGCCCCATCGCGATCCAAAGGCCGATGCGCACGCTGCGATGGGCGGACTGCATGCGCAGGTAGTTCATCAGTGGCAGCGTCATCAGCAGCGCGGCGGCAAGGTGGTTGTTGTCGCCCACCATCGTTTCCGGCGGGCCCCACACGCGGTAGTTGCCGCCGGTCAGCAGCGAGAAGGCGCCGCCGCGAACACCGAAATAGCCGAGCGAGATCACCATAAGCCAGACCAGCGCATGCACACGCTGCCGCGTGGTGAGCATCGATGCGGTGAGAAGCAGCCCCAGCAGGATCTTGTTCACCCGGTCCCACTTCGCCCAGACCGCCGAAGGGTTCCCCAGCGCCACCACGGAGGTGAGGGTGAACATCACCATCAGCGCGATCAGCAGCACCACCGTGAGGTTGGCTGGCGGCCAGCGCAGTTCGCCGCGCAGCACGCAGGCGACCACGGTGACGACGAAGATCATCGCCGCCCACTGCAGGCCGGATGCGAAGCCCCAGGTCAGGCGGTGGGGGTTCATGAAGGCGATGAGGTTCCACAGCAGCACCCCCACGAAGGGGTGCGCCAGGACGAAAGCCAGCAGCGCCGCCAGGGCTCCGGCCAGGGCGACGTCGCGCATGGCTCAGCGCTGCGCGTCGAGGCGGACGAGCAGCCGCTGCGCCGCCTCGCGCTCGGCGAAGGCCGGAGCCGCTGCCAGCACGGTTTGCAGCACGGCACGCGCCTCTTCCCGCTGCCCGGCCTCGGCCAGCGCGTAGGCGAGGCGGTAGGCGGCGGTGGGGCTGGCGCTGCGGGCGCTGGCCGACTGGCGCAGCAGCGGCACCGCACGCGCAGCCTCGCCATGCTGCGCCAGGATCCAGCCCAGCGTGTCGGCCACCTCCGGTGTCGGGTCGAGGAAATAGGCGCGTTCGGCCAGCGCCCGCGCGCGTGGGATCTGCGCCTCGCCCTGCTGCGCCAGCAGCCAGGCGAGGTTGTTCAGCGCGATGCGGTCGCTGGCGCGGCGGGCCACCAGTGTCTCCAGCCGGGCGCGCGCCGGTTCGAACTCGCCGGCCTCGATCTCCAGCTGGGAGAGCATCTGGACTGCGGCGTCGTCCTCCGGCGTGCGCTCGAGCCAGGCGCGCAGCGCGGCCATGGCGCGCTGTGGCTCCTCCGCCGCACGCCAGGCGGTCGCGATGCGGCGCGCGAGCAGCGAGGAGGGGTTGGCCTCGTGCGCCTCTGCGTAGGCCTGCGCGGCCTCGGCCGGGCGCCGCGCGGAGAACAGGAGGTCGCCGCGCAGCGGCGCGGCGGCGGGCATGGCGCGTGGGTCCGCGGCCTGCCGGGCCGCCAGTTCCAACGCCGCTTCGAGTCCGCGCGCCTCCCGCAGGATGGCGAGCTGCGCCTGCAGCAGCGCGGCGTTGCCCGGCTGCTCGCGCAGCCCCTGTTCCACCACGATCTCGGCGCCGCGCGGATCCTCGCGGCGCATCATCAGCGCGGCAAGCTGGAGACGCGAGTTAACGGCGCGCGGCGCCTCGGCCATCGCCATGCGGGCGGCACGCTCCGCCTCCTCCCAGTTCTGCGCAGCGGCATGGGCCTCCGCGCGTGCCTGGAGCAGGGGCAGCGTGTTGTTCTGCGCGAGCGGGCCTTCCGAGAGCAGCGCGGCCGCGCGCGCCGCCTCGCCATGGCGCAGCAGCACCTGGGCGAGCGCCAGCGCGGGGCCGGGCTGGTCGGGGGAAGCGGCCCGCCCGGCCTCGAGCAGGGCGCGGTGCTCGGCCGCGCGGGGTTGGCCGGGCAGGGCGCCCGCGATCAGCTGGGAATAGGCCTCGGCATTGCCGGGGTCGAGGCGCAGCACCTCGGCCAGCAACCGCTCCACCTCGGGCAGCCGGCCCTCAAGCCGAGCGAGGCGGATCAGCCCCATGCGCGCGGCGATGGTGTTGGGATGCGCCTCCAGCACGGCCGCGAAGCCGCGCCGTGCGCCCGCCATGTCCATGCGCAGAAGCCGGGCCGAGGCCGCGAGCACGCCCGGCGCCTCGGCGCGCCGCGCCTCGGCCGGCAGCTGGGCCAACTCGCGCTCCAGCGCCTCGACGTCGCCGCGATACAGGGCGGCGAAGGCCAGCATCTCGCGCGCGCCCTGCTGCGTTGCGTCAAGCGCCAGCGTGCCCTCGGTCGCCTGCACCATCCCTGCCAGGTCACCCACCGCGAGCCGCGCGGCGGCCAAGCGGGCGAGGATGCCGGCATCCTGCGGCGCGCGCTCATGCGCGGCCTCGAAGCTCGTGACCGCCTCGCGCCGCAGCCCTGCCACCGCCTGCAGCCGGCCAAGCATGTCGAGCGAAGGCGCGTCGGCACGACCGCGTGCCGCCATGGCAGTGAGTGTCGCCAGCGCGTCGCGCGGGCGGTTGGATTCGATCTCGATGGAAGCGAGCAGGCGGGCCGCGCGCGGGTCATCCGGGCGGCGGGCCAGGTGCCGGCGCGCGGCGTCCTCGGCTTGCGCCGTCTGGCCCAGCGCGCGCTTGGCCGTGGCCTGCAGCAGGAAGCCATCCGCGAATTGGCCGAGCGAAGCGCCCAGCCGTTGCAGCGCTGCATCCGCCGCCGCCCAGTTCTCGGTCCGGCCGTGCAGCATGGCGTTCAGGTAGTTGCCCACCGTGCTCCCCGGCAGCGCCCGAAGGCCGGCCTCGATGTCGGCGCGTGCGCGGTCAATCTCGCCCAGGGCAAGCAGGGCCTCGGCGCGCCGCAGCCGCAGCGATGCGCCCCCGGGCACCAGCCCAAGGGCGCGGTCCAACTGTGCCACCGCCTCGCGCGGCTCCCCACGGTCGAACAGCAGCGTCGCCTTCCGCGCGATCGCCTCGATCGAGTCCGCGTTGAGTGCAAGGGCGCGGTCCGCCGCCGCCTCCGCGGCCGCGCGGTCCCCGTCGGCCTGTGCGAGTGCGGAGGCAGCGAGCTCGGGCTCCACCGCGCGCGGTGCAAGCTGCCGCGCCAGCGACACTGCAGCCCGCGCTTCCTCGAGCTCGCGCCGGACGAGGTGCGCCAGGGCACGCCCGGCCGCCACCTGGCCGCCCGCTTCGCCCAAATCCGGCCCCGGCTGCGGGAATTCCCGCAGCAGGTCGTCATGGCGCCCATTGACCAGGAAGGCGCGCATCAGCAGCGCCGTTCCGTCCGAAGGGTCCCAGCCATGCTCCAGCGCGGCCCGTGCCTCCCGTTCGGCGGTCTCGCCATCGCCGAGCTCGATGCTGACGCGTGCCAGCGCCGCGCGGCGGGCGGCGTCCTGCGGGGCCTCGCGCACTGCGTTGCGCCATTCGATCTGCGCGGCGCGCAGATCCCCGCGCGCGGCAGCGGCGGCTGCGCGTGCCTCGGCCTGGGCCTGGGCGGGGTCGGCGCCCCAGCCTGCCATCAGCAGGGGAGCGAGCAGGGCAGCGCGGGGCAGGGTGCGAGAAAGGGTGTGGCGCATTGGGCGGATCCTCATCGTTCGGGAGACGGCGCCCCGGAGGGTGGCGCTTCGGAGGGCTCGGCATCCGGCTGGCCGCGTGCGGCCTCGCCCCGGCCTTCGCCCTTGCGGCTGAGGCCATGCGTGTCGAGCAGGGTGTAGATGGTCGGCCGGCTGATGCCGAGCAGCCGTGCCGCCGCCGCCAGCCCGCCATTGCTGCGGGCCAGCGCGCGTTCCAGCGCCACGCGCTCGGCCCGCATCCGGATGGAGCGCAGGTCGAGTTCCGCCTCTGGGAAGTCCTCGGGCTCGGCCAGTTCGAGATCGGCGGGTGTCAGCATCTGGCCTTCGGCCATGACGGCGCCGCGGCGGATGCGGTTGCCGAGCTCACGCACATTGCCGGGCCAGGAATGGGCCAGCACCGCCTGGGCGGCGGCCGGATCCAGTCCCCGCAGCCGCCGGTTGAACTCGCGCGCGTAGCGGGCGAGGAACCACCGCGCAAGCAGCAGGCTGTCCTCGCCCCGTTCGCGCAAGGGCGGGATGCGGATGGTGAGGGAGTTGAGCCGGTAGAGCAGGTCGGCGCGGAACTGCCCGCTGGCGGCCTGATCCTCCAGCGGCTGGTTGGTCGCGGAGACCAGGCGCACATCCACCCGGATGGGCACCCGCCCGCCGACGCGCTCGATCATCTGGTCCTGCAGGAAGCGCAGGAGCTTCGCCTGGAGCGAGGCTGGCAGGTCGCCCACCTCGTCCAGGAACAGCGTGCCGCCACTCGCCGCCTCGATGCGGCCCTGGACGGTGCGCACGGCACCCGTGAAGGCGCCGCGTTCATGGCCGAACAGCTCGCTTTCGAGCAGGGGCTCGGGGATGGCGGCGCAGTTGATGGCGACGAACTGCCCCTTGGACCGCGGCCCCATCTCATGCAGGGCGCGCGCCAGCGCCTCCTTCCCGGTGCCGCTCTCGCCAAGCAGCAGCACGGGGACGGAGACCTGCGCCAGGCGCTCGACCGTGCGGCAGATCTTCAGCATCCCCTCGTCGGCGGTGATGATGTCGGCGATCGGGCTCTGCTGGGGCGCGAGTGCGAGGCGCCGGTTTTCTTCCTCCAGCTCGCGCAGGCGGAGTGCGCGGTCGAGGATGGTGCGCAGCACCGCCATGTCCACCGGCTTCTCGCAGAAGTCATAGGCGCCCTCGGCCACCGCGCGGAGCATGTTCTCGCGCTGGCCCTGGCCGCTGACCACGACGACTGGCGTACCAGGGCTAAGCCGCAGCAGGCCTTGCAGCGTGGCGAAGCCCTCGCTCACGCCGTCCGCATCGGGCGGCAGGCCGAGGTCGAGCAGTGCCGCGGCGGGCTGTTCGCGCTCGGCCATGGCCAGCGCCTGGTTGCGGCTGGCGGCCTGGAGCACGCGGCAGTCGGGGAAGGCCCAGCGGTATTGCGCCGCCAGCGCCGCGTCATCCTCGACGATGAGGAGCTTGGGCTTGCTCATGCTGCTTCCAGCCCCTGCGCGGAGGTGTCGAGCGGCAACCAGAGCCGCATGGTCGTCCCGCGGCCGGGGCTTGTCACCACGTCCAGTTCGCCGCCGGCGCGGCGCAGCAATTCGCGTGCCTGCCAGGCGCCGATGCCGTTGCCATGGGGCTTGGAGGTGGCCAGCGGGCGGAACAGCGCCTCGCGCACGAAATCCTCGCTCATGCCCGGACCGTCATCGGCGATCTCGAGGATGAGGCGCGTGCCCTCGCGCAGTAGCCGCAGCCGGATGGGCGCGCCGGGCGGGCCGGCCTCGGCCGCGTTGTCGAGCAGGTGGGTGACGGCACTGTCGAATTGCTCGGGTGCCATGGCGACCTGCGGTGGGATGTCGTGGTCATGCGTGATCTCTACTGGGTGGCTGCGCGCCTGGGTCAGCGCGCGCAGCCGGGTGAGCGGCTCGGTCGACGGAGTGGCGGAAGGGTTGGGCTCGGCTGCCGTGCCATCCGGGGCAACCCCATCCGGTTGGGCACGCAGCCGCGCGATGAGGGTGTTGATGCGATCCGCCGATGCACGGACGGTCATGAGCATGTCGGCCTGGAACTCGGGGTCGGCGATGTGCGTGTCGGCGTTGTCCAGCAGCATGGTCAGCTGGTGCGCCACCGTCTTCACGTCATGGGCCACGAAGGCGAAGCGGCGGGCATAGGCCTCGAGCGGGGCCTGCTCGGCCAGACGCTCGGCGCCGCGGCGCTCGGCGAGGAACATCGCGACCTCGCGGCCCAGGGCGAAGGGCGCGCGCGGGCGGGCCAGAAGGACGGCTCCCAGCAGCCCGTCGCGGTGATGTGTCAGCGGCACGATGAGCCATAGCCCGGCCAGCAGACCGCGCACTGCGGGCAGTTCCTCGGCGGCAGGCTCCGCCACCCATTGGCCGTCGCGCAGCGCTGCGACCAACTCCGCCTCGTCCTCGCGCGCCAGCACGCCGGCGCCGGCGTTCCATCCGCCAGCCCAGCGCATCGGCGCATCGGGCGCGTCGCGCATCAGGAGCAGGCCTGCGGGGCTGTCCACCGGGTCGGCCAGGGCGCGGACTGCGCGTTCATCGGCCGCCGCGTGCGGCAGCGACAGGGTGGCGATGCAGCGCAGCCATTCGCGCCGATAGTCATAGCGCGCGCGGAAGAACGGGTCCGCGATGGCGCGCCGCATCCGCGAGCGGACGGAGCGCGCGCTGAGTGCCACGGCGGCTGCCATCAGGGCGCTGGCCAGCATCGCGGTCTGCGCCACACCCACCCAGGGCTCTCCCAGCCCGCGCAGCGCCTCGCTGGCGGCGCCCACCGCCAGCAGGAAGGTGCCGGCCACCATCAGCGTGGCGCCGTGGAAGGCGAATTCGCGTGAGACAGGCAGGTCGCGACGCAGCCGGCGGCCGCGCACCGCCGCAACGGCCAGCAGCGGCGCGGCAAAGGCCGTCAGCACCGCGCGCGCATCCATCAGCACCGGCGAGAAGGCGCGCGACAGCGCGGCGTCGGCGTAGAGCACCACGTCCAGCGCGGCGAGTCCGCCCAGCGCGATGCAGGGCAGGACCACATGCCAGCGGGCCCCTTCGGGCGCGTTGCGGTAGAGGTTCTCCGCCATCAGCACGACCAGCAGCGCCAGCGCCAGGCGGGGCAGCAGCGCAGTCGGGCCGAGGGTGGGCAGGGTCAGCGCCTCGGCGACCGCCGGCAGCAGCGAGGCCGCCGCGAGCACCGCCACGACCAGCCCCAGCAGGCCGACGCCCCGCAGGGCCCTGGCGCGAGGCCCGGCCACGGCGCGGCAAAGCAGCAGCAATACGGCGAACCAGACGGCGTCGCGCAGCACCTCGAGCCCTGCGGCCCAGCCAGTGATGCCTGGCCCGGGCTGGGCGGCACCGCCGGGGGCCCACAGCGCGGCTGCGGCGGTCGCGGCCGCCAGCATCGCGGCGTGCCGGCCGCGTCCGACCGCGAGGATCAGGACCGTCCAGGCCGCGCAAAGCACCGCGCTGCCGCCATGCAACAGGGTGGAGGCGCTCAGTTCCATGCGTCGTGTACCGGCAGAGGGCTCATCGCGCGCCCTCCTGGAACAACACCACGCGCACCGTCGCGACCAAGATCAGCAGGTCAAGGAACAGGCTGCGGCGGCGCACGTAGTAGAGGTCGTAGGCCAGCTTCATCCGCGCATCCTCGATGGATGCGCCGTAGGGATAGTTCACCTGCGCCCAACCGGTGATGCCGGGCTTCACGCTGGCGCGGTCGTGGTAGTGCGGGATGATTTCGCCCAGTTGCTGGACGAAGCCCGGGCGCTCGGGCCGTGGCCCGACCATGGACATGTCGCCGCGCAGCACGTTGAGCAACTGCGGCAGTTCGTCGATGCGGGTGAGGCGGATGAAGCGGCCTACGGCCGTGACGCGCGGGTCACCCTTGGTGGCCCAGCGCGGTGTCCCGCCGGCCTCTGCGTCCACCACCATGCTGCGGAACTTGATCAAGGTGAACGGGCGCAGATGCAGGCCCGAGCGCTCCTGCCGGTAGAAGATGGGGCCCTTGCTGTCGAGGCGGATGGCCAGTGCGGTCAGCAGCATCACGGGCAATGTCGCCAGCAGCAGCAGCAGGGCCACGGAGATGTCGAGGGTGCGGCGGGCCAACGCCTCGAACGCGCCCTGGCGCGTGCAGCGCGCGCTGGCCAGCCAATCGGGCGGCAGGCGGTCGAAGGCCACCCGGGTCAGGCGGCACTCGAGGAATTCCTCCTGGGTGAGCACGCGCACGCCGGCGGCAGCGCAATGGCGGCGCAGCGCCGGATCGGCGGAGCCATCCGGCACCACGACGGCCCAGATGTTCTGGGCACGCAGCCAAGCGGGCCGCAGCGCCTCGATGATGCGCGGGCTCGAGGGCGCGGCGAGGCTCATGCGCATCACGTTGGGCGCGTCCTTGAGCGCGAGCTCGGACGGGTCTTCGCCGGGGGCGGTCCGGCCCGGCTCGAGCGCGTCCTGCACCACGATCAGTTGCCGCTTCATCAGCCCCGATCGCGCCGCCAGTGCATGGCCGAGCCGCACGCTGACGGCGGCCGCCATGGCACCGAAGGCCAGCGTCAGGACAAGGCCCGTCGAGGGAATGTCGTAGCCCAGGATGGCGATGAGTTGCAGGCTGACCCATACGGCGAGGACCAGCAGGACCGTCGCGACGGCGCAGCCCAAGGCGAGCCGCCTGGCGCGCGAAAGGACCTCCGCCTGGTACAGGCCACTCGCACCCGAGGCGAGGCCGAAGCACAGCGCCACGATCGCGGCAACGAGGGCCAGCCGGCCGTGCTGCATGGCCTCGTCGCCTGGGATGGTCAAAGTGGAGAAAATCCAGCTGGGAACTGCCCACGCCATCAGCAGGTAGCAGGCAATAAAAACCATCAGGCTTTCTGCCGCATAGAGTATCAGGAGGTCCTATCGGATATGATGGCCGAACATGCTTGTCATGAGAGTGTCCTAGGCGCCACGATCGCCGCTTCTTACACCAACCTCCCTCCAATCAGCCAAAAGTGTCAAATAAAAATTGCTTTCGCTCAGATTGTGGAAAATTTTATTGTTGATCAAGACGACTAATTCATTAATCAGGTGCTGAAATACACGAAAATTTGCGGCAAATTTGAAGCAAAAGACAGCATAATTTATTTTTATGTAAATTGTCTTGCTTTTTTACATTATTGAATTCCGACACCCGATGGCTGTAGCTTTGACAAGTGCCGCTGGAATAGCTGCCTGCGATGGTAAGCAGGCAGCGAGATGGAAAGCGGGCACGGGACAACAGCAAACCCGAGGAACGCCATGCGACCCCTCCGATCGACCCCGCGACTGCGCCCGGCTTGCCGCCTCCTTGTTGCGGCACTGGCCCTCGGTGGGCTTGCCGCATGCGCCGCGCCGGCCGCGCCACCGCCGGTCACCCAGGCAAGTGCGCCGAGCGAATACGTGCTGGGGGCGGGCGATCTGTTGACGGTCTTCGTCTACCAGCACCCCGACCTGAGTGCCGACGGGTTGCCCATCCGCCCCGACGGGCGTCTCTCCCTCCCGTTGGTGCCCGACATCGAGGCCGCCGGCCAGACGCCCTCGGCGCTGGCGCGTGCCATCGAGGAACGCCTCGCCGCCTACGTGCGCGAGCCCAACGTCACCATCATGGTGCGTGGCTTCCAGGGCCCGCCCAACCGCCTCATCCGCGTGATCGGTGAGGCCGCCCAGCCCATGGCCACCCCCTTTCGCGAGGGCATGACGCTGCTCGACGTCATGATCACGGCGCGCGGCCTGACCCGTTATGCGGCCGGCAACCGCGCCTCCATCGTACGGCGCGAGGGCACCGGCACGGTTGCCATCCCGGTGCGCCTCTCCGACCTGCTGCGCGACGGCGACATCAGCCAGGACGTGGCGATGCGCCCCGGCGACACGCTGATCATCCCGCAGGGCTGGTTCTGATCTCGTGACCGCCATGACCCTGGTGCGGCGGCATACCGCTGCCGCCGCGCGCCACCGCTGGATTGCCCTGCTCGTCGCCTGGCTGGTGTGCGGCGGGGGCTGGCTCGCCGTGCAGATGCTGCCGAGCCAGTATCAGTCCAGCGCGCGCGTCTATGCCGACGCGGACGCCATCCTCAGCCTGCTGCTGCGCGGCATCGCGGTGGACAGCTCCCCGGCGGGCCAGGTGGAGGTGCTGCAGCGCACGCTGCTGAGCCGGCCCAATCTCCAGAAGATCATCGACCGGACCGACCTGCAGAACCGTGTCACCACGACGGCCGAGCGCGACGCGCTGGTCGAGGAACTGACGCGGCGCATCCGCATCACGACCCAGACGCGCAACCTCTTCACCATCGACTACCGCGACAACAACCCGCGCGTGGCGCGCGACGTGGTGCAGGCGACGGTGACGCTGTTCCTCGAGGCCGCGACCAACACCGACCGCCAGCAGATGGACAGTGCCCGCGCCTTCGTCCAGCAGCAGATCGGCATCTACGAAACCCAGCTGCGTCAGGCAGAGGCGCGGCGGGCCGAGTTCCAGGCGCGCTACCTTGACATCCTGCCCTCCGACGCGCTGGGCGGCGCCTCGCGCCTCGAGGCAGCGCGCGCGAGGCTCGCCCAGGTGCGCGGCGAACTCGAGGATGCACGGACGCTGCGCCAGCTCACGCAGCAGCAGATTGACGCGACGCCGGCCACCCTGGCCGGCAGTGGCGGATCGAGCCGCCTTGCCGAGGCCGAGCGTGCCCTGGCCGATCTGCGCCTTCGCCTGACCGACCGCCACCCGCAGGTCGTCGCCGCGCGTGGCATGTTGGAGGAGCTGCGGCGTACCGGCGGCGGCGCCACCACCGGTGGCACGGCCGCGCGCGGCAATCCCGCGCTCGAGCAGCTGCGGGTGAGGCTGGTGGACGTCGAGGGGGATATTGCCTCGCTGGAACGCCAGGCCCGGGCCGGCGAGGCGGAGGTCGAGCGGCTTGACGCCATCGCGCGCAGTGCGCCCGAGGTGCGGGCGCAGTCTCTCAACCTCAGCCGCGACTACGACATCCTGCGCCGCAACCTGGAAGAATTGCTGACGCGCCGCGAGGCGCTTCAGATCGCGGGGGCTGCGCGCACCAGCTCCGACCGCGTGCGGCTCGAGGTGGTGGACCCGCCACTGGTGCCTAATCATCCTGTCTTCCCCAACCGGCCGCTCTTCTACGCCGGCGTGCTGCTGGTGGGCCTGGGCGCCGGGGTGGTGGTGGCCTTCCTGCTCTCGCAGCTCGATCGCAGCTTCTACACGGTGCATGACCTGCGAAGGTTGGGCCTGCCCGTGTTGGGCAGCGTCTCCGCTCCGCCGGCCCCGCGCCGCTACGGCCAGGCCATCCTGTTCACCGCCTGCCTCCTATTGCTGTTCGCGGGCTTCGGCGCCGTGTTGGCGGGGGTACCGGCCCAGCTCCTGCGGCAAATCACATGAGTCTGTTCGACGAGACCCGGGCTTTCGGCGAGCGCCAGGCGCGTCCCGTGAACCGGGACACCTCCCCTCGCGCCGTCGAGCGCGACAGCCTCCCGCGGGCCAGGGACCGCGACGGCCTGAGCCCCTCCGCGGCGCATGCGCCCGTCGGTGGCCCGCCGGAAGATCGCCGGGCGCATCTGGTGGAGCGGGCGGCCGCGGCCATGGCGCGCAGCGGCCGCGGCGGGGGAGGCCCCCCGCCGCCGCCGTCTGGCGCCGGCGCGCCCGAGCCCGAGCCATTGCCGCCCCCGGTCGGGACGGCGATCACCCCCACCATCCCGCCGCCGCACCCGGCCGTTCCGCTGGAGGCGCTGCATGCGGCCGGGCTGATCCCGGAGATGCACAACGCTGGCTGGAGCGTCGCCGCCGAGGAAATCGCGATGGTGCAGCACCAGGTCCTGCGCGTGGCCGATGAGGGTGGGCCCCGCGCCCCGGCCTCGCGCCAGCTGGTCCTGGTGGCCAGCGCCCTGCCGCGCGAGGGGAAGTCCTTCATCTCCCTGAACCTCGCGAGCAGCATTGCACTGTCCGGCGCGCGGCAGGTGCTGCTGGTGGATGCGGATGGCGCCCCCGGCAGCCTGAGCCAGTGCACCGGTCTGGAGAATCGGCCCGGCCTGCGCGACCTGATGGCGGAGCCGCACCGGCGCCCCGCGGATCTCATCCGGCCGACCGCGCTGGAGCGCCTCTGGGTGCTGCCGCACGGATCGATTCGCGAGAAGCTCTCGGACGCGGCACCCGGTGCCAGCATGGCCGAGGCGGTGCTGCGGCTTGCGCAGTCGCTGCCCCGCCATCTCATCGTGCTGGACCCGCCGCCCTGCCTTTCCGCGAGCGTTTGCAGTGCCTTGGCCGGCGCCGCGGGGCAGGTGCTCCTGGTGGTGGATGCGCAGCGCACCGACCGTAGCGAGGTCGAAGCAGCTTTGGATGTCCTGGAGGCCTGCCCGGTTCTACAACTTGTCCTGAATCGGGCGAGGTTGACCTCCAATGACAGTTTCGGTGCGCACGGGCGTCGTGGCTCAAGCTATGGGTCGTAACGCGGGACATGCCCTGCCGGCGGTGTTGACTGGGCTTCTGGCGCTGACTTCCGGGCCGGTGCTTGCCCAGGCACCGCTCCCGTCGGCGGGGGATGGTGGGGGCCTGGGCTTCGGGGCCCCCATCGGGGCACCGGCTGGGGCTCCCATCGGCGGCCCAGCCGACCTGGGCGGTGGCGGGCTGGTGGGCGACATCGGCCTTGGGCGGCGTGAGGCCGCGCCGGGCCGTTCCACCCCACAGGCGGCGTTTCGCGCAGGTTCTCTCGGCCTTCCGTTCTCGCCGGAGGCGGCCCCCATCGGCACAGGGCCGACGCGCAGCCTGACCCTGTTGCCCAGTATCGGCGCCGAGGTGCTTGGCACCGATAACCTCAACCAGCGAGCAACCAATCCGCGCCGCGAGATCATCACCACTCTGCGTCCATCGCTGTTGCTGAACCTGGAAAGCGCGCGACTCCAGGGCCGGGTGAACTATGCGCCCTCGCTCGAGATCTTCGCCTCGGACGCCTCGCGTCCCCGCTTCCTGCAACGCTTCAATGGGCAGTTCCTGGGCACAGTCGTGCCGGACCTGCTGTTCCTCGACATGCGCGGCTCGGGCGGCTTCCAAGACGCACGGGGCGGGCTGGCGCCCGGCGAGACCGACGCGCTGGGCCGCGACGGGGTTGTGCAGACAACGAGCTTCCAGATCTCTCCCTACCTGCTGCAACGCTTCGGCGACCTGGGCACCCTACAGGCCGGCTACGGCTTCCAGTCCGTGATGCAGAACACCCGGGGTGGAACCTCTGCGCTGCTGACGCCGGACGGCCAACGCTTCTTCGCGGATCAGGACTTCACCGCCCACGCATTCTATGCTGTGGCGCGCACTGGCCCCGCCTTCGGTCGCTTGGCCTTTGAGGGGCGGCTTTCCTCCACCGATTATGATGGAACCGGCGTGCTGGACGGCGCCTGGCGACGCAGTGGCACGGTGGAGGGCCGCTATGCCATCACCCGCTCCATCGCGATGCTGGCGGAGGTCGGCTACGAATCCCTGCGCTATGCCGGCACGCCAGGCTTGCGTCTGGAGGAGCCGATCTGGGGGGCGGGAGTGCGCGTCGTGTTCTCGCCGGAGAGCTGGGTGACGCTGCGTTACCGTCGGCGGGGTGGCTTCGATGCGCCGGCGCTGGAGGCGGTGATCGGCCTGGGCGGCCGCACGCGGGTGTTCGCCACCTTCTCCGAGCAGTTGACCACCGGCGCGCAGCGCGCCGCGGACCTGCTTTCGACGACCACCCTGGACGATCTTGGCAATCCCGTGGACGCGCTGACCGGCGCTCCCCTGGCCCAGCCCTTCGGCGACAGCTTCCTCGGCGCGCAGAACAGCGTCCAGCGCGTGCGCCGCGCGAGCGTCACGCTCACGCAGAACTGGCCACGCGACAACCTTGCGCTGACCCTCACGACCGAGCAGCAGCGGCCCGTGTCCCTCGCGCCGGGCAGCTTGGGATTTGAGCAGCGCGGGCACACTGTCAGCGTCAGCTGGGCGCGTGCCCTGAGCCCCGAGACGACGGGCCTCGCCGCCGTCCAATACGGGCTGCGCGAACGACAGGGGCGGAGCAACACCGATGTGTTCAGCCTGAACCTCGGCCTCAGTACGCAGCTGCGTCCGCGGCTGAGTGGCTTCCTGCGCTACGCGCTGAGCAACCGCAGCGATGACCTCTCGACGCGGCGCGCGGTGCAGAACACGGTCATCCTCGGCCTGCGGCAGAGCTTCTAGGGGAGGCGCAGCGCAGAGGCAGAGGAACACAAGGCATGATCCGGAACGTCCACGCCAGCGGCGTGCACCGCCCTTCCACACCAGAGGCCTGAGCCGGCTCCGCGCGCATCGCGGCGGGCCAGCCGGCCCGACCACGAGCAGCACGCGGGGAGCCCCATGCACACAGAATACTACGGGCTGCACGAGCACCCATTCCAGATGACGCCGAATGCGCGTCTCTACTTCGCAAGCTCGGCGCATCGTCGCGCGCACGCGCATCTGACCTTCGGCCTCGCGCAGCATGAGGGCTTCATCGTGGTCACCGGCGAGGTGGGCGCGGGCAAGACCACGCTGATCGAGCGGCTGTGCGAGGAGCTGGACCCGCACGACTTTGTCATCGCGCGGATCGCCACCACGCTGGTCTCGGGTGATGACGTGCTGCGCATGGTGGCTGATGCCTTCGGCGCCGAACCCGAGGGCAACAAGGCCTCGGTGTTGCGCGGCATCGCAGCCGCCTTGCGCCATTCGCAGCGCCGCCACCTGCTGATCGTGGACGAGGCGCAGGGCCTGGTGCCCGCGGCACTCGAGGAGCTGCGGATGCTGTCCAACCTGACGCATCCGGGCCAGCCGCCCCTGCAGACCCTGCTGATGGGCCAGCCCCAGCTGCGCCGCCTGCTGGTAAGCCCGGCGCTGTCGCAACTGCGCCAGCGCGTGCTGGCATCGTATCACTTGAGCGGGCTGACGCGCGAGGAGACGCACGCCTACGTCATGCACCGCCTGCGCGCCGTGGGGTGGGCAGGCCGACCGAGCTGGGAGCCGGGCGCGCTTGACCTCGTGCACGCGCACAGCGACGGGCTGCCGCGCCGCATCAACCGGCTGTGCGCCCGCGTCATGCTGAGTGGCGCGCTGGAAGGCCGCGACCACCTGACGGCCGAGATGGTGGCGATGGTGGCGCAGGAACTGGAGCAAGACCTGGGCGGCGGTGCCATGGTCCATGTGCCCGCACACCGTCGGCCCGCGCCGATGCCTGAGCCGTCGGCGACGCACGGTCGCCCGCCGCAGACGGCAGGCCATCAGGCCGGGGACCATGAGGAAGGCGGCCATCAAGACGGGCGCCACCGGGACGGGGTCCGCCAGGCTTTGGGCCACGACAACACGGCGCACATGGCGGCAGCCATGGCGCCTCGACCGGACGATGCCACGCCCACCCCTCCGGCCGAGCCATCCTCCGCCGCGGAATCTCGTTCCGCGCCCTCGGCCTGCGTTTCGCCGGGGTCGGTGCGGGAAGATGGCCATCCGGGCGACGGGACGGCGACGCCAGGGGCGACGATCATGTCTCCCGAGACCGGCGTCGTAGCGTTTGCGGAGGCGCCGAACGCCGCTTCCGCCCGCGAAGAGGGGGTCGAGCAGGACAGCCCCTCGATGGTGGAGGCGGCGCTTGGACCTGCCTCCGGACCATTCAACGCGCCGCCGACATGGCCGGGGGAGGAAGCGCGCCTGCCCGAAGCGTCCCTGGCCGCTGCGGCCGGGTTCGAGACCCCCGGGCAGCAAGAGCGGCCGGTCGAGGTGACGCCTGGGCGGGCGCAGGCACCGGCCGCCGAAGAATGCGTGGTGGAGGCACCGCCCACCGAGCAGCCTACCGGTGAAGCACCCTCCGTCCAGGAAACGGGTGTCGACGCGGCACGCGCGGAAGTCCTGCCGGCCGCGCAAGCTGCCGTCGCCGAATCGGGTTTGCAGCCCCCCGCGGTCGCGCCGCAGCCAGGCGAAGCGTCGCCCGCACGCACCGAGGTTCGGCTGCCGCCAGGCCTGGTGCCGATGAGTTTCGCGGCCTTGGGGGGCGCCCCGCGCACCTTGCGGCCAGAGGCACTGATCCCGCCGCCGCTGCCCGGCGCATGTCGGCACCATGCCGCCCCGAGGGTGATGCTGACGGCCGAGGCGGAGGTGATGTTCGACACCCTCACGAGGCCCCCGCCGCCCCCGCCCATCGTGCCCAGTCGCCGCCGGGAGGAGGAACCGGAGCGCCTCTTCAACTGGGTATTCAAGCTGCTTCCCAACAACAGGAGCCGCCGATGAGCGCGCCTTGCCGCAACGCCATGACCGTGGACGTGGAGGACTGGTTCCAGGTGCAGGCCTTTGCGGATGTGATCACGCGCGAAAGCTGGTCGCGCCTCGAGCCTCGCGTGGCCGCCAGCACCGAACTCGTGCTGGAGCGCTTCGCCCGCGCCAATGTCCGCGCCACCTTCTTCACGCTCGGCTGGGTCGCGGAGCGGCAGCCGCACCTCATCCGCCGCATCGTGGCCGAGGGGCATGAACTGGCCAGCCACGGCTTCGGCCATGAACGGGTGCATGAGATCGGCGCGAGGGCCTTCCGCGAGGACATCCGCCGCGCCAAGCGGGTGCTGGAGGACGTGGCCGGCGTGCCCGTGGCTGGATACCGCGCGCCCACCTTCTCGATCAGCGCGGGCAAGACGCCCTGGGCGCATGCCGTGCTGGCCGAGGAGGGCTATGCCTACAGCAGTTCCGTCTTCCCCATCCGGCATGATCTGTATGGCGCCGCCGACGCGCCCTGCCTGCCGCACCGCCCCCATGCCGACGGCGTGGTGGAACTGCCCATGACCACGCTGCGCGCCTTCGGCCGCAACCTGCCCGTCTCGGGCGGTGGGTGCTTCCGGCTGCTGCCCTACAGCCTGTTCCGCAGCGGGCTCAGGCGCGTGAACAGCACCCTGGGCCGATCGGGCATCTTCTACTTCCACCCGTGGGAGCTGGATGCGGGGCAGCCGCGGGTGCGCGACGCTTCGCTGCGCTCGCGCCTGCGGCACTATACCGGCATCGGCTCCATGCCACGGCGCATCGACCAATTGCTGCGCGACTTCGCCTGGGACCGGATGGACGTGGTGCACGCCGACGTGATCGGCACGCAGATGGAGTCCGCCTGAGCCATGGCCGTCCGCATTCGCACGCTCGAGGCCGGCGCCGCCTCCGCCTGGGACGCCTTCGTCCATGCCACACCGGAGGCGACCTTCTTCCACCTCTCGCCCTGGGCAGGCGTGATCGAGGGCGCGTTCGGCCACTCCACCCACTACGCCTATGCCGAGCAGGATGGCGCCGTGGTCGGCGTGCTGCCACTGGCGCGCATGCGCACGCGGCTGTTTGGCGACGCGCTGATCTCCACCCCCTTCTGCGTCTATGGCGGTCCCGTCAGCGTCACGCCGGAGGCCGGCGCGGCGCTGGAAGCGCACGCGCGGGAACTGATGCGCGAGCTCGGAGTGCCCTGCCTCGAATTCCGTCACCGCCTGCCGCCCGGCACCGGCTGGCCCGAACGCCCCGCGCTCTACAACACCTTCCGCAAGGCCTTCACCGGGCATGCGGAGACCGACATGAAGGCCATCCCACGCAAGCAGCGCGCGATGGTGCGCAAGGGCATGCAGAACGGCCTCACCTCCGTCAGCGATGGCGACACGGACCGGCTGCACGACATCTACGCGCGCAGCGTGCTGAACCTCGGCACGCCGGTGTTTCCGCGCCGCTATTTCCGCCTGCTGGGGCAATCCTTCCCGGACGCGCATGACGTGGTCACGGTGCTGCATGACGGCACGCCGGTCGCCGCCGTGCTGAACTTCTACTTCCGCGAGGAGGTGCTGCCCTATTACGGCGGCGGGACCAGCGCCGCGCGCGCCCTCGCCGCCAACGATTTCATGTATTGGGAGGTTATGCGCCGCGCGGGTGCGGAGCGTGGCTCACGCCTGTTCGACTTCGGCCGCAGCAAGACCGGCACCGGCGCCTACGACTTCAAGCAGCATTGGGGCTTCACGGCCGAGCCGCTGCACTACGCCTACCAGTTGCGCGACGGCGCGCAATTGGCCGAGCACAACCCCACCAATCCGAAGTACCAGCTGATGATCAAGGCCTGGCGCCGCCTCCCCCTGCCGGTGGCCAACCTGATCGGCCCGCACATCGTTCGGGGGCTGGGCTGATGGCCCGCCCCCGCTTGCTGTTCCTGGCCCACCGGCTGCCCTTCCCGCCGGACAAGGGCGATCGCATCCGCTCCTGGCACATGCTGGCGCGGCTGCTGCGCGACTGGGAGGTGGACCTCGGCTGTCTTTCCGACGATGCGGAAGACGCGGCGCACCTGCCCTACCTGCGCGACCTCTGCGCGGCGGTGGAATGCGTGCCGGTTGGCGGACGCGCCAGCGCGCTGCTGCGCGCCCGTCCGGGCCTGCCGCTGACGCTGGGCTGGTTCCACTCGACCGCGCTGCACCGCTGGGCGCGTGAGCGGTTGGCCGCGGGCCGGTATGACGCGGTGTTCGCCTATTCGTCCGCCATGGCGCCCTACGCCCTGCACCCCGCCCCCAACGCGCCGCGCCGCGTGCTCGACCTGGTCGACGTGGACAGCGAGAAATGGCGTGCCTATGCCGCCGCCGCCCGCCCGCCGCAGCGCCTGCTCTGGGCGCGCGAGGCCCGCACGCTGCTGGCCTATGAACGCTGGGCCGCCACCGCCTTCGACCGCACGCTGCTGGTCTCGCAGGCCGAATGCGACCGCTTCCTGGCGCTGGCGCCCGAGGCCGCGCCGGGCCTTGCCGCCGTGGACAACGGCGTGGACCTGGCGCGCTTTAACCCAGCCGTGGCCCATTCCAACCCCTTCGCCGCGCAGAGCGGTCCCGCCATCGTCTTCACCGGCACCATGGACTACCGCCCGAATGTCGAGGCGGTGTCGTGGTTCGCGCGCATGGTGCTGCCGCGCCTGGCCGACACCGGCGCGCGCTTCCACATCGTGGGTGCCAGGCCCGATGCCACGGTGCGTGCCCTGGCGGAGCTTCCTCATGTCCATGTGACGGGCCGTGTGCCCGACACCCGTCCCCACATTGCCCACGCCGACGCGGTGGTGGCGCCGCTGTTCATCGCGCGGGGCATCCAGAACAAGGTGTTGGAAGCCATGGCCATGTCCCGCCCAGTGATCGCCTCGAGTCCCGCCTTCGAGGGGGTGCGCGCCGTTCCGGGCCGCGACCTGCTGGTGGCGGACGGCGTGGAAGCCACCGAGGCCGCGCTGCGAGCGGTGCTCGCCGGCCGCCATGCCGGGTTGGGTGAGGCGGCCCGCGCGGCCGTGGCGCGTGGGCACGACTGGGACGCGACGCTGGCGCCACTTGACGCCATGCTGGGCGCCGACCGCCGCGTCGGGGTGCCGGCCTGATGTCGGCGCGGGTGGAAGGGCTCGCCGTGGGGCAGGGGCGCTGGGCCGGTGCGCTGTGGCTGCTGGGCCCGGCTTTGCTGGCCTGGGGGGCGGTGTTCAGCACCGAGATCGTGGCCGCGGTCGCCGTCTGGGAGGGCTCGGCCGCCTACAACCATTGCTGGCTGGTGCTGCCCGTGGCGGCCTGGCTGGGCTGGGTGCGGCGCCATCGACTGGCCAGCCTCACGCCCGAGCCCACCGCTTGGGCCGCGCTGCCTGCGCTGGCGGCCGGGCTGGCCTGGCTGGCGGCGGAGCGGCTCGGCATTATGGAGGGGCGGCAGTTCGGCGCCATCGGCGTGCTGTGGTCGCTAGTGCTGGGGGTGATGGGCTGGCGGGTTTGCCGCGCCATGGCGGCGCCCCTGGTCTATCTCGTCTTCCTCGTGCCGTTCGGCGCCTTCCTCGTGCCCGCGCTGCAGAAGCTGACCGCCTGGATGATCATCCTCGGCCTGCAACTGCTGGAAATCCCGCATTACGTGGATGACCTGACCATCGAAATCCCCGCCGGCGTCTTCCTGGTCGCGGAGGCTTGCGCGGGGCTGCGCTTCATCATCGCCTCGCTGGCCTTCGGTGCACTCTATGCGTTCGTCATGTTCCGCAGCCCGGGGCGGCGCGTGCTGGTGATGGTGCTGGCCGTGGTGGTGCCGGTGGTGGCCAACGGCATCCGTGCGCTGGGCATCGTGGTGCTGGGCCATCATCTCGGCAGCGCGCAGGCGGCGGCGGCCGACCACCTGATCTATGGCTGGGTGTTCTTCTCGGTGGTCATCCTGCTGCTGACCCTGGCCGGGCTGCCCTTTCGCGAGGACGCGCCGGAAGGGACACTCACCCCTGCCGCGGCGCAACCGGCCGCGCCGGTGCCCGGCCTCCGCCGCCTCTTGCCCGCGCTGGGCGCCACGCTGGCGGCGGCGCTGCTGGCCCCCGGCGCGGTGCTGGCTCTGGAGCGCGATGCGGGCCGCGCCGTCATCGTCCAAACGCCGCCCCTGCTGGCTCCCCCCGGCTGCGTGGTCGAAGGGGCCGGGCTGCGCTGCGGCGACACGCGGGTGACGGCCGAGCGGCTGCGCTTCTCGCCCCGCGCGACCTGGTCCGCCCTTGTGGCAGAGCGCTACCGCCGCACGGGTCAGGATGACGAAGCAATGACGTTCGGCATGACGCAGGATGGCGTGCGCTGGCATGGCCGCCAGTCCGCTGGGGATACGGTGGCGTTCGCCGCCTGGCTGGACGGCGTCGCCGTGGGCGACGGGCTGCGCACGCGCCTGGCCCAGGCGCGCAACAGCCTGGGTGCGGGTGAGGGCGGGCGGCCGGTGCTGGCGGTGGTCACGCTGCGCCACGCCGCCAGCGGTTCGGTCGAGCAACTGCGCGAGGACCGCGCCTTGCTACGGGCGGTGCTGGCGGCCCAGGCTCCGGGGCTGGTGGCTGACGTGGCGGCGCTGTCGCGCTGAGGATGTACCACTTTCGGTTGAGTTTATGCGCGCGTGGGTTGTCGGTGTTTGTTACGCTCAACCTGGAGATAATGGGAGGCTGGATATAAGCCACTGATCCAAAATAAATAAATCTCTGGCACGGCATATGCAGCGGTGGGGTTGGGTGAACCGCTTCGGAACATCCGCCACACACGAGAGGTCCAGACCCATGATGAAGAAGTCCCTTGTTGCGCTCGTCGCACTTGCCGGTAGCGTCGGCGTTGCCGGTGCCGCCCATGCCGCGCCCACCATCTCGGCCAACGTCTACATCGACAATGCGCTCGTCTATTCGGGCTCGTCCCTGACGGGCAGCCTCGGTATCTCGCCGACCGTGTCCGGGAACTTCCAGTATTCGTTCCTGGCGAATGGCATCGGTCCCTTCAGCGAGGCGCCCGCCTTCTCCGCGACGACCTTGTCGGCCACCTCGGTGCAGGGCTTCACGGGCCCTCAGACCCTCCGGTTCGAGTTCAGCCAGACCGATGTGCCCAGCGAGTCGGCCGGTGGGCTGCTCGGGGCGCTGGCCACCAGCTTCACCGCCAACTTCCTGGTGAACGGCCCGACCATCTCGGACGTCACGGTCAACTCCTTCGTTGACGCAGACAACACCGCCTTCGCGCAGACGACCCTGCTCGGCACCCAGACCTTCACCGCGGCCGGCGCCAATTCGTCGCCGACCTTCGTGACGGACGTGGAACTGGGGAACTCGCTGTTCTCCGAGACCATGGTGATCGAGGCGATCTTCACCGCGGGTGGCGCCACCCTGGCCAGCTCGGCGACGATCACCTCCGTGCCGGAGCCCGCTTCGCTCGCCCTGTTCGGTGGCGCGCTGCTGGGCCTCGGCCTGCTGCGCCGCCGCCGCAAGACGGTCTGAGCGTCGCTGCACCCTGGGCTTCGGCCCGGGGCGCAGATTGGGGCGCGGCAGGGAAACCTGCCGCGCCCTATTGTTTGCGGCGCGATCATCCCGCTTCAGCAACGCTCCAGCCGGTTCCGCGTTCGACATGGGGCCGCGCTGGCCCCGTAACGGAGTGCTGCCATGACCCATTTCAAGATTCTCGCCGCCGGCTTGCTGCTGCTGGCCGCCGCCTGCACGCATTCCCCGGGCAATCCGCCGGGCACCGAGGCCAGCCGCGCCGCGGATCGTGCGGCAGGCACCAACATGTCCGGCGCCTATCCGTCCCAGCGCGACGGCATGCCGGGCAACCCGCCCGGCACCGAGGCCACGCGCACGCTGGACCGGGCGGCGGGCACCAACACTTCGGGCGCCTATCCCGGCCAGGCGGACGGCACGCCGAACAACCCCCCCGGCACCGCCGCTGGCCGCGCGCTGGACCGGGCGACGCGCTGAGGCAGCCCGTCTGGCCCTGCGTCAGGCCCGGTGAAGCTCCAGGAGCGCGCGGGCAAATGCCGCCGGCGCCTCCTGCGGCGGGTTGTGGCCCACGCCGGGCAGCATGCGCCGCGCGAAACCCGGCGCGGGAGTGGGGCGGGGTCGGTTCACCCCGTCGGCCCCGCCATGCAGGTCGAGCGCTGGCACGGTGATCGGGGGCTTGCGGGCCAGCCCAGACTCGATCGCGTCGTGCGCCGCGTCGCCGGCCACCAGGCCGAAGCGGTGGCGATAGGAGTGGACCACCACCTCCACATAGTCCGGATTGTCCCAATGAGCGGCGCTGGCGTCGAAATCCGCGTCGGTGAAGACCCATTCGGGCGACCACATCCGCCACAGCAGCCGTGCGAAGTCCCGCCGGTGTTCGGCGAGCCCGCGCGCGCCGCGCGCGCCGTGCAGGTAGTATTGATACCAATGGCGTGCCTCCTGCTCCGGCGGGGCGGGGGTGCCGGCGGCGGCGATGTCCTGGATGTTGTAGCCGGTGCAGGACAGCAGCCCCGTGCAGCGCGCCGGCTGGAGGGCGGCGGCGACGCAGGCCGCACGGCCGCCCCAGTCGAACCCGGCCAGCAATGCGCGCGGGATGGCGAGCGCGTCCATAAGCGCCAGCAAATCTGCCCCCAGCGCCCCCTGCGCGCCCGAGCGAAGCACGCCGGGCTTCAGTCGCGTCTCACCATAGCCCCGCAGGTGCGGGACCAGGACACGCAAGCCGGCTTCGGCCAGGATGGGCGCCACGCCGTCATAGCAGCGGGCCGAGTAGGGAAACCCGTGCAACAGGAGGGCGGGCGGCCCGGCGGCAGGGCCATGGGCCTCCACCGCGATGACGGCTTGCGGCGTCTCGACGGTGAGAAGGTCCATGGCGCGCTCGTCCTCAGCCCTTGGAGTCGTTGGCCGCCTCAGGCTTGATCACGGCCGATATGGTGCCGCGGATGACGGTGACGCGTACGCCGCTGGCGATCTCGACCTCCACCTCGTCGGTGTTCTCCTTGACCAGCTTCACCTCGCCCAGGATGCCGCCCGAGGTCACCACCCGGTCGCCGCGCTTCAGGGCCGAGAGCATGGCCTTGTGTTCCTTCATCTTCTTCTGCTGCGGGCGGATCAGCAGGAAGTAGAACACCACGAAGATGAGGATCAGCGGCAGAAGCTGCATCACGACGGCGCCGGCGCCGGCGGCGGCGGCGTCCTGGGCATAGGCCGGGGAGATGAACATGGGTCCTCGCTGGGGGGATATGACGAGGCCGCAACCTAGCCGCGCCGCCCCTTGCGTCAACCCGCGCCCGCTTGGCCTATGGACAGGCGGGCTGCCCGGCGCTTGAAGGCGGGCATGGACGCTGAACTGCTTGCCCGCATCGCCGCCGCCCTCGAGCGCCTGGCCCCGCCGCCCCCGCCACCGCCCACCCTGGACGGCGCCGACGCCTTCGTCTGGCACCCGCCCGCGGGCCTGCAGCCCGTCCCGGTGGTCAGCCGTGTCGAGATCGGGCTGTTGCAGGGGGTGGCGCGGCAGAAGGCCATCCTGCTGGAAAACACCCTGCGTTTCGCCAGCGGCCTGCCGGCCAACAACGCCATGCTGTGGGGTGCGCGCGGCATGGGGAAATCCTCGCTGGTGAAGGCCGCCCATGCGGAGGCGAATGTCCAGCACCCGGGCAGCGTGGCGCTGATCGAGATCCATCGCGAGGACATCCGCACCCTGCCCGAATTGCTGAACATCCTGCGCGGCCAGGACCGCCGCGCGCTGGTGTTCTGCGACGACCTCTCCTTCGAAAAGGAGGACGCCGAATCCATGGCGATTAACGCCGTCCTGTTTGGGGGCATCGTGGGGCGGCGGGCGAAGGTGCTTTTCTATCCAACCAGCAACCGCCGCCACCTGATGCCGCGCGACATGATCGACAATGAGCGCAGCACCGCCATCAACCCCGCCGAGGCGGTCGAGGAGAAGGTGAGCCTGTCCGACCGCTTCGGCCTCTGGATCGGCTTCCACAACTGCGACCAGGACACCTTCTTCGCCATGATCGACGGCTATGCGGGTGCCATGGGCCTGCCGATCGAGCAGGAATCACTGCACAAGGCAGCGGTGGAGTGGTCGGTCACGCGCGGCGGCCGGTCGGGCCGGGTGGCTTGGCAGTTCATCCAGGAGATGGCCGGGCGGCTCGGGGTGAAGGCGTGAAGTTCCTGGGCAGCCTGGAGGAGCTGCACGCCCTCTACGGCGTGCCCACCCCGGCCTCCACCCGCAAGGAGGCGGCGCGGATCATCCCCGAATACCGCCGCATCATCGAGGCGGCGCCGTTCCTCGCGTTGGCGACCGCCGGCCCCGAGGGCCTTGACTGCTCGCCCCGCGGTGATCGCCCGGGGCAGCTCGTGCGCATCCTGGACGAGACCACGCTGGCCCTGCCCGACCGGCGCGGCAATGACCGCATCGACAGCCTGCGCAACATCCTGCGCGACCCGCGCGTGGCGCTGATGTTCCTCATCCCCGGCAGCGGCAATGCGCTGCGGGTGAACGGCACCGCGCGCATCACGGCCGATGCGGTGCTGTGCGAGAGCTTCACCATGGAGGGCCGCGCGCCGCGCAGCGTGGCCGTCATCACCGTCGAGACCATGTATTTCCAGTGCGCCCGCGCCGTGATCCGCGCCGGGCTTTGGGAGCCGCACGCCAAGCCGGACCTGCCCACGCCCGGCCAGATCCTGGTCGCGTTGACGGCGGGCGAGGTGGGCGGCGAACGCTACGACACCGAGTGGCCGGAGCGTGCGGCCAAGACGATGTGGTGAAGCTCGGCCCCGCCACCCGCGACGCGCGCGGGCGCTTTCGCAACCCCGATGGCGGCCAGGCCTTCCAGCCGCTGCACCGCGTGGCGCGGATGCTGCTGGAGCGCCGCGGCACCCCCTGGCCGCGCGACCTGGTGGACCCGCCCCGGCCGTCGCCGCCCGCGACGGTGCCGGCGGGGCAGGGGGGTTTCACCTTCCTCGGCCATTCCACCTTCCTGGTGCGCCTGGCAGACGGCACCACACTGCTGACGGACCCCATCTTCAGCGAGCGATGCAGCCCCTTCACATGGCTCGGGCCGCGTCGCGTGCGCCCGCCGGCGATGGCGCTGGATGCCCTGCCGCGCATCGACGCCGTGCTGGTGAGCCATGGCCACTACGACCACATGGACCTGCCCAGCCTGCGCTCCCTGCACGAACGCTGGCAGCCGCGGCTGATCACCGGCCTCGGCCATGCCGCTTTCCTCGCGCGCAACGGCGTGCCCGGGGCGGTGGAGTTGGACTGGGGCCAGGCCGCGCCCCTGCCCGGCGGCCATCGGGCCACCTATGTTCCGATGCGGCACTTCTCGGCGCGCGGCATCCGCGACCGGGCGATGGCCCTGTGGGGCGGCTTCGCGGTCGAGTTGGCGGGCGGCGGGCGCTTCCTGTTCGTGGGCGATACGGCGGCAGGTGGGCATCTCGACGCCATCGGCGCGCATTTCGGCGGCTTCGGTGTGGCGCTGATCCCCATCGGCGCCTATGAGCCGCTTTGGTTCATGCAGCACGTCCACATCACGCCCGAGCAGGCGCTGGAGGCCCAACTGCAACTGCGCGCCCGAACCGCCATCGCCATGCACTTCGGAACGTTTAAGCTGACCCAGGAGGGCATCGACGAACCTGCGCAGCGGCTCCTGGCGGCGCGCGGCGCGCAGGATTTTCGGGTGCCAGGGTTCGGCGAGACGCTGGTGGTGGGGCTCGGCTGAAGGATCGGGCGTGATCCGCCGCCTCGGATCACGCCCGGCCTGCGTCAGTTCACCGTGATGCCTGCATCGCGGGTCAGACTCGCGGTCAACGCCTTCTGCGCTGCCACGAAGGCCGCGAATTCGGCGGGCGTGCTGGCGAGCGGGACCATCCCGATGGCGCCCAGACGCTCCAGCACCATGGGCTGGAACAGCGCCTCACGCAGCACCGCATGCAGCCGCGCAATGACGGACGCCGGCGTGCCGGCGGGCGCGAATACACCCCCCCACTCGTTCCAGTCATAGCCCGCCAGCCCGGCTTCCTGCAGCGTCGGCAGTTCCGGAAAGGCCGGCAGCCTTGTGGGGGTGGAGACGGCCAGGCCCCGCAGCCGCCCGTCGCGCACCAGCGCTGCCGTGCTGCCCACGGTGCCGATATGGAAATCCACCGTGCCCGCGAGCAGGCCCTGCACGGCCGGGCCGCCGCCGCGGAACGGCACATGCAGCACGTCGACCCCTGCCAGCTTCTGGAACAGCACCCCGGCGTAATGGGTGGACGCGCCATTGCCGCCGGAGGCGTAGGTCAAGGGGCGCCCCGCAGCGGCGCGGGACCGCGCCAGCGCCAGGAACTCCGCGATTGTCTGCGCCGGCAGGGAAGGGTGCGCCGCCAGCATCAGCGGCACGGAGGTCAGCTGCGTCACCGGCGCGAAGGCGCTATCGTAGCTGAAGGCAAGGTTTTGCAGCAGGAGGGGCGCGGCCACGTGCTGCGACGCATCGAACAGCAGCGTGTGCCCATCGGCCGGCGCGGAAGCGACGCTGCCCGCGGCCAGGCTGCCCACCGCGCCGCCGCGGTTCTCGACCACCAGCGGCTGTCCCAGCAATTCGCCGACGCGCGGCGCGATCAACCGGCTCACGGCGTCAATCGCACCACCGGGCGGGAAGGAGAGCACGGCGCGCACCGGCCGCGTCGGAAAGCCGGACTGCGCGCGCGACGGCAGCGGCGAGGCAAGCAAGGGTAAGGCCGCCAGGACGGCGCGGCGCGAGATGAACATATCTGTCGTTCCCTGTCTGGACGGACAGGCGTTCCCCGGGTTGTAGATAGCTTGGCCCGCCATGGGCGGCAAATGCAGGGGGACGGCGATGCGCGATCTGGTGGGCTATGGCGGCGAATGGCCTGATCTGCGCTGGCCCAATGGTGCGCGGCTGGCCGTCTCGGTCGCGGTGAACTTCGAGGAGGGCGCCGAGCAGCAGGTGGGCGATGGCGACCCCCGCTCGGAGCCCATGGGCGAGTTCATGAGCGTCGTCACCCCCGGCACGCGCGACATGGGGCAGGAGCAGATCTTCGCCTATGGCATGCGGGCGGGGCTGTGGCGGATGCTGGACTCGCTGGAGCGCCACAAGATCCCCTCGACCTTCCTGATGTGTGGCCGCGCGGTGGAACGCTCGCCCAGCCTGGCCGCCGCGATCGCGGCGCGCGGACATGAGTCGGCGGTGCATGGCTGGCTGTGGCGCCCACACTCCGACTACGCCTCGGCCGAGGCGGAAGGGCGCGACCTGGACCGCTGCATGGAAGTGATCCGCGCCGCCTGCGGCACCACGCCGCGCGGCTTCTTCTGCCGCGGGTCCGAGAGCGTCTGGACGCGGGCGCTGCTGGCCGAGCGTGGCTTCCTTTACACCTCCAACGCCTTCGACGACGACCTGCCCTACCGCGACCCGGCGCAGCCCGGCCTGCTGGTGCTGCCCTACGCGCTGGACAGCAACGACAGCAAGTTCTTTCACCCCAACGGCTTCGTCCGCGCGGGCGAGATGGTGGAATATGTGGACGATGCGCTGGAGACGCTGCTGGCCGAGGCGGAGCGCGGCAAGCCGCGCCTGCTCAACATCGGCTATCACCTGCGGATCAGCGGGCGGCCCGGGCGTTTCCCGGCGATGGACCGCGTCCTGGTGCGGCTGGCTTCCCTTGGCGACCGCATCTGGGTGGCGCGGCGCGACGCGGTGGCGGAGGCCTTTCTCGCCGCCACGCGCTGAGGCGCCTCAGGTGCGGATGAGCCGCACCCGCCGCCCGGCCACGCCCAGCGCTAGCTGTCCCTGCTTCAGCGCCAGCGCGTCCTCGCCGAACACCTCGCGGCGCCAGCCGGCGAGGCAGCGCACGTCGGGCTCCGGCTCGCTTGCTAGGCGCTCCAGGTCTTCGGTGTCGGCCAGCAGCTTGGGGGCGACGTTGTGGGCCTCGGCGGCCGCCGCCAGCAGCACCTTCAGCAGCGCCACCAGCGCGGGCGAGGCGCCCGCACCCTTGCGGGCCTCCAGCGGCTCGGGCAGGGCGTCCTCGGGCAGGGCGCGGGCCTCGGCGATGGCGGCCAGCAACCCGTTGCCGGACTTGCCGCGGGCGAACCCCTCGGTGACGCCGCGGGCGCGGGCCAGTTGCTCCGGCGTCTCAGGCGCGCTGGCGGCGAGTTCCAGCAGCGTCTCGTCCTTCACGAGGCGCCCGCGCGGGATGTTCACGCGCTGCGCCTCGGCCTCGCGCCAGGCGGCGGCGGCGCGCAGCACGCCCAGGAAGCGGCGATTGCCGGTCTTGGGCTTCAGCCGTTCCCAGGCGTTCTCGGGGCGGGTGATGTAGGTCTCGGCCTCGGCCAGCGCGTCCATCTCCTGGGCCACCCAGTCGAGCCGGCCTTCGTTCAGCAGCTTTTCGCGCAGCTCGCGGTAGACGCGGCGCAGATGCGTGACGTCGGCCGCGGCATAGGCGATCTGCGCGGGCGAGAGCGGCCGGGCGGACCAGTCGCTGAAGCGGTGCGCCTTGTCGATCGCGGCCCCGGCCAGGGCGCGAACCAGGCTGTCATAGCTGGCTTGGTCGCCGAAGCCGGCCACCATGGCCGCCACCTGGGTGTCGAACAGCGGGGCGGGCACGGCGCCAAAGCGCAGCAGGAAGATTTCCAC
>JBHYDO010000008.1:0-17405 GCA_051860645.1 Roseococcus sp.
CACTGGGCCTACCTGCTGCCGCTCTGCACCGCCACCATGTTCGCGGTCTACCAGATCCTGACGCGGCGCCTCGCCAAGCTGGACGACCCGCGCACCACCATCATGCACACCAGCCTGGCCGCCGCGCTGGCCGCCAGCCTGATGCAGCCCTTCGTGTTCGAGCCACCCGGCGCGGTGGAGTGGGTGGGCCTCGTCATGGTCGGCCTGCTGGGCGCGCTGAGCCACGGGCTGCTGGTGCTGGCCTATACCCGCGCGCCGGCCAGCCTGCTGGCGCCGCTTTCCTACAGCCAGCTGATCTGGGCGATGCTGGCGGGCATCCTGGTCTTCGCCGACTGGCCGGATGGCTTCACGCTGGTGGGCGCGGTGGTGATTGCCGCCGGCGGGATCCTGATCGCGCTGCCCAAGCGGGATGCGGCGGGGTCCTGAGGCGAACCCCGCCGCCTGGGCTCAGCCGATCTCGGCGTAGGCGCCGTTGCTCCAGCGGTAGAACACATAGTCAGGCACGGTCGGGTCGCCCTTGTCGGTGAAGCTGATCTCGCCCAGCACCGACTGCCATGGCCCGCCCGACTTCAGCGTGGCCGCGATGCGCTGCGGGTTGTCCGCACCCGTGCGCGCCATGGCCGCCGCCCAGATCTGCAGGGCGGCGTAGGTGTAGAGGACATACCCCTCCGGATCCACGTTGCGGGCGCGGAAGCGGGCGACGACCTCGGCCGCGGTCGGGCGGCGGCGCGGGTCGGAGGCGAAGGTCATCAGCGTGCCCTCGCCGGCCGGGCCCGCGATCTGCCAGAACTCATTGGTCACCAGCGCGTCGCCGCCGATCAGCGTCAGGTTCAGCCCACGCTCGCGCGCCTGGCGCAGGATCAGCCCGCTTTCGGTGTGGTAGCCGCCGATGTAGAGCACCTGGATGTTGCCCGCCTGCAGGCGCGAGACGATGGCGCTGTAGTCGCGCTCACCGGGGGTGTAGGCGGAGAAGATCTCCTCCTGCTTGCCGGCGGCGTTCATCGCCTTCTTGGTCTCCTCCGCGAGGCCGCGGCCATAGGCGGAGTTGTCGTGCAGGATGGCCACACGCTGGTCGCCCATGTTGCGGGCGATGTGCCCGCCGGCCACCTGGCCCTGCTGGTCGTCGCGCCCGCAGACGCGGAAGGTGTTCCACTTGCCCTCGTCGGTGAAGCGCGGGTTGGTGGAGGCGGGGCTCATCATCAGCACCCCTTCCTCGGCGTAGACGTCGCGCGCCGGAATGGAGGAGCCGGAGCAGAAATGCCCCGCGATGAAGCGCACCCGGCGCGCGGCGAGCTGGTTGGCCACGCTGACCGCCTGGCGCGGATCGCAGGCATCGTCGCCGATTTCGAGCGCCAGTTGCCGGCCCATCACGCCGCCGGCGGCGTTGAGGTCGGCCACCGCGGCCTCCGCGCCGATGCGAAGCTGCGTGCCGAAGGCGGCATATTGGCCCGTCATGGGGCCCACCGAGGCCACCCGGATGGGGCCGGTCTGCGCCTGGACGAGCGATGGGCTGGCCAGCGCCGCCGCACCGGTGGCGCCGAGCAGGACACGTCTGTTGAGCATTTGGTTCCTCCTGGAATGGGGCCGCGGCCGGTGGCCGGGCCATGGGCGAAAGCGTAGTCGAAGCGCTGCACGGCTTGAACAGGAAAGCGCTCAGTGGCCGCCGAGATAGGCCTCGCGCACCTCGGGCCGGGCGAGCAGCTCCGCGCCGGTGCCGGCCATGGTGATCTGGCCGGTGACGAGCACATAGCCGCGATGGGCCAGCCGCAAGGCCTGGTTGGCATTCTGTTCCACCAGCAGCACGGTGAGCCCCTCCTCCTCGTTGAGGCGGCGGATGGTCTGGAAGATCTGCCGCACGATGAGGGGGGCGAGGCCGAGCGACGGCTCGTCCAGCAGCAGCAGGCGCGGGCGCGACATCAGCGCGCGGCCGATGGCCAGCATCTGCTGCTCGCCGCCCGAGAGCGTGCCGCCGCGCTGCGCCTCGCGTTCCTTCAGCCGGGGGAAGATGGCGAAGACGCGCTCCATCTCCGGCGCAGGATCATGACCGGCCACCTGCGCGCCCATGAGCAGGTTTTCGCGCACCGTCATGCGCGGGAAGATGCGGCGCCCCTCCGGCGCCTGTGCGAGGCCCATGCGCATGATCTCGTGCGTGGGTCGCTGCGTGATGTCCTGCCCCTCGAAGATGATGCGGCCCGAGCGCGCACGCGGGTCGCCGCAGAGCGTCATCAGCAGGGTGGATTTTCCCGCGCCGTTGGCGCCGATGAGGGTGACGATCTCGCCAGGCTTCACTTCGATGGTGACGCCCTTCAGCGCCTGCACGGCGCCATAGCCGGCGGTGACGCCGTCGAGGTGCAGCATGGTCATGGCGCGGCCTCGGCGGGCACTTCGTCCTCGTCGCCCTCGCCCAGGTAGGCGGCGATGACACGCGGGTCGGCGCGAATCTCGGCGGGCGTGCCATCGGCGATCTTCTTCCCGTGGTCCAGCACCACCACGCGGTCGGAGATGTCCATCACCACGCCCATGTCGTGCTCGATCAGCAGCAGGGAGCAGGGGGGCTCGCCCTCGGCCGCCTGGCCGTCGCGGATGGCGCGCAGGAGCTTCGCGAGGTCCACCGATTCGCGCGGGTTCAGCCCGGCGGCCGGTTCGTCTAGGCACAGCAGCAGGGGCGAGGTGCACATGGCGCGCGCGATCTCCAGCCGCCGCTGCTGGCCATAAGGCAGCGCGCCGGCGGGGTCGTCGGCGCGCTCGATCAGGCCCGTGGCCTCCAGCCAGCGCGTGGCGCGCGCGATGGCCGCGCGCTCGGCCGCCGGATAGCGCGAAAGGCCCAGGATGGCCCCGATGGCGAAGCCCGAGGCGCGCATCAGCGGGCGGTGCTGCGCGACGAGCAGGTTTTCCAGGGCCGTCATGCCCAGAAACAGCCGGATATTCTGGAAGGTGCGCGCGATGCCGGCCAGCGCGATGTCATGCCCGGCCAGGCGCTGCAGGTCGGTCGGCGCACCGTCGCGGAACAGCCGCAGCCGGCCGGAGGTGGGCCGGTAGAAGCCGGTGATGCAGTTGAACATGGTGGTCTTGCCGGCGCCGTTCGGGCCGATGATGGCCGTGATGTCGCCGGTGGCGGCGGTGAAGCTGACCTCGTCCACCGCCTTGAGGCCGCCGAAGCGCATGGAGAGCGCGGATACCTCCAGGATGGGCTCCAGGATGGGGGGCGCCATCAGCCGCGCCCCTCGGCCACATGCTCGCTGCCGATGGTGCGGCGTTCTCGCAGCACCACGGTGGGCGTGCGGCTGCCCACCAGGCCACGCGGGCGCCAGACCATGATCAGCACCATGGCCGCGCCGAAGACGAGCATCCGCCATTCCTCCAGGTCCCGGAACAGCTCGAACCCGCCGATCATGACGATGGCCGCGATGGCGACGCCGATCTGGCTGCCCAGGCCCCCAAGCACCACGATGGCGAGGATGATGGCGCTTTCGATGAAGGTGAAGCTCTCGGGGCTGATGAAGCCCTGGCGCGTGGCGAAGAAAGCGCCCGCGAAGCCGCCGAACATTGCGCCGATCATGAAGGCGGAGAGCTTGGTGTTGCGGATGTTGATGCCGAGGCTGCGGCAGGCGATCTCGTCCTCGCGCATCGCCTCCCAGGCGCGGCCGAGAGGCTGCTTGCGGATGCGCACGGAGACCCAGTTGGTCAGCATCGCAAGCGCGAGAATCAGGTAATACAGGAAGATGACGCGGTGCACCGGCGAGGGCTCGATGCCGAAGAAGCCCGCGAAGCTGCCGGGGCCGCCATCCATCGAGAAGGGCAGGCCGAAGAAGGACGGGCGCGGAATGCCGGAAATGCCGTTGGAACCGCCGGTGAGGCTGACCCAGTTCAGCAGCACGATGCGGATGATTTCGCCAAAGGCCAGCGTGACGATGGCGAGATAATCGCCGCGCAGCCGCAGCACCGGGAAGCCCAGCAGGATGCCCCAGAATGCGGCGAGGATGCCCGCCAGCGGCAGGCACACCCAGAACGAAAAGCCGAAATACTGCGCCAGCAGCGCGTAGGAATAGGCACCGACCGCATAGAAGGCGACGTAGCCGAGGTCCAGCAGGCCGGCCAGGCCCACCACGATGTTCAGCCCCCAGCCCAGCATGATGTAGGTCAGCACCAGGATGCCGAGGTCCAGCTCATAGCGGCCGATGCCAGGGATGAAGGGCAGCAGGATGGCGGCGGCCAGCAGCAGCGGCCCCAGGATGCGCGCGAGCCGCGCCATGGGCTCGGCGAAGCGGCCGGGCTTGGAGAGGTCCGTGGCCAGCGCCCGCGCGTCGCGCCGCGCCAGGAAGATGTGCATGGCGAGCCGCCCCGCCATCACCAGCCCCACGATGATCGCGACGTCGGTCCAGCGCGTGCGGATGAACAGCGCGCCGGTGGGCGAGACATCCGTCCGCAGCCCCACCAGCGGCGCGAACAGGCCGAGCGCCACCAGCCCGGCCAGCAGCATATCCTTCAGGGCGGCCTGCGCGTCGAGGCCCTTCATACCTTCTCGACCTCGGCGCGGCCGAGCAGCCCGGTGGGCATGAAGATCAGCACGATGGCCAGGATGGCGAAGGTGGCCACGTCCTTGTAGGCCACGCTGAAATAGGCGGACCAGAAGGTCTCGATCAGCCCGATCAGCAGCCCGCCCAGCACCGCGCCGGGCAGGGAGCCGATGCCGCCCAACACCGCGGCCGTGAAGGCTTTCACGCCCGCGAGGAAGCCGATGTAGAAGTCGATCACGCCATAGCGCAGCAGGTACATCATGCCCGCCACCGAGGCCAAGGCCGCGCCGATCACGAAGGTGATGCTGATGACGCGGTCCGTGTTGATGCCCAGCAACTGCGCCATGCGCCTGTCCTGCTCACAGGCGCGCATGGATCGGCCGAGCGCGGTGCGCGTCACCAGCCAGGTGAAGACCGCCAGCACCGCCAGCGTCACCAGCACGATGACCAATTGCATCCAGCTCACCTGCACGACGAAGCTGCCCTGCTGCATCACGGTGAAGCCGCCCGGCACGAGCGGCTCCAGCGGCTTCACCCGTGCCCCTTGCGCCACCTGGACGTAGTTCTGCAGCACGATGGACATGCCGATGGCGGAGATGAGCGGCGCCAGCCGGAACGAGCCCCGCAGCGGCCGGTAGGCCACGCGCTCCACCGTCCAGCCATACAGCGCGGTGACGCACATGGAGATGAGCAGCACCAGCATGATGGCGCCCGGCCCCTCCATGATCCCGCCCGAGAGCAGCAGCACGATGGTGATGAGTGCGACGAAGGCGCCCACCATGAAGATGTCGCCATGGGCGAAGTTGATCATCCCGATGATGCCGTAGACCATGGTGTAGCCCACGGCGATGAGGCCGTAGATCATGCCCAGGGCCACGCCATTGATGAGCTGTTGCAGCGCGTAGGCCACGCTTGCGCCTCCCCGATGTGCCTTTCATCCCGTTTAGCATCGACGGAATGCAAAGCAAGCGAGGTTTACAGCGTGACGACCTGGCCCGTGCCCACCGCGGCCAGGAAGGTGACGAGGCCCGCCACCTCCACCCCCTGCGCCAGGGGTTGCTCGTGCAGGGCGTCGGCGCGCAGCCCGGCCTCGCAGGCGATGCGGCGAAGGCCCAGCGCCTCGGCCGCCTCCAGCAGTTCGGCCAGGGTGGCGACGCCGGCGGCGGCCAGGCTGGCCTCGCGCGGATCGGCCAGCAGGGGGGTGTCGGCCAGCAGGGCGCGGCAGCCGGCATTGGTGGCGAACAGGGTCACGTCGCGGCCGATGGCGGCGGCGGCGGTGGCGACCATCAGCGCGTAGTGCGCCCGCTCATGCCCGCCCGAGATCAGCAGGACGCCCAATGGCGCGCTCATCCCTCATGCGCCGAGAGGTCGTGGATGGTGGCATGCTCGCCGCACAGGGCGCAGGCCGGGTCGCGCTTGAGGCGGACGGTGCGGAAGCGCGCGTCCAGCGCGTCCCACAGCAGCAGCCGGCCGGACATGCCCTCGCCGATGCCCATGATGAGCTTGAGAACCTCAGTGGCCTGCAGGGTGCCCATGACGCCGACCACGGCGCCCAGCACGCCCGCCTCGGAACAGCTGGGAACGAGGCCCGGCGGCGGCGGCTCGGGGTTCAGGCAGCGGTGGCAGGGATGGGGCGCGCCCTCATGCGCGCGGAACACCGAAAGCTGGCCCTCGAAGCGCAGCACGGCGGCACTCACCAGCGGCTTGCCGAGCAGATGGCAGGCATCGCCCAGCAGGAAGCGCGTGGGGAAGTTGTCGGTGCCGTCGCAGATCACGTCGTAGCGGGGGATCAGGTCGCGCGCCGCGGCGGCATCCATGCGGCGCGGGTGCAGTTCCAGCGCCACCTCGGGGTTGAGGCCCCGCAGCGCCTCGGCGGCGCTGTCCACCTTGCGCTGGCCGATGCGCGCGGTGGCGTGCGCGACCTGCCGCTGGAGGTTGGAGAGTTCCAGCACGTCATGGTCCACCAGCCCCAGCGTGCCCACGCCGGCGGCGGCGAGATACATGGCCAGCGGCGAACCCAGCCCGCCCGCGCCCACGATCAGCACGCGCGCGGCCCGCAGCCTGGCCTGCCCCACGGCGCCCACCTCGCGCAGCAGGATGTGGCGCGAATAGCGGTGCAGTTCGTCTTCGGTGAAGTCGAGGTCCATTGACGGGATATGGGGTGTCAGCCGGTGGAACCGAAGCCGCCCGTGCCGCGCCGCGTTTCGGGCAGCACCACCACTTCCTCGAACGCCGCGCGCGTGACGGGCGCGAAAACCGCCTGGGCGATGCGGTCGCCGCGCGCGATGGCGAAGGGCGTGTCGGAGGTGTTGAGCAGGATGACGCCCACCTCGCCGCGATAGTCGCTGTCCACCGTGCCGGGCGCGTTCAGCACCGTGACGCCGTGCTTGAGCGCGAGGCCGGAGCGCGGCCGCACCTGCATCTCGAAGCCCTCGGGGATGGCCATGGCGAGGCCCGTGGGCACCAATGCGCGGCCGCCGGGCGGCAGCGTGATGTCGTGCGCCGCCAGCAGGTCCATGCCTGCCGCGCCGTCGGTGGCGTAGGCCGGCAAGGGCAGGTCGGCCGCGTGCGGCAGGCGCTGGACCAGCACGTTGAGGCGCGGCTGATTCACGCCGCGCTCCGCTCGGCGATCAGGCGCGTCATGCCAGCGCCTCCGCGATGCGCGCGGCGAGGCGGAAGGCCACCTCCTCCTTCGGCGCGCGTGGCCAGTCCTCCACGCCCAACGCGGTGACGAGGTGGACGGCGTTTTCCGCCCCGCCCATCACATCGCCCGAGACGTCGTTGGCCACGATCCAGTCGCAGCCCTTGCGGGCCAGCTTTTCCTGCGCGTGGGGCACCACATTCTCGGTCTCGGCGGCGAAGCCGACCACCAGGCGCGGGCGCCGCGCATGGCGGGAGAGGGTGGCGAGGATGTCCGGGTTCAGCGCCATGGCGAGGGTCGGCGCATCGGCGCCGGGCTGCTTCTTCAGCTTCTGCACGGCTTCGCTCGCCACGCGCCAATCGGCCACGGCGGCGGCGCAGATGGCGGCATCGGCGGGCAGCGCCGCCTCGCAGGCGGACAGCATCTCGCGCGCGGTCTGCACGCGCACCAGCGTCACCCCCGCCGGTTCGGGCACCTGCACCGGGCCGCTGACCAGCGTGACCCGCGCCCCCAGCCGCGCCAGGGCGGCGGCAATGGCGTGGCCCTGTTTCCCGCTGCTGCGATTGGCGATGTAGCGCACCGGGTCGATCGGCTCATGCGTCGGTCCGCTGGTGACGAGCACATGGCGGCCGGTGAGCGGCCCGCCGGTGAACACCGCCCGGATTTCGCCGGCAATCGCGTCGGGCTCCATCAACCGGCCGGCGCCGCTTTCCGGCTCGGCCATTGCGCCTTCCACGGGGCCGGCGAAGCGCACGCCGCGCGCTGCCAGCAGCGCCATGTTGGCGCGCGTGGCGGGGTGTTCCCACATCGCAGGGTTCATCGCGGGCGCGACCAGGACCGGCGCCCGCGTGGCCAGCAGGATGCAGCCGGCCAGATCATCGGCCAGCCCATGCGCCATCTGCGCCATGCGGTTGGCGGAGGCGGGCACGACCGCCACCAATTCGGCCCAGCGCGCCAGGCGGATATGGCCGATCTCGGCCTCGGCGGCCCACAGGTCGTCCTGCACCGCCTCGCCCGTGATGGCGGCGAGGGCTTCCCGGGTCACGAAACGCGCGCCGGCGGCGGTCAGCACGGCGCGCACCGTGGCCCCCTCGGCGCGGAGTTGCCGCACCAGCATCAGCGCCTTGAACGCCGCCACGCTGCCCGAGACGACCAGCAGGATGCGGCGGCCCTGCAGCATGCTCACATCTCGCAGAAGGGCAGCGCCTGGGCGGCGTCGCCTGCCCAGGGGCCGTGGTAGAGTTGCAGGATGCGGTCGGCCTGCGTCATCCCGCTTTCCGCGATTTCCCACAGCGGCGCGAGATAGGCCTCCTCGCCGAGGCCGCGCGCGCGCAGGCCGTCGGCGCTGATGGCCAGCACCTCGCGCGCCACATCGCGCAATTCGCGGCCGGCGATGCGGGCCTGCAACCCTTGCTGCGGCACCTCGGCGCGCATCTGCATGATCTCGTCCAGCGTCCAGGCTCGCGTCAGCGCGCGGGCGGCCTTCTGCGCGGCATCATCATAGATGAGCCCGACCCAGAAGGCGGGCTTGGCCAGGATCATCGCGGCATTGCCGGAATCGGCGCCGCGCATCTCCAGGAACTTCTTGAGGCGCACCTCGGTGAACACGGTGGTCACGTGGTCGGCCACGTCGCCCATGGTGGCCTGCTCGCCCTTCAAGGCGTCCACGCGGCCGGCCATGAAGTCGCGGAAGCTCGCCCCCGCCACATCGTGCAGCACGCCCTCGCGCGCCACGAAATACATCGGCACGTCCAGCACGTATTCCGCGAAGCGCTCGAAGCCGAAGCCGTCCTCGAAGACGCAGGCAGGGATGCCGGTGCGGTCGGGGTCGGTGTCGGTCCACACGCGTGCCCGCAGCGACTTGAAGCCGAAAGGCTTGCCCTCCAGCAGCGGCGAGGAGGCGAACAGCGCGGTGGCCAGCGGCTGCAGGGCGAGCGAGACGCGCAGCTTCTCCACCATGTCGGCCTCGTCGCCGAAGTCGAGGTTCACCTGCACGGTGCAGGTGCGCAGCATCATGTCGAGGCCGAGGCTGCCCTTCAGCGGCATATAGCGCTGCATGATCTTGTAGCGGGACTTGGGCATCCATGGCATCTGCTCGCGCGTGGCCACCGGGTGGAAGCCCATGCCGGCGAAGCCGAGGCCGAGCGGGGCCGCGATCTCGTGCACGTCGCGCAGGTGGGCGGCCGTCTCGAGGCGGGTCTCATGCAGGTTCGTCAGCGGCGCACCGGACAGTTCGAACTGTCCGCCAGGCTCAAGGCTGACGGATTCGCCGCCTCGGGTCAGCCCGATGATGTTGCCGTTGTCCTCGATGGGCGCCCAGCCGTTGGCCTGGATGCCCTCCAGCATCGCGCGGATGCCATGGTTCGGGTAATCGGGCGCGGAGAAGTCCGCGCGGCGGAAGCCGAACTTCTCGTGCTCCGTGCCGATGCGCCAGGCCTCGCGCGGCTTGCTGCCGGAGGCGAACCACTCCGCCAACTGACGCGCGTGGGTGATCGGCGTCGGGTCAGCCTGGCCGGGGTTCGACATGCGGTGCTCGTGTTCCTGATGCGACAGGCGGGCGGTCGAGCGAGAGGGACATCGCCGACAGACCCACCACCAGCGCCGTCTCCGCGCGAAGGATGCGCGGCCCGAGCGAGGCGAGTGAAACAAAGGGCCGCCGGGCCAGATCGTCAAGTTCGACCCGCTCGAAGCCGCCCTCCGGGCCGACGAGATAGCCGCAAGGGGATGAAATTCCGGCAACAATGTCGAGGATGGGCCTGGCTTCCCGTCGCTCGGCCGCCACCACCAGGGGCGCGCCGTCCCAGGCGGCGAGCACGGCGTGCAGGGGCCGGGCCTCCTCCACCATGGGCACGGAGAGGCGTTCGCACTGCTCGGCGGCGCCCCGGGCGATGGCGGCGAGCCGCTCGGTCTTGCCGCCCTCGGCCACGCAGCGGCGGGTCAGCACGGGGATGATTCGCGTGGCGCCGAGTTCGGTCGCCTTCTCCACCGCCCACCCCATCGCATCGCGCTTGAGGCTGGCGATGAGGGCGCGCAGCTCCGGCTCGGGCGCGGGCTCGCGCAGGCGCTCGCCGAGCCGCACCGCGCCGCGGTCCTTGCGCAAGGCGGAGAGTTCCGCGCTGAACTCGCCATCCGTCGCGTTGAAGGCGCGCAGCGGGGCGCCGGGCGCGCGGCGCAGCACCACGCCCAGATGGTGCGCCTGGGCGGGGGTGAGCGGCACTTCCGCGCCGCCCGCCAGCGCCTGTTCCATGTGGAGCCGAGGGATGGACATGGCCCGATGTGCCGTGCTGCATGGCCCTGTGCAAGGCTACACCGACATCCGATCGCAGGGCTGGGTGACGCGGCTGCCCGCCGGCTGGCGCCCCTATGCGCTGCTGATGCGGGCCGACCGGCCCATCGGCGCCTGGCTGCTGTTCCTGCCGGGGCTGTGGGGCATCGCGCTGGCGGCGCCCAGCCTGGGGTTCGGGCTGTGGCTCACCTTCCTGTTCCTGGTGGGCGCCTTCGTCATGCGCGGCGCGGGCTGCGTGGTGAATGATCTGTGGGACCGCGACATCGACGCCAAGGTGGAGCGCACGCGAGGCCGGCCGCTCGCCTCGGGCGCCATCAGGCCGCGCCAGGCGGTGGCCTTTCTCGCGCTGCTCTGCACCCTGGGCCTGCTGATCCTGCTGCAATTGAGCGCCACGGCCATCTGGCTGGGCGTGCTGTCGCTGCTGCCCATCCTGCTCTACCCGGCGGCCAAGCGCGTGACGGACTACCCGCAGCTGGTGCTGGGCTTCACCTTCGGCTGGGGCGCGCTGATGGGGCCGGCCGCGGCCTCGGGCGCGCTGGGGTGGGAGGCGGCGACCCTCTACGGCGCCGTCATCCTCTGGATCCTGGGCTATGACACCATCTACGCCCACCAGGATCGCGAGGACGACGCCATGGTGGGCATCGGCTCCACCGCGCTGAAATTCGGCGAACGCACGCGGCCCTTCCTCGCCGCCTGCTATGCGGGGACCATGGCGCTGCTGGCGCTGACCGGCGTGCTGGCCGGGCTGTCGGCCTGGTTCTTCCTGGCGCTGCTGCTGCCCGGCGCGCTGCTGGCGCGGCAGGTTTGGGCGCTGGACATCCATGACCCGGCCCGGTGCCTGAAGCTGTTCCATCTGAACCGCGAGGTCGGCTTCGCCGTGGCGCTGGCCATCCTGATCGGGCGGATGTGAACGCCGGGGCCTTCATCACGGCCCACACCACCATCGCCCGCGCGCCCCTCGTGCCCGAGGTGGCGCTGCATCTCGCCACCGAGATCACCCCCATCTGGCACGCCACCGAGGAATTCCTGGTGCAGGCCGGCATCGAGCCGCCCTTCTGGGCCTTCGCCTGGCCGGGCGGGCAGGCGCTGGCGCGCAGCATTCTCGACGCGCCCGACGCTCTGCGCGGGAAGCGCGTGCTGGACTTTGCGGCGGGCTGCGGCATCGCCGCCATCGCCGCCGCCCAGGCGGGCGCGGCGCTGGTCGAGGCGGCCGAAATAGATCCGATGGCCGTGGCCGCCATCCGCCTCAATGCCGCGCTGAACGGCGTGGCGGTCACGGCGCTGGAGGGCGATGTGGTGGGAACCCTGGCCCGCTGGGACGTCATCCTGGCCGGCGATGTCTGCTACGAAGCGCCGATGACGGCCCATATCCTGCCCTGGCTGCGCGCCATGGCGGCCGCCGGCGTCGAGGTGTGGCTGGCCGATCCGGGCCGCGCCTATCTGCCGCGCGAGGGGCTGGAGGCGCTCTCCCGCCACGCGGTGCAAACCTCGATGGAACTGGAGGACCGCGTGCTGCGCGAAGTCACCATCGCCCGATTGCTGCCTTCTTGACGCCATGCGCGCGGGGAAAGCTGCGTCTCATGTGGCCCGCATTCCTCACCGCCCTTCTCCTCTCGCTGCCGGCGCTCGATGCCTCGGCGCAGTCGAAGCGCGAATACGACGCCCAGGGCCGCAGCCTCGGGCGCGACGAGCAGCGCGATGACACGCTGCGCCGGTATGACAGCCAGGGCCGCCAGACCGGCCGCAGCGAGGTCCGGGGCGACACGCGGCGCGACTATGACGCCCAGGGCCGGGCCATCGGCCGCGCCGAGACGCGCGGCGACACCACCCGCCAATATGACGCCCAGGGCCGCCAGGTTGGCCGCACCGAGACCCGCGGCGACACCCAGCGCCATTACGACGCCCAGGGCCGCCAGACCGGCCGTTCCGAGACCCGCGGCGGCGTCACCCGCCACTATGACGCCCAGGGCCGCCAGGTGGGGCGCACCGAGGCCCGCCGCTAGGGCCGGATGCGTTGAGGGGCGAATCACCGAAAACGCTGAACCCCGCGAGGCAGCCACGATTGAGGCATGTTGCCAGCGCCGCCACAGCGGCTACACCTGCCCCCCGATCAGCAGGGGCAGTGGGAACATGGACGGTTTCGCCTTCGAAGAGCTCAGCGTCGGCCAGACGGCGCGCTTCGCCAAGACCATCACCGAGGCGGATATCCTCATGTTCGCCGCCGTCTCGGGCGACACCAACCCCGTCCACCTTGATGCCGAGCACGCGGCGGGCACCATGTTCAAGCAGCGGATCGCGCATGGGATGCTGTCCGCCAGCCTGATCTCGGCCGTCCTCGGCACGAAGCTGCCCGGGCCGGGCACCGTCTATATGGGACAAAGCCTGAAGTTCCGCGCGCCCGTCACCATTGGTCAGACGGTGACGGCCGTGGTCGAGGTCACGGCACTGGACCCGGCCAAGCGCCGGGCCACCCTCAGCACCACCTGCCTGGTCGGCGGCAAGCCCGTGATCGAGGGCGAGGCCACCGTGATGGTGCCTGCCCGTGGATAGGGTGCCGACGGGAACGGATCTGCGCCGCGTCTGCGTGTTCTGCGGCGCCCAGCCGGGCCACGACCCGCGCCACGCCGAACTGGCCAGGGCGCTGGGCCGCACCATCGCCGCGCGGGGGCTCGGCCTCGTCTATGGCGGCGGCAAGGTGGGGCTGATGGGCATCGTGGCCGACGCCGCCATCCAGGGCGGCGCCGAGGTCATCGGCGTGATCCCCGAGGCGCTGATGGACCGCGAACTGGGCCATGGCGGTGTCACGGAACTGCGCGTCGTGCCCTCGATGCATGTGCGCAAGCAGATCATGAACGAGCTGTCGGATGGCTTCGTGGTGCTGCCCGGCGGCATCGGCACGCTGGAGGAGAGCATCGAGATCCAGTCCTGGGCGCAGCTCGGCATCCACGGCAAGGGCCTGGTCTACCTGGACCAGGATGGCTACTGGGACCCCTTCTTCGCCGTGCTGGCCCGGATGACCGAGGGCGGCTTCGTGCAGGCGCGCCATGCGGGGCTCGCCCTGCGCGCGGGCTCGCCGGAGGCGGCGCTGGATGCGCTGGCCGCCTGGACGCCGCCCGCCATCACGCGCTGGATGACGAAGTCCGAGACATGATCCACAGCGATTGGCGTGCCCTCCCCGCCGAGGCGCGGGGCGGGACGGTGGCGCTCGGCAATTTCGATGGGGTGCATCTGGGCCATGCGGCGGTGCTGGCCGCCGCCCATCAGGCGCGGCCCGACCTGCCGCTGGTGGCGCTGACCTTCGAGCCCCACCCGCGCGAGCACTTTCGGCCCGACGACCCGCCCTTCCGCCTGACACTGCTGCCCGCCAAGGCCGCGGCGCTCGCCGCGCATGGCGCGCGGGCCGTGCTGGCCGTGCCCTTCGACGCCGGGCTGAGCAACATGTCGGCCGAGGATTTCGTGGAAAAGGTGCTCCACCAGGGCCTGGGTGCACGGCACCTGGCCTGCGGCGGGGATTTCGCCTTCGGCCATCGCCGCGGTGGCAATGTCGCCTTCCTGCGGGCGGCGGCCGAGGCGCGGGGCACCGGCGTCACCATCGTGCCGCATCTGGCGGACAGCGAGGGGCCGATCAGTTCCACTCGCATCCGCCGTCACTTGCAGGACGGCTACCCCGAGCGGGCTGCGGCACTTCTGGGACGGCCCTGGGCCATCACCGGGCCGGTCACGCATGGCGATGCCCGGGGGCGGACCATCGGCTTTCCCACCGCCAACATCCCGCTGGGGCGGCATCTGGAGCCGGCGCGGGGCGTCTATGCGGTGCGCGCGCGGCTGGCCGATGGGCGGGAGGTGCCGGGCGTGGCCAATCTCGGCCGCCGGCCCACCCTGGGGGGTGACCCGATCTCGCGGCTGGAGGCGCATCTGTTTGATTTCGAGGGCGACCTGTATGGGCAGGAGGTCTCGGTCGCGCTGCTGGCCTATATTCGCGACGAGCGGAAATTCGGCAGTTTCCAGGAACTCACCACCCAGATCGCGGCCGACGCCGCCGCCGCCCGCGCGCTGCTGGCTTGACCGCGGGGGGTCGGCCTCTTCATATCCGGGCCATGCACCCGGTGTCGCCTTTTCGAATTCCCGGCCCGGTCCTCCGCTGAGGGCCGGGACTCCGTTTCTGCGCGCGCCACCCCTGACGCCCCGCATCCGCGCGGGGATGAGACAGCAAACCCCATGAACGACGCCCCTCCCCCGCGCGACTACCGCCAGACGGTGTTCCTGCCGCAGACGACCTTCCCGATGAAGGCGGATCTGCCGAAGCGCGAGCCCGCCCTGCTGGCCGCGTGGGCGAAGCAGGACCTCTGGCGCCGCCTGCGCGACGGCGCCGCCGCCCGCCCGAAATTCGTGCTGCATGATGGCCCGCCCTATGCGAACGGCCCGCTGCACATCGGGCATGCGCTGAACAAGATCCTCAAGGACGTCATCAACCGCGCGGCGCAGATGTCGGGCTTCGACGCCGACTATGTCCCCGGCTGGGACTGCCACGGCCTGCCCATCGAGTGGAAGGTCGAGGAGGAATACCGGGCGAAGAAGAAGAACAAGGACGAGGTGCCGGTCCTGGAATTCCGTGCCGAATGCCGCGCCTATGCCGCGCATTGGCTGGAGGTGCAGCGCGAGGAGTTTTCGCGGCTGGGCGTCGCGGGGGATTGGGCGGACCGCTATGCCACCATGGATTTCCCGTCGGAGAGCGTGATCGTCGAGGAGATCGGCCGCTTCCTGATGAATGGCAGCCTGTATCGCGGGCTGCGGCCGGTGATGTGGAGCCCGGTGGAAAAGACCGCGCTGGCCGAGGCGGAAATCGAATACCACGACCATGTGAGCCCGACGCTGTGGGCACGCTTCCCGATCGTGAGCGGACCGGAGGCGGGGGCGAGCGTGGTGATCTGGACCACCACGCCCTGGACCATCCCCGGCAACCGCGCCGTGGCCTATGGGCCGGAGATCGACTACGCGCTGGTCCATGTGGAGGGTGTCGCCGAGGGCAGCCACCTGCGCGTCGGCGAGACGCTGCTGGTGGCGCTGCCCCTGCTGCCGAAATTCGAGGCCGATGCGGGCATGGGCGCGCACAGCGTGCGCCGCGTGATCAAGGGCGCGGACCTGGCCGGCGCCATCGCCGCCCACCCGCTGCGCGGCGCCGGTTATGATTTCGGCGACTTCGTCACAACCGAGGCCGGCACCGGCTTCGTCCACATCGCCCCCGGCCATGGCGAGGACGACTTTGCCCTCGGCCGCGCGAACGGCCTGCCCGTGCCCGAGACCGTGAACGACGACGGCACCTTCACCCACCACGCGCCGGGCTTCGAGGGGCTGCACGTCTTCCGCGCGCATGAGGCCGTCTATGCCGCCTGCGAAAGGGCCGGGACGCTGGTCGCCAAGGGCAAGCTCACGCACAGCTACCCGCATTCCTGGCGTTCCAAGAAGCCCGTCATCTTCCGCGCAACGCCGCAATGGTTCATCGCGATGGATGATTCCAATGCGATCCGGCAAAAATCGCTGGACGCCATCGCCGCCACCACCTTCATCCCCGATGTCGGCCGCAACCGCATCGGCGGCATGGTGGCCACGCGGCCCGACTGGTGCATCAGCCGCCAGCGCGCCTGGGGCGTGCCCATCGCGGTGTTCGTGGAGAAGCGCACGGGCGAGGTGCTGCGCGACCCCGCCGTGATGCAGTCCATCGTGGACGCCTTCCACAGCGAGGGCGCGGATGCCTGGTATCAGCCGGACGCCGCCGCGCGCTTCCTGAATCCTGAGGCCGGCTCCGCCGGCGGGGGGAACACCCGCAACCCCGACGACTACGAACAGGTCATGGACATCGTGGATGTCTGGTTCGAAAGCGGCTCCACCCACGCCTTCGTCCTGCCGCCCCGCGACCTGCCCTTCCCGGCCGATCTCTATCTGGAAGGCAGCGACCAGCATCGCGGCTGGTTCCAGTCCTCGCTGCTGGAGAGCGTGGGCACCCGCGGCGTGGCCCCCTTCAAGGCCGTGCTGACCCATGGCTTCGTGCTCGACGAGACGGGCCGCAAGATGTCCAAGTCGCTCGGCAACGTCACCGCCCCGCAGGAGGTCATCGCGAAATATGGCGCCGATATCCTGCGCCTGTGGGTGATGAATTCCGACACGGCCGAGGATCTCCGCATCGGCAAGGGCATCCTGGAACAGCAGGCGGAACTCTATCGCCGCATCCGCAACACGCTGCGCTGGCTGCTGGGCAACCTGGCGGGCTTCGAGGGCGAGGAACGCATCCCCGTCGCCGACATGCCGGAGCTGGAACGCTGGGTGCTGCACCGCCTGACCGAACTCGACGCCCGCGTCCGCCGCGCCGTCCAGACGCATGACTGGAACGGCGTGCTGCCCGAGATCCATGGCTTCTGCGCCACGGACCTCAGCGCCTTCTACTTCGACATCCGCAAGGACAGCCTCTACTGCGACGCGAAGGACAGCCCGCGCCGCCGCGCCGCCCGCACCGTGCTGGACAGCCTGCACCGTTGCCTCTGCGCCTGGCTGGCGCCGGTCCTGGTCTTCACCGCCGAGGAGGCCTGGCAGGCGCGCTTCGGCGCCGCGTCCGAAAGCGTGCATCTCCAGCAATTCCCGGACCTTCCCGAGAATTGGCGCGATGACGCGCTGGCCGCGAAATGGGCCGAGATCCGCCGCCACCGCAAGCTGGTGACCGGCAGCCTGGAAGACCACCGGCGCGACGGCAGCTTCGGCTCCTCGCTGCAGGCCGCCGTCACGCTGACCTTCGCGCCGGGTGACCCCGCCGCCACGCTCGATGGCGAGACCTGGGCGGAGACGCTCATCGTCTCGCAGGTCACGCTGGCCGAGGGGGAAGCCACCAGCCTCGACGTGACGCTGGCCCCCGGCGCGAAGTGCGAGCGCTGCTGGAAGGTGCTGCCCGAGGTGGGCGCGTCCGCCGCCC